>JANNFC010000027.1:0-32227 GCA_031379405.1 Betaproteobacteria bacterium | reverse complement strand
GTCAACTCGTATTCCCCGCACTCTTGGCGCGGGGGCAAACTTCGGGGGTTTCCAAAGGGGGCGAAGTGATTTGTACGTAGCTCCCTTTGGTCAATTTAGTCAAGGGCGGGGTCAATACCCCGCCCGCGAAGTCCCTTTTATCGCTGCGCGTAACGCAGCTTCGCTACGCGGTTCTATCCGCCATGGTGTCTCGCCACCGCTGTTCAATCCTTCCAAGCCTATCAACCGGCGTGAGCAAGAGCGAGCGCGCCACCGCCCTCACTTTCTCTTTTTGCCACGCCTGCGTGACATATTCCACCGGAGATTTCCCATCTACCCTCGCCAGCAATAGCCCGGGCAGTAAACGAGCCGTGCGTGCTTCGATGGCGGCACTCGTTTCCCAATCCACCCTGGTCATATACGCATTGTGCAGACAACGAAAGCTCTCGAGATAGCGTTGCGTCCACTGCGGTCGCCACAAACACTTGAGCAACAGATGATTCAGGCAGAAGGCGAGATCGAAAGCAGGGTCGCCATACCAAGCACACTCGGCATCCAGGAACACCGGCCCGTGCGGACCGATCAAGATGTTCTTCGGACTGACATCGCCGTGCACGAGCGCCAACTGCGTCAGGGCCGTGGCCTGCGCCAGCGCCATGAGTTGTGGCGCACAGTCCGTATGCACCTGTGCTGCTGCCAGCAAATAGGGTTCGATGCGTATGGGTAGAAAAATATGACCGGTGGCAAAACGACGGCGAATCTCCGGTCTGCGCGCCGTGGCGGCATGGATACGCGCGATGCGGCTGCCGACTTGCTGAGCCACGCTCGCCTCGATCACGCCCTCGGCTAACTGTCGCTTCCACAGTGGGTAGTGCGCAGCATCCAAGTACTCCATCACAAACACGCCCGATGCGCGATCCTCACCCAGTACAGCCGGCACCGCGGTCGGCTCGATGACAGCGGCAGTGCGCATCCATTCCACCTCCCAATGATTGCGTTCGATGGGCGCGTGCCATGGCGCTTTTACCTTTAGCTTTGGCAGCGCACGTTTTACGCAATAGGAGCGATCGCCCACCCGCACCCGCACGATATCGGAGGACACACCTCCTGTAAGCGGTGTTATTTCAGGCGTCTGTCCAGGCTCGAGCAGATGCAGCCGCTGAAGCGTATCGACGAGGACGTGATCCTGCGCTAGGGGGTCCAAAGGGAGTGAGGGTATATTCTGGTCGGGTCACCGACGAATTTAGCACAGGACCGCGATGCCCATGTCGAAGTACATTCTTGCTCTTGACCAAGGTACGACCAGCTCGCGCGCCCTGTTGATCGACCGCGCCGGGGCGATACGCGCGGTTGCACAACAGGAAATCACGCAGCACTTTCCGCAGCCGGGTTGGGTGGAACACGATCCCGAGGAGATCTGGCGCACTCAACGTGATACGCTCGCACAGGTGATGCGCCAATCCAACTGTACCGCGACAGAAGTTGCCGCCATCGGTATCGCCAACCAGCGCGAGACCACCATCGTCTGGGAGCGGGCCAACGGTGCGCCGCTGTACAACGCCATTGTTTGGCAGGACCGACGTAGCGCGCCGTTGTGTGAATCACTGCGAGAGCAAGGCCTGGAAACGCTGTTCACCGATCGAACCGGCTTGCTGCTCGATCCCTATTTCTCCGGAACGAAAATCCGCTGGATTCTCGATCACATCCCGAATGGTCAGCAGCGCGCGGGTGCGGGTGAGCTATGCTTCGGCACCGTGGACTCTTGGCTGATTTGGAGGCTCACCCAGGGACGTCGCCACGTCACCGACTCAAGCAACGCGTCGCGGACACTGCTATTCAATCTTCGCACCGGTGCTTGGGATGATGAGTTGCTTGGGCATCTGCGCATTCCTAGAGCTATGTTGCCCGATGTAGTTGACTCATCCGGCGAGGCGGCGCGCAGCGATCGAGACATCGCTATTGCCGGAATCGCCGGCGATCAGCAAGCCGCACTCTTCGGCCAACGCTGTATCAAGCCCGGCATGGTGAAGAATACGTATGGCACCGGTTGCTTCATGTTAATGCATACGGGAGATGAGATCGTCTGTTCGCGACAGCGATTGCTGAGCACCGCGGCGTGGAGCAGGTCCGGGCATAGAGAATTTGCGCTGGAGGGCAGCGTTTTCATCGCGGGTGCAGTGGTGCAATGGTTGCGCGATGGGTTGGGCCTTATTCGTCAGGCTTCGGATGTGGAGGCGCTCGCCGCGAGCGTGCCGGACAACGGCGGAGTGTATGTAGTGCCTGCGTTCACGGGACTTGGTGCACCGCACTGGGATCCACACGCCAAAGGAATGATCACCGGATTAACACGCGGTACGAGCGCTGCACACATAGCACGTGCCACGCTTGAAGGCATTGCCTATCAAAACGCGGATCTCGTGTCCGCCATGGAAAAAGATTCGGGTATAGCAGTGCGCGAGTTGCGCGTTGACGGAGGCGCGGCGAGGAACAATCTATTGATGCAATTCCAAGCCGACATCTTGCGTATTCCCGTGGTGCGCCCGCGCGTGTGGGAGTCCACCGCTCTCGGTGCTGCGTACCACGCCGGTCTTGCCGTGGGGTTTTGGCGTGACGCAGCGCAGATCGATGCACAGTGGCTCAAAGATCGGGTATTCGAGCCCGAGATGTCGGCCGATCGTCGTGGAGCGCTCCTATCGGGCTGGCGGCAGGCGGTTACTCAGGCCACCGCGAAGTCGAATTGACAAGCCCCGCTTTCTGCTCAAGACTACTCACCCATTCCGGAACACGGAATTCCCCGCTGTCTTGAGGTCACCATGGCCCGAGTCGCAATCTTCAATCAGAAGGGTGGCGTCGGTAAGACCACCACCTCGCTGAATCTTTCCGCCGCTCTGACGCGACGAGGGAATACTCCGCTCACCATCGACCTTGATCCGCAGGCTCACCTGAGCGCCATCACGGGTACGAGCGTGCCGAATGCCGACGACAGCATTTCCGCCTTTTATACGATGCAAAAGCCTTTGACGGGACTGGTGCGACAAGGCTTGGGAGGTTGGCCCATCATTCCAGCGCATTTGGAGTTGTCCAAGGTGGATAGCCAACTGGGCAAGGGCCCGCAGGCGCTCAATCGTCTCAATAGCGGAATTGCCCGGGAGAACCTGAACACCGGTCGGCCGATCCTGATCGATTGCTGCCCGCTGCTCGGGGTGCTGAGTCTGAATGCCATCTTTGCCTCAGACCGGATCCTGGTACCCATTTCGGCCGATTGGCTGGCCGTTAAGGGGGTGTTGCAGGTGGAAAAAACCTTGAAGGCCCTTGAGCATGTGTTCAAGCGGCGCTTGCCGCGGCGTTTCGTCATGACGCGCTTCGACGGCCGCCGTCGCATGTCCCACGACATCTACAAGCAACTCAAGCAACGCTACGGGGAGGAACTGTGCGAGACCCGAATTTCAGAGAGCGTCAGCATCGCCGAGAGTCCGGCGACGAACTCGGACGTGTTCGCACGCGCACCTGCGAGCCGGGGGGCGAAGGACTACGAGGCGCTGCTCGATGAACTGATGGCGGTGGGGTTCTTACCTTAGCCTTGCCGGTCGGACTCGCGGTCTTGGCGCGAGATAAGGGAGATGATGCTGTCGATGTCGGTTGGCTCAGGCCGCGTATTCAGATCGGATTCCAGTACGTCGAGCACTTCGCACTCGTAGTACATCTGGAAGAGTTTGCGCTCCGCGTCGGGCTGATCTTTGCCTGCGATTGCGACGTTCTCGACGATCATGCCGCGGCGTGTGCGGATTCTGAATTGATACTTGGTCATGGCGAATGCATTCTAGACCTGCCCTCGGCTCGCCGTCCGGGTATTTCAAAGTTCTCGGCTTACTGTGACCATTGATTTTGCCACCCACGGCGGTGCGCGCACTCGGGTGCTTCAAGCAAGGCCGCCGATTGAGGATAATAGCGCCCATCGACCACCCTACCCCTACGGAGAAGCCATGACAGATATCGCCGCCCTGCTGGGCGCTGACGCGGATAGTTTGCTCAAACACCAGTGCAAGACCCTATCCAGGGATTCCTTGCACTTGCCCGGTCCGGACTACGTCGAACGCGTAGTGAGTGCCAGTGACCGCACCCCGTCCGTCATGCGCAGCATGGCCCAGTTGTTCAATCATGGGCGGCTCGCCGGTACCGGATACCTATCGATTCTCCCCGTAGACCAGGGTATAGAGCACTCCGCCGGCGCCTCCTTCGCACCCAATCCCGCCTACTTCGACCCTGAGAATATCGTCAAGCTGGCCATCGAAGGCGGCTGCAATGCCGTGGCCTCCACCTTGGGGGTGCTGGGCTGCGTGGCGCGCAAGTATTCGCACCGCATTCCGTTTATTCTGAAGTTCAATCACAACGAATTCCTCTCCTATCCCAATACCTACGATCAAAGCATGTTCGCCGATATGGAGCAGGCCTTCGATATGGGTGCAGTGGCGGTGGGGGCCACGGTGTACTTCGGCTCTCCCGAATCCCGCCGGCAGATCTGGGAAGTGTCGCAAGCCTTCAAACACGCACATAAGCTCGGTATGGCGACGGTGCTGTGGTGCTACCTACGAAACAGTGCCTTCAAACAGGAAAGCACCGACTACCATGTCTCCGCGGACATGACGGGCCAGGCCAACCACTTGGGCGTCACCATCGAAGCGGATATCATCAAGCAGAAAATGGCGGAGAACAACGGCGGCTTCAACGCCGTGAAATTCTCCAAGACGCACGCCAAGGTCTACAGCGAGCTGTCTTCGAACAATCCCATTGACTTGGTGCGCTACCAAGTCGCCAATTGCTATATGGGACGCTCGGGCCTGATCAACTCTGGCGGCGAATCGAAGGGCGCAGGCGACTTGGCGCAAGCGGTGCGCACGGCGGTCATCAACAAGCGCGCGGGCGGCATGGGCCTCATCTCGGGGCGCAAAGCCTTCCAGAAACCCATGCAGGAAGGCGTGCAATTGCTCAATGCCATCCAGGATATCTACCTGAACAAAGATGTCACCATTGCCTAAGCGGATCGGAACCGCGGCCATGCTTGCGTTGGCCGCGCTGTTTTGCACCAACCCATGCAACCTATGGGCACAAGACAAGGGCGGCAGTGTCGGTGACAGCGATGCGGACGCACTGGTGCGGTTGCGCAAGGAGATCATCGATTTGATCGGCGATCCCGTGTGCACGAACCTGGTCTATTGCCGCGTGCTTGCCTTGGGCGTGAAACCCTGCGGCAAGCCCGACGAGTATCTGGCCTATTCCGCCACCGCGAAAACAAACCCGGACACGCTCAGCGCAAGAGCGGCGGAATACGCCTTTTTGCAGGAAGAGGCTCAGATGGCAAGCCAGCCAACCTCTGCCTGCGTGCTACCGCGGCTCCCCAGAGTGCAGTGTTTGGACCAACGCTGCAAATTGCGGCCGCAATAGTGACGGGCCGGCGCAGCGCCTATCCTATTCCAGACTCCGAAGAACAGCAGATCACCCTTTACCCGGCCATCGGACAAAGCTGAGTGCTGTTCCATGCGCAGACCTGCCCGCTCACCTTATCGAATGACCCGGTATGGTGGGGCGATCGTTACAGCAGGGGTACAAGCAGTAAAGCCACGATGTTGATGATTTTGATCAATGGATTCACCGCAGGGCCCGCGGTGTCCTTGTAAGGGTCGCCCACGGTATCGCCGGTGACGGCGGCCTTATGGGCATCGGAGCCCTTGCCGCCGTGGTGACCGTCTTCGATGTACTTCTTGGCGTTATCCCATGCGCCACCACCGGTGGTCATTGAGATGGCCACGAACAGGCCGGTAACGATGGTACCCATCAGCACACCGCCCAGGGCTTGAATGCCTGCGTCCTTGCCCATGAGGGCGCCGATACCAAAGGCCACAACGACAGGAACGAACACGGGGAGGATGGAGGGAACGATCATCTCCTTGATGGCTGCTTTAGTCAGCATATCCACCGCGCGTGAGTAATCCGGCTTGGCGGTACCTTCCATGATGCCTTTGATCTCACGGAACTGGCGGCGTACTTCTTCTACCACCGCGCTGGCGGAGCGGCCCACCGCTTCAATCGCCATGGCGGCGAACAGATAGGGCACCAGACCCCCGATGAACAGACCGATGATGACCGCAGGATTGGAAAGATCGAAGGTAACGACTCTGTCTGCGGCTTTCAGGGCGTGGGTGTAGTCCGCGAACAGAACCAGCGCTGCCAGTCCTGCCGAGCCGATAGCGTAGCCCTTGGTGACAGCTTTGGTCGTGTTGCCCACGGCATCCAGCGGATCGGTGACGTTACGCACTTCCTTTGGCAGGTTGGCCATTTCGGCGATGCCGCCGGCGTTGTCGGTGATGGGGCCGTAAGCGTCAAGCGCCACGATAATGCCCGCCATGGACAACATGGAGGTGGCGGCAATCGCGATACCGTAGAGCCCACCAAGGGTATAGGCCGAGTAGATGGCCGCGCAAACGGCCAGCACCGGCCAGGCGCAAGACTTCATGGATACGCCCAAGCCGGCGATGATGTTCGTCGCGTGGCCGAACTGGGACGAACTTGCCACGTGCTTAACCGGTTTGAAGTCTGTGCCGGTGTAGTACTCGGTGATGACGACCATCAAGCCCGTCAACACCAAGCCAACGATGGCTGCACCGTAGAGCCGCAACTGACCGCCGCCGGTGATACCGAGTACGCTGTCCAGGATGTTGTCCGGCACCAGCCACGTAGTGATCGGATAGAAGGCAATCAAGGCGAGCACCCCGGCGACGATCAGGCCACGATAGAGCGCGTTCATGATCTTCTGGCCGGGTTGGGCCTTGACGAAATAACAGCCGACGATGGAGGCGATGATGGAGAACCCGCCCAGAGCCAAGGGATAAATCACGGCGGCTTCGGCGTTATCCTTTAGCATCAGTGCACCCAACAGCATGGTGGCTACCGTGGTCACGGCATAGGTTTCGAACAAGTCCGCCGCCATGCCTGCGCAGTCACCGACGTTGTCGCCCACGTTGTCCGCGATCACCGCGGGGTTACGTGGATCGTCTTCGGGGATGCCGGCTTCCACCTTCCCCACTAGGTCGGCACCGACGTCCGCGCCTTTGGTGAAGATCCCGCCGCCCAAACGCGCGAAGATGGAAATCAGGGAAGAACCGAAGCCCAGGCCAATCAAGGGGTGGATGATGTGATCGATGGCCTCTTCGGCTCCGGCGGTGCTTTTCAGAAAAGCGTAGTAACCCGCGACACCGAGTAGACCTAGACCGACCACCAACATGCCGGTGATGGCGCCACCACGGAAGGCAACGTCCAGCGCCGGACCGATACCGTGACGCGCGGCTTCCGCCGTACGCACGTTGGCGCGTACAGACACGTTCATGCCGATGTAACCGGCGGCGCCCGAGAGCACCGCACCGATGACGAATCCGACGGCGGTTGATGCGCCGAGGACGATGGCGATGATGACCGTCAGCACTACGCCCACGATGCCGATGGTGGCGTATTGCCGGTTGAGATAGGCCTTTGCGCCTTGTTGCACGGCGTTGGCGATTTCCTGCATCCGCTCGTTGCCCGCAGGCTTTGCCAAAATCCACCGGATGGAGATCACTCCATACAGCAACGCCAGGACTGCGCAGCCAAGCGCGAATACCAGTCCACTAGACATGAAACCCCCTTGAGATAAAAAAACTGGAAGTACGGTGGCGCTTGTTCAGCATGCGCCCCGGAGTTACTTGTTACTTATTTACTTGCGTACTAGGTTGCTCTGCGCCGCTGGATACTTCTTTGTTCTCTGGCAAGGCCGCCAGATGCGAGTGAGACAACCGACTATCTTACTTGATTGATTTGACTAAATGCCATCCTCCTATGCAGACATTAGCCCTGTAGAGCCGTAAAAATGGCATCACGGATGGTATCCATGCTGCCAACGCCCGCGACTTTGCGGCATTTGGGTGCGGATTTGTCGCCGCTGGCCGCCCACTTGGCGTAATACTCCACGAGGGGTTTTGTCTGGGAGTGGTAGACCTCGAGACGCTTGCGGATGGTGTCTTCCTTGTCGTCTTCGCGCTGGATCAAGTCCTCGCCGGTGACGTCGTCCTTGCCGGCCACTTTGGGCGCGTTGAAGACGACGTGATAGGTTCTGCCGGAGCCCACGTGGACACGGCGGCCAGACAGGCGTCGAATGATCTCCGCGTCCTCCACATCGACCACTACGACGTAATCCAGAGGCACTCCTGCCTGCTTCATGGCATCGGCTTGCGGGATAGTGCGGGGAAATCCATCGAACAAGAAGCCTTTGGCGCAATCCGCCTGCGTGATGCGATCCTTGACCAGTCCGATGATCACCTGGTCCGGCACCAGTTGGCCAGCATCCATGAATTTCTTGGCTTCGAGGCCCAGCGCAGCGCCGGCTTTGACGGCGGCCCGGAGCATGTCGCCCGTGGAAATCTGGGGGATGCCATACTTTTCGGTGATGTGCGCGGCCTGGGTGCCTTTGCCTGCGCCGGGCGCGCCTAGTAGGATGAGTCGCATAGTTTTTTGCCTTGGTGGGAAAACGAGGATGGCTGCGCCAAAGAGCGCGGCATTATAGACGGCGTGTTTCTTGAGCGAACAGGCGGCGCACGTTCTCGAGATCTTGCGCCGTGTCGATGCCGGGCTCCGGTGCGTCGTGGGAAAGCGTCACGGCGATGGAGAAGCCGTACCAGAGCGCGCGCAGTTGCTCCAGCGCTTCGAAACGCTCGATATCGGGTTGGACCAGGGTAGGGTAGCTGCGCAGAAAGCCACAGCGGTAGCCGTAGATGCCGATGTGACCGTAGATCGGCAGCCCGGCGGGCAAGGCGTCTTTGGATTTGGTGAAGTCATCGCGCGCCCATGGGATGGTGGCGCGACTGAAGTACAGTGCGCGGCTACGCTTATCCAGGACGACCTTTACCAGATTCGGATCGAAGGCGCGCGCAGCGCTATCGAGCGGGAACGCGGCGGTAGACATGCTTGCACCGGGGTCATCATTCAATACTCTGGCGACATCACGAATAAGAGAGGGTGGGATGCGTGGTTCGTCACCCTGGACGTTCATCACGATGCGGTCCTCATTCCAACCGCGTACGCAGGCCACTTCCGCCAGTCGATCCGTGCCTGACGCGTGAAGGGCGGAGGTCATCATGACTTCGTGACCGAAGCGCTTGACGACTAGCTCGACGCGCTGATCGTCCGTGGCCACCCAGACTTCGGCGGCGCCGCTTTTCTTGGCTTGCTCCGCCACGTGCACCACCATGGGTTTGCCCGCGATATCGAGTAACGCTTTGCCCGGCAGCCGGGTAGAGGCGTAGCGAGCGGGAATGACGACGACGAAGTCCATGCGGACTGTGGGGAGCGCCTAAACTTCTTCGGCGTCGGGTAGTTTGCGCGCGTCCTCTTCCAGCATGACCGGAATATCCTCTTTAATGGGATAGCCCAGGCGGCACGGCTTGCAGATCAATTCCTGTTCTGCTTTCTTATGGAGCAGCGGCCCTTTGCAGATGGGGCAGACGAGAATTTCGAGGAGCTTAGCGTCCATTCAGGGCACGTACCTTGGCTAGGATGAGTTCGCCCAGGGCAGGATCAACCTGAGCATTGACGGGGAGATACCACCAGTTCGGCTTGGCGAACACGGCGCATTTTACTGCATCCTTCTCCGTCATCAGGACGATGTCATCACCGGCGAAGGCGAGGTCATCGAGACGAAACCGGTGATGATCGGGAAATGTACGCTCGACTACCTGAAGATTTTGTGTGCGTAAATGCTCGAAGAAACGTCCAGGGTTGCCAATGGCGGCGATAGCGTGCACGCGTTTGCCGTTGACATCCGCAGCGGAGAATTCTCGCTCAGGCTGCGATAAGTTTGTCCAACGATCTCCGGTTAGTGCCATGGCAAGGCATGGGACGTCGAGCGTTGAAGGCGGACCGTTGCACACGACCGCGTCCACGCTTTGTAAACGGTTTGCGGGCTCTCGCAGAGGCCCTGCGGGAAGCAATAACCCATTGCCAACTCCGCGCGTTCCATCGACCACAGCAATCTCCAGGTCGCGACCGAGCGCGTAGTGCTGCAGTCCGTCGTCCGAAATCAAGATATCGCACTCCGGATGGGCGGCAAGCAGTGCTTGCGCTACTTGCACTCTCTTCGGGCCGATGAAGATAGGCCTGCCGGTTCGTCGGGCAAGTAATACCGATTCGTCGCCCGCGCTGGATGGGTCGCTATGGGGTGTCACGCGCTGCACGATGCCGTCCCCACCGTAACCGCGCGCGATGATGCCCGGATGAAATCCGGCGTTGGCGAGAAGATCCACCGCCCACAGTACCAAGGGTGTTTTGCCGGTACCCCCGACGAAAATATTGCCGATGACAATGACTGGAACCGGCAGTTTCGTCGTGTTCAGCAGTCGGACGCGATAGCAAAAACGTCGTAAGTACACGGCGCCTAAGAACACCGTTGATAGAGGCGTGAGCGCCAGAGTCAGGAGATTGCGTTTCGACCACTGCCGCTCGATCCAGCGCACGGGGCTAGAGTAAAACCAAGTTGTCTCGGTGAATCAACTCGGGTTCGTCCACGTAACCCAACTTGGCTTCGATCTCGATACTGGGGCTGCGCAGGATTTTGCGAGTTTCCGCGGCGCTGTAGTTGACCAATCCCCTGGCGATCTCTACGCCGTGCGGGTCAAGGCAACTAACGGCTTCACCGCGCTCGAATTCCCCCGCGAGATCATGCACGCCGATCGGTAGCAGGCTTTTTCCGCCTTGCTTGAGGGCGAGGGCGGCACCCTCATCCAGAAGCAATTTGCCTCTTACTTGCAAATGATCGGCGAGCCACTGTTTGCGGGCCTGAAGCGTCATGGTGTCAGCGCGCAGATGGGTGCCGATGAGCTCTCCGTTGGCAAGGCGCAACAGCACGTCCGTTTCGTGTCCCGAGGCAATCACGGTGTGGGCACCACTACGCGCGGAACGTTTGGCAGCCAGAACCTTTGTAATCATGCCCCCTCTGGCGAAGCTGCTGCCAACACCTCCCGCCATGTTTTCGAGGGCGGGGTCTCCCGCTTGCGCGGTGTGCACGAATTGGGCGTGTGGATTCTGCCTGGGGTCGGCCGTGTACAGGCCGCTTTGATCGGTGAGTATTACCAGCGCATCTGCTTCCACCAAATTGGTTACCAGCGCCGCCAGGGTATCGTTGTCACCGAACTTGATCTCGTCCGTGGCCACCGTGTCGTTCTCGTTGATGACCGGGATCACATTCAGCGTCAGTAGCGTACGCAAGGTGGAGCGGGCATTCAGGTAGCGCTTACGATCCGCCAGATCCTCATGGGTCAGCAAGACTTGCGCGGCCCGCAGATTATGGGTGCGAAAGCATTTCTCGTAGGCTTCCACCAATCCCATCTGGCCAACGGCCGCGGCGGCCTGCAGATCGTGCAACGCCTGCGGCCGCTTACGCCATCCCAGACGCTGCATACCTTCCGCCACGGCGCCACTGGAGACCAGGATGACTTCGCGCTGTCGGCGCTTCAACTCTGCGATCTGGGATGCCCAGCGCGCAAGCGCTGCGTGATCCAAACCATGGCCTTGATTGGTGACAAGGCTGCTTCCGACCTTGATGACCAGGCGCTTAGCGTTCGTGATTAACGATTGCTGGTCGGACATCGCTAGACGCTTGTCGGCTGTTCCTGGGCTGCCGACTTTTGGGCGAGGAATTCTGCGATGGCCAGCGTAAGTTCCCGGCATCCTTCACCCGTGAGTGCGGATATGGCGAAGACTCTCTTGCGATCCTGTCCCTCCGCAATCTTCGAGCGGAAGTAGCGTTGGGTGAAGTCCTTGATTCGGCGGGGGCGCTCTACTTCGTCGAAGACGTCGAGTTTGTTCAGTACCAACCAGCGCGGTTTTTGCTGCAGATCCTTGTCGTACTTGCGCAGCTCCCCCACGATGGCCTTAGCTTCACCAACCGGGTCAACGTCCTCTGCAACCGGCGCTAAATCGACTAAGTGCAACAACAAGCGCGTACGCGAGAGGTGACGCAGGAACTGATGGCCCAACCCCGCACCATCGGCGGCGCCTTCGATAAGACCGGGGATATCCGCCACCACGAAACTCTGATTATGGTCGATACGCACCACGCCGAGATTGGGGTGCAGCGTCGTGAATGGGTAGTCGGCGACTTTGGGCCGGGCCGCGGACACAGAGCGGATAAAAGTGGATTTGCCCGCATTGGGCATGCCGAGCAGTCCCACATCCGCCAGTATGCGCAGTTCGAGTTTGAGTTTGCGAATTTCGCCGACGCCGCCTCGCGTGAACTGTTTGGGCGCGCGGTTGGTGCTGGATTTGAAATGCAGATTGCCCGACCCACCGGCGCCGCCGTTGGCGATCACGGCGACCTGGTCGTGGGCCGAAAGGTCCGCCACGATGTCATCGGTTTCAGCATCGCGCACGATGGTTCCGACCGGGACTCGCAAGGTGAGATCTTCTCCCGCCTTGCCGTAACAGTCCGAACCATGGCCGTGTTCACCGTGCTGGGCGCGGTGAATTCTGGCAAAGCGGTATTCGATCAGCGTGTTCAGATTGCGGTCGGCCTGGAGATAGACGCTGCCGCCTTTGCCGCCGTCCCCGCCATCGGGCCCGCCACGCGGAATGAACTTCTCCCGCCGGAAATGTGCCGAGCCGTCGCCGCCGTTGCCGGCATGGATCTCGATATTGGCTTCGTCGATAAACTTCATTTCGGGAGGGGCGCAAAGGAGGGGTAGGCAATCGCCAGAGACAAAAAAGCCCTATCTTACGATAGGGCTCTGAATGCGGGTGAATCTGTGAGGCTAGGCAGCCGGGATGATCGTCACGGTCTTGCGGTTGTTCTCGCCCTTGACGAGGAACTTGACGTGGCCATCTACTTTGGCGAATAGCGTGTGATCCTTGCCGATTCCGACATTCGTACCGGGGTGAACCTGGGTGCCGCGCTGACGAATGATGATGCTGCCGGCGTTGACCAACTCACCGCCGAAGCGCTTCACGCCCAGGCGTTTCGACTGGGAGTCGCGCCCGTTGCGCGAACTGCCGCCTGCTTTCTTATGTGCCATTGTCCTATCTCCTTAATTGGTGCGAGTTAGGCGGCCGTACCAACGACGGCGCTAATCTCGATCTGGGTGTAGTCCTGACGATGTCCCAAGGTTTTGCGGAAGTGCTTGCGACGGCGCATTTTAAAGATCTTGATCTTCTCGCCGCGATTGTGGCTGAGCACCTTGGCCTTGACGGAGGCACCGGCCACCAGGGGTTTGCCCATGGAGACATTCTCTCCATCCACGACCATGAGGATCTGGTCGAATACCACCTCGGCGCCTACTTCGGCTTGCAGCTTCTCCACTTGAAGTTTCTCGCCAGCGCTTACGCGGTATTGTTTACCGCCTGTCTTTACGATTGCGTACATGAGCGCCTGCCGTTTTCCAAAAGGGCGCGAACTATACCCAAGAACGGGGGGAATGGTCAAACCAAGATTGCACGAGGGTCTGGCGCGCTCCGAAAGTTGGGCGGCAAATCGGGCGGAGGGGGTGGCGCATCTGTTATCCTACGCCGACCTATGCTCGATACCGTTCATTCTCAAACAACCCCTCCGCCGGCCCGGATTGAGTACGACCTGGAGACCATCCATCGTCTCGTTGCCGCCGATCTGAGCGCGATGAATGCCGTAATCCGCGAGCGGCTCTATTCCGATGTTGCCCTTATTCAGCAAGTAAGCGAGCACATCATCGAAAGTGGCGGTAAGCGGCTTCGACCCCTGCTCGTGATTCTGGCCGCGCGTGCGTGCGGGTATCGTGGTTCCGCCCACCATACGCTGGCGGCGGTTGTGGAGTTTATTCATACCGCTACTCTCTTGCACGATGATGTGGTGGACGAATCATCCTTGCGTCGCGGCCGGCCCACCGCCAACAGCCTGTTCGGCAACGCCGCCAGTGTGCTGGTTGGCGATTTCCTCTATTCCCGCGCCTTTCAGATGATGGTGGAAGTACAGAATATGCGGGTCATGGAAGTCCTGGCGGATACCACCAACACCATCGCCGAAGGCGAGGTTCTGCAACTGCTGAACTGCCACAATCCGGACACCACAGAAGAAGACTACCTGCGCGTCATTCGCTACAAGACTGCCAAGCTGTTCGAGGCCTCGGGGCGCTTGGGTGGCATCGTGGGCGGCATTTCGGTTTCTCAGCAGGAGGCGCTGGCGCGCTATGGTACTCAGCTTGGCACGGCGTTTCAGCTGATCGACGATCTTCTCGACTATTCCGGCGACCTTGCGCAGACCGGCAAAAACCTCGGGGACGACTTGACGGAGGGCAAACCGACATTGCCCCTTATCTACGCCATGCGAAACGGTACACCGCAGGAGGCAAAGGTTATTCGTACCGCGATCGAACAAGGTGGGTTGGACGAGTTCGAGCCGGTGATGGCCGCCATTCGCCACACCGGGGCCTTGGAGTACACGCGCAAGCAGGCGGTGATGGAAGCGGAGAAGGCGAAGGCCTCGTTGAGTGGACTTTCCGGTTCTGTCTACAAAGACGGTCTGCTACAATTGCCTTCCTTCGCGGTTTCTCGCTCTTACTAATTGCGCTCTTACTAATTAGTACTGGCCTGCTAGCCTGCAAGTTTCGGAATCCGCCGCGTCCGGATTCTCCCGATGTGTCCTGTGAAGTTCGGGGTGTAGCTCAGCCTGGTAGAGTACTGCGTTCGGGACGCAGGAGTCGGAGGTTCGAATCCTCTCACCCCGACCAAGCCTTCAAATGGTGTGCATGCGCATTCGGTCCTCCGCATCGCACACACGTCAGAGTAAAGATTCGTCATCGCATGACGTTATTCTGCCCACCAAATTATCGTCGTGCAATCACCGGATTGGCGATGGGTCGTCGGGTTGGGTGCAATGACAATGTCGTGACACTTGCAACGAGGCTAGGCTATGATTACCAAATCCACCGCCTGGTGCTCGAAGTGAGGCACTTCGGGTCGAGCGAAACATTATCCAAACATACGGACTGATCCATTGAAGATCCTTTTCATCGTCGTACTGTTGTTGGTTGCTTATCTGTTCTTCAAAAGTTGGCGCAAGGACGCTGGCATCGAGGATCGCAAACGGCCACCGGAAAGCAAGCTACCGGAGGATATGGTTCGCTGCGATGTGTGCCGCGTGAATCTTCCCCGAAGCGAAGCCATTACCTCCAAGGGGCGCCTGTTCTGCAGCGACGAACACCGGAAGATCGGTCTGGACAAGGATTCGTAAAGTCGCGGATGTTCGAAGCACTTCAAAGTGAATAGAGGCTCCATGGAACTGCGCTCTCCCCTGATGGGAGCCGAGGCGGTCATTGGCTCGGCGGTTGCGAAGCCGCCAGGCACGGATCGGGTATCGGTTGAGACCCACTGGCGCTCCCTATTCTTTTTCAACGTTTACCGGCTCATCGTTGCTGTGTTGTTGATGGCGGCGGTGGTGATCTTCTCCGATACGGTGTTCGGCTCGCGCAATACGGCATTGTTCCTGTATGCCAGTGGTCTATACGCCATGGTGAGCTTCGGGTCCGTCCTGACCATTCGCTCGCGGCGTCCGGAGTTCGATTTTCAGCTGACTTTCCAAGTCGCGGCCGATGTGCTGTTCATCACCTCGCTGCTATACGCCAGTGGGGGTGTGAGTAGTGGGCTCGGATTGCTGTTGCTGGCCTCGCTCGCCGCGGCCGGCATGATTAGTCGCGGTCGGTTGACTCTGGCCTATGCTTCCCTGGCGACGCTTGGCATTCTTCTGGAGCAAACCTTCGAGGTCGTCTTTGAGCACGCCGCTCTGACCACCTATATTCAGACCGGATTGCTCAGCACCGGATATTTCGCCACCGCCTGGCTGGCGCATACACTGGCGCGCTACACGGTGGCGAGCGAGCAACTAGCGGCACAGCGCGAAGTGGACCTCGCCAACCTGGCGCAGGTCAACCAGCTGGTCATTCAAGACATGCAAGACGGCGTGCTAGTGGTGGATGAACAAGGCGTCGTGCGGCAGATCAATCGCAGGGCCATCGAGATTCTGGGCCCGCTGCCAACCGGCGCTAAGGAGCTAATGTTGGATCAATACGCCTGCGTGCTGGCGGAGCGCTTGCACAAATGGCGAGACGATCCCTCCGAAAGCACCGACCCCCTGCGTACGGTCATCGCTCATAAGCTGACGGGAGCGCGTTTTGTGCCGGTGGCGAGAAGCCGCCGCGTCGGCGTGGTGATCTTTTTGGAGGATCTGACCCGGGTACAAGCTCAGGCGCAGCAGATGAAATTGGCGGCGATGGGGCGGCTAACCGCCAACATTGCCCACGAAATTCGCAATCCGTTGTCCGCCATCAACCACGCCACCGAGCTTCTTCTCGAGGAGCCGGAGATTGCGGAAACACAAGGTCGCTTGCTGCAGATTGTCCACGAGAATGCGCAGCGCCTCGATCGCATGGTGCAAGACGTATTGAAACTCAGCCGGCGAGACCGCGCTCACCGCGAGACCTTCTTGTTGAGTGACTTTTTGAATACCTTCGTCGGGCAATTCTGCCAGATCGAGAAAATCGAACCGGAGATCATCTCGCTGGTCCTGGAGAAAGATCAGGCCATCGTCTTCGACCGCAGCCATCTGAATCAGGTGATGTGGAACCTGTGCCGCAATGCGCTGCGCTATTGCCAGCGCAAGCCCGGTAGTATTGCGATCCGCACACGCGCGGCGTCCGGAGTCAGCGCGGTAGAATTGTCGGTGAAGGACGATGGGCCCGGCGTACCGGAGGCCATTCGGCCGCATCTGTTCGAACCTTTCTTTACCACAGCGGCGACCGGTACCGGACTCGGCTTGTACATCGCCCGAGAGATCTGTGAAGGCAATGGCGCCTCGCTGGATTTCGTGGATCTGCCCGTAGGGGCGCAGTTCATTGTGATCTTCAAGGGAATCAAGAGTTGAAGCGAAAAGAGCAGAACGGACCTATTGCGCGCCCTCCTGGCCAAGAACGCTGTGTGCTGGTGGTGGATGATGAAGTCGATATTCTCGAATTGATTGAGCTAACCTTGCTGCGCATGGGCTTGGATGTAGAGCGCGCCATGAGTGTCAAGGAAGCCATTGGCAAATTGCAGCAGCGCCACTTCGATTTGTGTCTCACCGACATGCGGTTGCCCGATGGCAGTGGGCTGGAGATCGTCGAGTTCGTCACCAAGAACAATATGGATTTGCCTACGTCGGTAATCACCGCCCACGGCAACACCGAAAATGCGGTGGCGGCCTTGAAGGCGGGTGCCTTCGACTATCTGGCCAAACCGGTGGGATTGGATCAGTTGCGTACTCTGGTCAAATCCGCACTTAACCTGCCCAAGCCGGAAGCAAAGGGCGCCGATGGCAACTTGGGCGAACGTGCGCTGTTGGGTAACTCCCCCGCCATCATCCAGGTCCAGCAGTTGATCGACAAACTGGCGCGCAGCGAGGCGCCGGTGCATATCAGCGGCGAATCGGGAAGCGGGAAAGAATTGGCGGCGCGCCTCATTCACCAAAAGAGCGCCCGACGCGAGAAGCCTTTCGTGCCCGTTAATTGCGGGGCCATCCCCGAGAATCTGATGGAAAGCGAGTTCTTCGGCTATAAGAAGGGCGCCTTCACGGGGGCAGATTCCGAGCGCGACGGTTTTTTTCAGGCTGCCAATGGCGGCACCTTGTTCCTGGACGAGGTGGCGGACCTTCCCCTGCCGATGCAAGTGAAACTGCTGCGCGCCATTCAGGAAAAGAAAGCGCGCAAGGTCGGCTCCACACAGGAGGACGCGGTGGACGTGCGCATCATCAGCGCCACCCATCAGAATCTCTCGCAGTGTGTGGAGGCCGGAAAGTTTCGCCACGACTTGTACTACCGCCTGAACGTCATCGAGTTGCGTATGCCGGCTTTGCGGGATATGCGAGAGGACGTACCGGACATCGCCGCGGCAATTCTTGAGCGGCTCGCCAACCAGGCGCGCGTGTCCAAGCCGCAATTGGAAAAAGACGCGGTTGAGGCCCTTGCGCAATACGACTTTCCCGGCAACGTGCGCGAACTGGAGAATGTGCTGGAGCGCGCCATCGCGCTTTGCGACGGCATCAAAGTGACGCGCGACGACTTGCAACTCACCCCGCCGGAAGTGGTGGAGGCGCCGCGGGACTCCATCGACGGCAAATGGCCACTGCAAGAGTATCTGGACCGCGTGGAGCGCGAAGCCATTCTGGAAGCGCTGGAGAAAACCCGCTTCAATCGAACCGCCGCCGCCAAGCTGCTTGGGATTACCTTCCGAGCCATGCGCTATCGCATGGAGCGCCTGGGTATCAACTGATCGCCACTCGATGACTTCTAAGTTGTTCGCCGGAATCCTGGCCGCTTGTGTCACGTTTATAACGCTAAGTCACGCCGCGCCCAGCGTTCCGACAGGCGAGTACGCGACGGCGCGCACGGCGGACGACGAGCGTGTCCAGCTTATGCTACTCACTGGCGGAAAGGCGCAGATCATCGCGGAGCATAACTTCCAAATTCCTGGCGATGAAGGCAAGCGCCGGGGACGCACTACTAGCTACGGTAAATGGTCGCAAAAGGGCGATGTCGTCACCCTAACGTATTCGCGCATCAAGGATCGGCTTCGCTTCGATAGCAAGACGTCGCTGGCAAAGATTGGCTTAGCGGGAGTGGCGCCAGCGCTGACGCAATTTAAACCGGTCCACACCAACAGCCGTCTCAAGGGTGCGACGTTGTGGAAGGCGCCGCATGACTACAGGCTCAAGGCGCCCGCCGATGAATCGCCCATACCCAGTACACCACGCGGCGCCGGCGAACCTGCGCAGTAGTCCAGTTCGGCGCTGACTCGATGTCCGAATCGAGCGACCATCCTAAGCAGACGGAGCGCACTCACAAGTGACTAAAGATCCCCCGAGCTTCCTGCCCGATGGCGTATTCTCCCGGGCTAGATTACTTTCGTCGCCCAATTACGATGACCGTCCTTTGAACGAGCCGGTAGTTCTGCTCGTTATCCACAACATCAGTTTGCCACCTGGAGAGTTCGGCGGCGGCGGTGTGATAGATCTCTTCCTCAATCGGCTCGATCATCGAGCCCATCCGTATTTCGCGCAGCTCCAAGGATTGCGCGTGTCCTCACACTTCTTTATTCGCCGTGCCGGAGAGTTGATCCAGTTCGTTCCCTGCGACCGGCGGGCCTGGCACGCCGGTCTGTCACGCTGGCGAGGGCGCGAGCGCTGCAACGATTTTTCCATCGGTGTGGAGCTGGAGGGGACAGATCATGAGGCGTTCACGGATGCGCAATACGAGTCCCTCGGACTTCTTGCGCGAGAACTGCGTCTGCACTATCCCATCGTGGAGAGTGTTGGGCATTGCGACATCGCGCCCGGCCGCAAAACCGACCCGGGTCCGCACTTCGATTGGAATCGCTTCCGCCACGACGTGTGACGTTATCGGGTGCGCAATTTCGCCAGGTAACTGTGGTTTTTCCGCATCGAATTTTGTAAGGAAACTTGACACCGGCATGCAGGACACTAGAATTAGTGTCCAAACGCATTTCGGACACAATATATAGTGGTTCAAGGAATTCAGGCGTTGCCGGTAACTTCTGTTGATTTACCAGTAATGCTGATTCACGGAACCTCTAGTTAGAGACAAGAAGACAAGATTCGTCGTCCCGGCGTGACGACGGACAACAGGAGAGAACTCAATGCAAGTTGTAACGGAGGCGACCCTATCTCCCGTGAATCCGCAAGACCTGTCCATTACCCTTAGTACGACGCCCGATCCACGAAACGGGCAATACAAGGTCATTCGACGAAACGGCGCCGTGGTGGGATTCGAGCCGGTCAAGATTACCGTCGCCATGACCAAAGCATTCCTGGCCATCAACGGAGGACAGGGGGCAGCGTCGGCACGCGTGCGCGAATTGGTCGCCGGGCTGACTGACCTCGTCGTCAATGCGCTAATGCGCCGCCAACCTCAAGGCGGGACGTTTCATATTGAGGATATTCAAGACCAGGTTGAATTGGCGTTGATGCGCTCGGGCGAACATGACGTGGCCCGGGCTTACGTCCTGTACCGTGAAGAGCGCACCCGAGTTCGAGCGAAACAGAAGGAAGCTCAGAAGGCGGCCGTGGTCGATCAGGGCATCCGAGTCAAGGATGGCGATCAGATCAAGACGCTGGATTTCAATCGCCTGCAAGGCATAGTGCGAGATGCGTGTGAGGGGTTGGGGCAGGCCACCAACGTGGAACTCATAATGCAAGGGGTGCTCAAGGACCTCTACGACGGCGTGTCCATGGATGAGGTGCGCAAGTGCGCCGTTCTTTCGGCGCGTGCGCTGATCGAGAAGGACCCAGCCTATAGTTATGTCACCGCCCGTTTGCTGCTGCACAGTGTTCGCTATGAGGTGTTGGGAGCCGAATATACCCAGGACGACATGCATGGGCAGTACGCCCAGTATTTTCCCCGGTTCATCAAGGAAGGCAGTGACGCGGGGCTGCTCGACGCACGTTTGAGCCGCTTCGACCTGCGGGCGCTGGGTATGGCGATTCAACCCAACCGTGATTTGAAGTTCGGCTATCTTGGATTGCAAACCCTGTTTGACCGATACTTCCTGCACATCGAAGGGCGCCGGATCGAATTGCCGCAGGCGTTCTTCATGCGCGTGGCCATGGGACTGGCGTTGAATGAGCGCGACAAAGAGGCGCGCGCTATCGAGTTCTACAACGTGCTCTCCTCCTTCCATTTCATGAGCTCGACGCCTACTCTGTTTAATTCGGGTACGGTGCGTTCGCAGCTATCAAGCTGCTACCTCACTACCGTGGCGGACGACTTGGAAGGTATCTACGACGCCATCAAGGAAAATGCGCTGTTGTCCAAGTACGCCGGCGGGTTAGGCAATGACTGGACCCCGGTACGGGCGCTGGGCTCCTATATCAAAGGCACCAACGGCAAGTCGCAAGGTGTCGTTCCGTTCCTGAAGGTGGTCAACGACACCGCCGTAGCCGTCAATCAAGGTGGCAAACGCAAAGGCGCGGTGTGTTCTTACCTGGAAACCTGGCACCTGGACATCGAAGAGTTTCTGGAACTGCGCAAGAACACCGGCGATGACCGGCGTCGTACTCACGATATGAACACGGCCAACTGGATTCCCGACCTGTTCATGAAGCGGGTGACGGAGAACGCCGAGTGGACTTTGTTCTCACCTGCCGAAACCGTGGATTTGCACGACAAGTTCGGCAAGGCCTTCGAAAAGGCCTATGTTGGCTACGAGGAGAAGGCGGCACGCGGAGAGATCAAGCTCTCCAAGAAGGTCTCCGCCACTCTGCTTTGGCGCAAGATGCTCACTATGTTGTTCGAGACCGGGCATCCGTGGGTTACATTCAAGGATCCATGCAACTTGCGCTCGCCGCAACAGCACGTGGGCGTGGTGCATAGCTCCAACCTGTGTACCGAGATCACTTTGAATACCAGCGCCAGCGAGATCGCGGTTTGTAATCTGGGCTCCGTGAACCTTGCCGCGCACATGCGGGACGGCAAGCTGGACATAGAAAAGTTGCGGCAAACCGTGTGCACGGCCATGCGGATGCTGGACAACGTTATCGACATCAACTACTACGCGGTCGACAAGGCGCGCAATTCCAACCTGAAGCATCGCCCGGTGGGTCTGGGGATCATGGGGTTCCAGGACTGCTTGCACCAACTGCGGGTGAGTTATGCCTCGAAAGAAGCGGTGGAGTTTGCCGACCGATCCATGGAGGCCGTAGCCTACTTTGCCTATTTCGCATCCACCGAATTGGCCGCTGAGCGTGGGCCCTATTCCACCTTTGAAGGCTCGCTGTGGAGTCGTGGCGTGCTGCCGCCGGATACGATCAAGCTGCTGGCGGAAGAGCGCGGGGGGTACGTCGAGGTCGACACTTCCGCCACCTTGGATTGGAACTCGCTGCGCAGCCGAATTCAGCAGTTCGGGATGCGCAACTCCAATTGCGTTGCGATTGCTCCGACCGCCACCATTGCCAATATCGTTGGTGTGTCGGCGAGTATCGAACCCATCTTTCAAAACCTCTATGTCAAGTCCAATCTGTCGGGCGAATTTACGGTTGCTAACGAATATCTCGTGGCCGATCTGAAGAAGCTCAATCTGTGGGACGAGGTGATGGTGGCGGATCTCAAATACTTCGATGGAAGTCTTGCGCGCGTCGATCGCGTACCCGCGGAGACGCGCAGGCTGTACGCGACAGCGTTCGAGTTTGACGCTTCGTGGTTAGTCGAAGCCGCCGCTCGACGTCAGAAGTGGATTGATCAGGCGCAGTCGCTGAACATTTACAAGGCGGGCGCTTCGGGTAAGAAACTCGATGAAACCTACAAACTGGCGTGGCTGCGTGGATTGAAGACAACGTACTATCTGCGTACTTTGGGTGCGTCCTCGGCAGAGAAATCGACGGTGCAAGCAGGTCAACTCAATTCAGTCCCAAGTGAAGGCGGATCCGGTATTGCGGCGGTCTCCGCGGCGGCGCCCTCTGTGGACGAGACAGTGAAGTTCTGCACCATCGATAATCTCGATTGCGAGGCGTGTCAGTAGTGCTTGCAACAAGGTGCGGTGCGATGTCGCATGTACTCTGACGTCAGGGATGAGAGCGTTCGTCTAAAGTCGCTTTGGTCAGTATCCAATCATCATTTCACGCGAACTGCGAATGCACTTCGCATGAGAGGGAAATCGAAATGTCATGTCGGGGCACAGAGCTTGCTAAACATCGCGACAAGTGTGCCGCCGGTAACGTAGAAAAAATAGACGATAGAAAAACTGGGAGCACGCGAGATGCTGCAATTTGACGAGACGAGAAGTGTGACGGGATTGGCCATAGCGCCTGTCAGTACTTTCGTGGCGGTCGAACCGAGTACGAGCGCGCCGTTGCGTGCGGAACCGACGACGGAGAACCTCCGCCGCATACGCGTCGAAGACAAGCGGATTATCAACGGCAAGACCGACGTGAATCAGTTGGTGCCGTTCAAGTACAAATGGGCGTGGGAGAAGTATTTGGCAGCGTGCGCGAACCACTGGATGCCGCAAGAAATCGCGATGAATCGCGATATCGCGCTTTGGAAGGACCCCAACGGTCTGACCGAAGACGAGCGGCTCATTGTCAAACGCAACTTGGGTTTCTTCGTGACCGCCGATTCCCTGGCTGCCAACAATATCGTGCTGGGTACTTACCGGCATATCAGCGCGCCCGAGTGCCGCCAGTATCTGTTGCGGCAGGCATTTGAGGAAGCCATCCACACGCACGCCTATCAGTACATCGTCGAGAGCCTGGGCTTGGACGAGGGAGAGGTGTTCAACGCCTACCATGAGGTCTCCAGCATTCGCGAGAAAGACGAATTCCTTGTCCCCTTCATCGATATCCTGACCGATCCTCAGTTTAAAACTGGGACGCCGGAGGCCGACCAGAAGCTGCTGCGCAGCCTGATCGTGTTTGCCTGTGTTATGGAAGGGCTGTTTTTCTACGTTGGCTTTACCCAGATCCTCGCGCTCGGCAGGCAGAACAAGATGACCGGCGTGGCCGAGCAATACCAGTACATTCTTCGTGACGAGTCCATGCACTGCAACTTCGGCATTGACCTCGTCAACCAGATCAAGATGGAAAACCCTCACCTGTGGACGATGGAGTTCCGTGAGGAGATCCGCGTCATCATGCAAAAGGGGGTCGAACTAGAGTATCGCTACGCCGAGGACACCATGCCTCGGGGCGTGCTGGGGTTGAATGCTCCGATGTTTAAGGAGTATTTGCGTTTTGTGGCCAACAGGCGTTGCACGCAGATCGGATTGGATCCGATTTACCCCGGCGCCCTAAATCCCTTTCCGTGGATGTCGGAGATGGTCGATTTGAAGAAGGAGCGCAACTTCTTCGAGACCAGAGTCATCGAATATCAGACGGGCGGGGCGTTGAGTTGGGATTAGTAACAATTCGATAGAACCATTTTGAGCAACAGTTATAAGCGGGTACGCAGCGTCCTGGAAGCACTCGGGACTGCAAGAAATTACGAATCGGCAGCCCTGTTGAGGGTCATGGGCGGCCGCTTCGCAGAGGAGCCTTTGCCGTGTCACTCCGTGAGAAGAGGGCAGCGAAGGCTTTTTCGTATTCAGCGACAGGTCGAGTCGGGCGAATGGGATGGCCACTCCTTCGCAGCTTGTCGCGAGCCGTGGGGAGGCGGCATCAAGCACTGTCGGTTGAGATCCTGGTTGTATGGGGTCTCATCGGGTGGTCGCACAGTGATGTGCGTAAGTCGTATCTATCGTAATTTTGATTAGGAGGTTGTAAAAATGGCTATCAAGAAAGCAGCAGCAAAGAAGCCGGCGGCCAAGAAGAAGGCTCCGGCTAAGAAGAAACCCGTAGCGAAGAAAGCGGCGGCGAAGAAGCCAGCGGCCAAGAAGCCAGCGGCGAAGAAGCCAGCGGCAAAGAAGACGGCCCCTGCGAAGAAAGCTGCGGCGAAGAAGCCGGCAGCGAAGAAAGCCGCAGCGAAGAAGCCAGCGGCGAAGAAAGCCGCAGCGAAGAAGCCAGCAGCGAAAAAAGCGGCAGCGAAGAAACCAGCAGCGAAGAAGGCGGTAAGGAAGCCAGCGGCCATGAAAGCTGCGGTGAAGAAACCGGTGGCCAAGAAAAAGGCTGCGAAGAAACCCGCTGCCAAGAAAGCGGCAAAAAAGCCCACTGCGAAGTCCGAATCCGCAGCCGCCCCCAAACCCGCTCCCGCGCCGGCAGCTTGGCCGTTCCCGGTTTCAGGTAACCGGCCGAACTAAGCTCCAGGATGCCTGCGGGCAGTCTGCATCCGTGACGGATACCAGCACCTGATCCGCGGGCTTTGTTTTTCGACCGGACGCGCATGGCTAGGCGATAGCGCATAGCGCGGGGTCCGGCGGGCAATAGCACGAAGTGCTCTGGAATTGTCTAGAGGCACTGCGTCGTGGTGTTGCTCTCGAGTTTAATCCTCTCGACATGATCACTTCGATTGAGGTGCCGGCGCATAGATCGCAAGCAGGTCAGTTCGTCGAATCGAAGACGAGTTCTCCAAGAGAACTATCCGGTCGTTTTGTTCGTTGAGGCGGACGTCGTCTCAGTGGTGTTTCTGGCCGTCACTGAATGTCTTCAGTTTGGCCTCGCGTGGCCGTTGGTAAGTCGTCCCGAGAGACGTTTCGCGGCGCCGTGGGCGCCCTACCAATACCTTGGCCACCTTTCTACTTATCGATCCCAATCCCGCGACCCGGTCTGTGCTGAGGTCCCTCATCACGGATGCCGGTCATCGGATTGAAGCAGTCGGCAGTCTCATAGCGGCCAGGGGGGCGTTGGCCACGTATCGCCCAGATCGGATCCTCGTCGAGGCGGAGCACCCGCGCGCCGCGGAATGGTTGCGAGGGCTGGACGACCTTTCTGCTCTGAACACAACCTCGATCTGCTTAATCGCAACTTCAGAAGACCTGGTCCCTTTGCAGGATCTTATCGTGGCGAAGGGCTATGGGGTCGTCGATCGCGCGCTCGACGATTCAGTGCTACTTGCGCATATTGTCAGTGATCTGGCGCGAACCGAGGGGACTGAGGTGCGCGATGAGGGTTTACCGGTCGACGACGAGGACGACAGCGACGGCGACGATAGTGATGATGGTGAGGAACGAACGGACCCAATCTACGACGTCTATAAGGAGTTGGGCGTCGATGCTCAAGCCTCACAGCGTACTTTGGTCTATTGCGATATGCATCGAATCGCTGACGTGGTCGCCAGCCTCTCCGCGAGGGAGCAAGCAGAGGTAGTGAGTTCGCTGCTCAGCAAGATGGAGCATCCCGTGTCTAGCTATGAGGGCAGGCGCTGTATGGCCTCGCGAAACGGCTTCGCGGCGATATTCGACATGGCGGGTGAGGGACAGGGGGACGATGCGCGTGGCTTCCACGCCGCGATCGAGATGGTGTATATCGCCCAGCAGTTCGGTGGCTGGTTGCGGCAGCGTTTCCCCGGAAGAGGCGTTGGGGAATTTGCAGTCAGCATTGCCCTGGACGCGGGCGAATTTGACGACGATCGTGTTGCGGGTGATGAATTGGACCCCGAGCTGAAAGCGGCCATTACACGAATGGCGCAATTTTCCGCAGTTGGGGCTCAACGGGGATGGAGCCTGACTGCTAGCGCTGCGGCTATGCGGTGCGCTGCCGAGGTATGTAGTGCGGGCGAGCGAGTCGCCGTGCGGGCGGGTTTCGGCGATACCATGGAGATATTCGAAGTGGCAGCGGTCGCGCTCGACAGCACAACCTCGGTGCATGAGCGCATCGCTCGAATCCTGCAAACGAACAGCGCACTGTTACGGCATGCAGCAAACCTGCCCACGGAGAAATCACTGGCGGGGTCGGTGTCTGGCATGGCACCCCCTACCGGAGTTAGGCGCGCAGCGCATACGGAGATAAACCGGCTACATACCCCTGCGGTCGAACCGGAGGTCAGCAGCTGTGCGGCCCGAAGGAAGGAAGACGTGCCAGAAGGGGTGGTTGATCCGGAAACTGGACTTTGCGTGCCGGGATATCGAATCCTTCGACCACTGGGCAAAGGCGGAATGGCCGAGGTGTTTCTCGCCGTCCATATTTCGTCCGGTGAAGCGCGCGTGCTCAAGATGCTTCCCATCAACGATGGAGAGGAAGAGCAGTTGCAGCGCTTCATTCAGGAATACGCGTTGATCAGCCAGATTCGCGATGCCAACGTGGCCCGCATCTTCGAACAAGGCTTTACCGAAACGCACGCCTATATCTCCATGGAATACCTGCCAGGGGGCGAATTGCGGGCGGTCATCAAGCGCGGACTGACGGTGGAACAGGCCCTGGACTGGACAGCGGAGATTGCGGGCGCTTTGGTGGCAGTCCACGCCAAGGGGATTGCGCATCGCGACTTGAAGCCCGCCAATCTCATGTTGCGTGCGGACGGGTCACTGGCATTGGCGGATTTCGGCATTGCCAAGGGTCAATCCGATCTGCTCAATCGCACAGCCAGCGGCCACATTGTGGGAAGCCCCTATTATTTGAGTCCCGAGCAAGCGGAGTCGAAGGCGGTGGATGCGCGCTGCGATTTGTATAGCTTAGGGATTATGTTGTTCGAGATGCTGACGGGAAAGAAGCCCTTTCGCGCTTCCAACTTGAGCGATCTGATTCGGCAGCACGTCGTGGCGCCGATTCCCCAGTTACCAGCGGACCTCGCGCAGTTTCAGCCGCTCATTGAGGGACTGCTAGCCAAGAAGCCGAGTGATCGGATTGCCAGCGCTGAACTGCTTCTGAGCGAGCTAAAGACTCAGCGAATGGCCTATGACAAGACCCAATCCGGCACCTCGCTGTTGTCGGATCTGGGGGACGTCAGTACACCCTTAGCCGTTCGGCTCAATGAGGTCTATAGCGTTGCGGTGATCGGATTCGATGAAACCGAAAAGATTGTCCTGGATAGCACGCTAGGTTTGTCCGTGCGCCGCAAACCGAGGTTCGTCGGGTTCGACGCCAGCCGCGCTGGACGCCCTGATCTTTATCTGGTGGATGCGAGAGACATGCTCTACTTGCAAACCATGTTAGTGTCCAATTTGGATCGGGCAGTGCCAACGGTGTTGATTGGCAATTCGGACTTTGGAACGCGTTGGCCTGTGCTCAAGCGGCCTATTCAATGGTCCAAGATATTCGAGGCGTTCGACCACGCACTCAGGAATCACGAAAGACACAAGCACTCCGCCATACACTAGCATTCCGGTTCCCCAGGTGCAGGGCTAGGGTCGGCGATGAAGCGGAAGATACGAGCTAAGTCGGCGGACTGTATGGCCTGGACCGGCAACTTGTCAGCGTTGTACCGCAGCCACAGCGTCGGTGACTGGTCTTGTTTTACGCGCCGAATGGATTCGGCAATTTCGTCATCGTCTGCAATGTCATCCCTCAGGCCGCACAAGAACGGGAGCAGTTGTTCCAGGTCCTGGTCGTGAATGGATCCCGCGCTGTTG
This sequence comes from Betaproteobacteria bacterium, assembly GCA_031379405.1. Lineage (GTDB taxonomy): Bacteria > Pseudomonadota > Gammaproteobacteria > Burkholderiales > SHXO01 > SHXO01. Next base: position 4,228 of record JANNFC010000027.1, on the reverse strand, counting down.
CTGAAGCCGAGGATCAAACTGCCCACCTCGTCCATCCAGACGCCTTGGATATCGCAGATTTCCAATTGTGTGTGCGTGCAGAAGCGCAGTTGCGCTTGGTGCCGATCTACGCGGACAACATAGGGTAAATAGTCGATGCGAACGTACACCCGCTGGGGCCCATTCTGGAAGTACCAGCGGCCAGTCGCGTCGCATTCGTAGTTGCGCGCGATGAAGGTGGTCAATCCTGTGTTGGCGATGCGTTCGCCTTTGATGCGCCACTGGCCGCGCCGGTCCAGTTCCAGCCATCCATATACGGCTGGGACATTGGGCCACTTCGCGATACTCTTGAGGACGATTTCATCCATGGGCGTCGATGACTACAATTGGGGTTTGGCTGGGCTGTACTATGCAGACTATTCCACAGGGAGAACACGATGGCACTGACTTTCTACTACGGTTCCGGTTCGCCATTCGCTTGGCGTGTCTGGCTGGCATTGGAACACAAGCAAATTCCTTATGAGATGAAGAATATCTCCTTCTCGGGAGGAGATCTCACGAAGCCCGAGTACTTGGCGATCAATCCCAGACACAAGGTTCCAGCCATTGTCGACGACGGCTTCGCGCTTTATGAATCCACCGCTATTGTGGAGTATCTTGAGGATAAGTACGCATCGGGAAGTCGGCTATTTCCGGAAGACATCAATCAGCGCGCGCTGGTTCGGCGGATCATGCAAGAGGCCGATCAATATTTGAATACTTCCATGCGATTGCTCATCGAGCAGCTGTTCTTCTTGCCGCAAGACAAGTGGGACGAGGCCAAGATCGAACGTGGTTGCAAGTCCCTATCCGAAGAATTGGCGATGTGGGAGCACACTGATATGGGCAGGTTTTTAGTCGGTTCATCACTAACAGCCGCGGACTTTACGCTCTATCCTGTCATGGCATTGGCGCTTCGACTGGAGAAGAAGAAATTCGACGTGGGCATTCGCCAGATGATTGGCCCCAAACTCGCGACGTGGATGCAGAACCTCACGGAGCAGCCAATCATTCGCACCACTTGGCCGCCTCATTGGAAATAAGCACTGTCAGGAACTGTCGGTAAAGATTCCCATCACTGTCACCTCTCGTGGGCCAGATGGCACTTCTTCTAGGTTGCGTCGCGGATGACTTCACGGGTGCCACGGACCTCGCCAATACGCTGGTCAAGGCGGGCATGCGCACCATTCAGTTACTCGGTGTGCCGGAAGAAAAACTTTCTGTACCGGATGCCGATGCCATCATCATCGCGCTCAAGTCCCGCAGCAATCCCGCTGAAGATGCCGTACGGATGTCCCTTGCTGCCTTGGAATGGCTGCAAAAACGGGGCGCTCAGCAATTCTTCTTCAAGTATTGCTCGACTTTTGATTCCACCGATCACGGAAACATCGGCCCCGTAGCCGATGCTTTGCTCGATGCGCTGGGGGAAGCGTTCACGGTCTTCAATCCCGCTTTCCCAACCAACAAACGTACGGTTTACAAGGGCTATCTCTTCGTCGCGGATGAACTGCTGTCGGAATCGGGGATGCGGCAGCATCCGCTCACACCCATGACCGACCCATCGTTGGTGCGGGTGCTGCAGCGGCAAACTCGACACAGTGTGGGATCGATACCCTACGCTACGGTTGCGAACGGAGCGGGCCCGGTACGAGAAGGAATTCGCCAACTGCGGGAGCAAGGCACGCGTTACGCGATTTTGGATTCGCTTTCCGATGAACATCTGATGATCTTGGGTGAGGCGTGCGCCGATCTAAAGCTTGTCACCGGCGGATCGGGTATGGCGATGGGGCTGCCAGCCAACTTCGCGAAGCGAGGCTTGTTGAGTCCGGGGCACAGAGCGACCCTGCCTAAGGTGGACGGTCCGACAGTGGTGCTTGCCGGCAGTTGCTCGACAGCAACCCAGGGGCAGGTGGCTCATATGAAGCAACGGCACGAAACCTACGGCATCGATCCACTGCAAGTGGCGGCCGGGGCAGATGTGGCGGGGGAAGCGCTGCGCTGGGCTTCGCAGCGATTGTCTGAGAAACCTGTTTTTATCTATTCGACGGCGGCGCCGGAGGAGGTGAAGGGAATTCAGGATCGATTGGGACGTGAGGAAGCGGGTGGAATGATCGAGCGCGCCATGGGCACGATTGCGCATGGACTCGTGGCACGTGGTGTCCGAAGACTTGTTGTCGCGGGCGGAGAGACCTCGGGTGCGGTGGTCAGTGCGCTGGGAGTGAAAGGACTGCTCATTGGCCCCGAGATCGATCCTGGCGTGCCGTGGACATTTAGCATTGGTCAGCCCAGTTTGGCGTTGGCGCTGAAATCGGGAAATTTTGGCGGCGAGGATTTCTTCAGCAAAGCGTTCCGAGTCCAGCCATGAGTGAGACAAAGCTTCGCGATCAAATCGCTGAACTGGGGAAAAGTCTATTCGACCGGGGTTTGACTGTCGGGTCTTCAGGCAACATCAGCGTGCGCTCGGACGATGGCTGGTTGATCACGCCGACCAACGCCTGCATGGGTAGGCTTGATCCTGCACGAATTTCCAAGATAGACGGTGAGGGCCGCTCGCTTTCCGGCGACAAGCCATCCAAGGAAGCATTTCTTCATCTTTCCATGTACGGGGTACGGCCAAATTCGCGTGCGGTAGTGCATTTGCACTCCACACATGCGGTCGCAGTGTCGGTAATGGCCGACATCGATGTGGAGGCGCCTATTCCGCCCATCACCGCCTACTATGTGATGAGAATAGGGAAGCTTGTTATGCTTCCCTACTATCCGCCGGGAGACTTGTCGTTAGCGGATGCGGTGAGAGAGGTGGCGGCGAAGCACCACGCGGTACTGCTGGCGAACCATGGACCTATCGTGGCGGGCAATGATTTGGAATCGGCGGTCTACGCCACGGAAGAGTTGGAAGAAACCGCCAAGTTGTACCTGCTGCTACGACAGGAGAAGTTAAGGCCGCTCACCCAACAGCAGGTACGTGGGCTAATCGAGAGATTTCCCAGCTAACAGTCCGACCAACGTCTAGTTTCGCCACGGTCTTGAGATAACCGAGGGACGCTGACGTACTCTGTCCAGCCTAGGTTGTACTCTTGATCTGTGCCATTGAGGCTACTCTCGTATTCAACCAACTCTCGAATGAGGGCCTCTACGCGATACTCCCCTCGATTGGCGATCAGCCCGAGAACTGTGTTGGTCTTGAGGAGCGACTTGACCGACTCATAGTCGCGTGCGCTTACGATTGGTCTTGCGTGCTTGGTGGTCGACTGAAGGAAAAACCGGCTTCCCATATTCACCCCTTTCGAATATTTGACGTGCCTGGGTCGTTACATAGCAATTTCCCGACCGCGAATACTAGGGATGTCCTCTTACAGGCTCATGACGGCCTACAGAGCGGGAAGGTGATTCTCGAGGCGTGGCGAAGTAGAGGATGCTGCGCCGCAGTATAAATTTTCTGACATGGCCAGGTTGAACCTCGACGGGTTCCCGTCATGGAGGGGGCTATTGGCTCCGCAGTCGTGCGCTGTTGGCCTCCCAGTTGGCACCGTCAAACGGCGTGATCGTCATTCCCGTGACAGTTCCAGGGTCGAGACAACGTGCGTTGACGCTATAACCATCGGGGTGGGAGCGCGGTACGTAGAAGGACTTAATGCCGCAGTAACGGCAAAAGTAGTGTTTGGCGGTGCCGGTATTAAAGGTATACGCTGTGAGTGCATCCTCGCCTTTCAGCAGGCGGAAGTTGGACTGGGTGACGATGAGGTGCTGAAATCCGGCTTTGCTGCAAACGGAGCAATTGCAATCGGTGACGTCGATTTGGGCCGGGGCGTCCACTTCGAACCGAACTTGCCCACAGTGGCAGCCACCGCGATGCGTCACCGTGCTCGTCACGCTAACCGCGCTTCATGGAATCGAAGAATTCCGCGTTGCTCTTGGTCGCTTTGATCTTGTCGACCAAGAATTCCGTGGCCTCCAGATCATCCATGGGGTAGAGCAGTTTGCGCAGTATCCAGATCTTTTGCAGGATCTCGGGCTTGAGCAACAATTCCTCGCGCCGGGTACCTGAGCGATTGACGTTAATGGAGGGGTAGGTCCGTTTTTCGGCCATACGGCGATCCAGGTGGATTTCCATATTGCCAGTACCTTTGAATTCCTCGTAAATTACGTCATCCATGCGCGAGCCGGTGTCAATCAGCGCGGTAGCGATGATCGTCAGCGATCCGCCTTC
>JANNFC010000003.1:0-6011 GCA_031379405.1 Betaproteobacteria bacterium | reverse complement strand
ATCTCGCCCTACTACATTCGACTTGTCCGGCCCACGCGAGTGCGCTACGAACGCGAGGTGAACGAGTTGCTAAGAGTCGAAGGCGAAATCCACGACCTGTCCCAACCTTTCGACCACTATCCGTTCTCCAAAGGTATGCGGCACTGGCTCGACAAGCACAACCTCTATTCTTCCATGGAAGCCAAGTGTTTTCTGGAGAGTCGTCTAGGCCGCACCGAGTTCTCCTTGAAACAAGCCGTGTTCGCACGTGATTTCAACGAGCGTCGCTATCATCAAAAAGAGCTGTTCTATCGTCTTCCGCTGCGGCCCGCGCTGAAGTTCTGCTATGTCTACCTGTGGCGTGGCGGTTTTCTGGATGGTTCAGCAGGATTTACTTACGCCACCTTGCAAGCTATTTACGAGTACATGATCGTGCTCAAGGCGCGCGAACTGCAAAAGCAACTCTCCTCCACCGCGCTCAGTTAGTACACCGTGCAAGTTATTACCTTAGCGGGCACCAACGTCACGACCACACGTTTGGGATTCGGCACTGCAGGCCTGCTCAGGCAACCTGGGCGCAACGCTCGTTTGAAAATTCTTGCGGCGGCATACGATGCCGGTATACGCCACTTCGATACCGCGCCTATCTACGGGTTAGGGGAAACCGAAAGTTTGCTCGGTACATTTCTGTCTGGCTGCACTGAGCCGGTCACGGTTACCACCAAGTTCGGGCTTTCCCTGGGTGCGATGACGAGTCGACTGAAAGTCATGCAGATGGCTGGAAGAGCGATGCTCAGGGTTATACCGCCCTTGCGCGAATTTACTCGTCAACGGACACAAGCGTTATACGGTACACCACGATTCGACGCGGCAACGGCAACGTCGAGTCTGGAGCGTAGCCTTCGTATGCTCAAGCGCGAGCGCGCCGACCTGTTCCTACTGCACGAATGTACTCCCGCGAACTTGGCAAGATCCGAGGTGTACGACTGTCTCAGTCAACTGCAACGGCGGGGATTGATCGGTGCCTTTGGAACCGCTACAACATACGCTCAAACGCTGGAGACCCTGAAGACGCACGCTGAACTTTGTGCCGTCGTGCAGTTTGAGCACAACGGGTTGGGATCGATGGATGTTCCCTGCCAAAGCGCAATGTCCCGAGGAGTCATCACGCATAGCGTACTGTCGTACACCTTTGCCTCCATCCGGCGCGCGCTCGCTCGCAACGCCTCGCTGGCCGCCCATTGGTCTCGCGAATTGGATATGGATACGGCGCAACCGGAAGCGCTGGCGCAGTTGCTATTGCAGGCAGCGCTCGCCGCCAATGCCCGCGGCATCGTGTTAGTGCATTCAAATTCCCCCACGCACATCGCCGCCAATGCAAGGGCGGCATTGGAACCCTTGGACGGCGGGCGTTTACGCGCGTTGCGCCGCTTGAGCGCTTCGGTGGCCCTCGCGGCTTAAATACCTTTCATTCTCTTGCCCATGATCTACCGGCTGCACGAATTGCCATCACACACGCTGCAAGCGGATTTATGCATTGTGGGCAGCGGAGCGGCCGGTCTGGCCATAGCGCAGGCATTTTTCAACACCCGCTGGCGCGTACTAATACTGGAGTCCGGCGACTCCCAGCGCACCGATCAAGCGGACGAACTTAATATCGCGCTGTGCGGTCATCTACCGCATAGCGGAGCGCTCGAAGGAAGAGCACGTGTTTTCGGAGGGACCACCACTGCCTGGGGCGGTCAGTTGATTCCACTGAGATCGAGCGAAGTCGCCGAGCGCGACTGGGTGCCGTTCAGTGGATGGCCCGTGTCCCTCGCCGAGCTCGATCCCTACTATCGCAGGGCAGAAAGCCTGCTCGGTGTAGAAGGCCCGCCCTACGACCCAAGCACCTGGGAACATCTTAGGATCGGCGCGCCGAACTTTGATGCGCAGTCCGTTGTGTGCCGCTTTTCGCAATGGGCACCGTTGACCCGGCGTAACCTCGCCTTACATCTGCGCGGGGCTTTGAGCAAGTCGAAGAATGTCGATTTGCTATTAGGCGCCACGGTCGTCAAAATCGTTACCGACTCGAAGCGTGCGTCGGTACGCCATCTCGACTTGCGCACGCCTGACGGACGTCCTGTCACCGTCACGGCGCGCAAGTATGTTCTGTGCGCTGGAGGCATCGAGACACCCAGGGTGCTGCTGGCGTCCGATGTCGCAAACCGATCCGGAAATGTAGGGCGATACTTCCAGGATCACATTTCTTATGTGGCAGGCGAGATATCCCCCTCCACGCGTAACCGAGTACGGCATTACTTTGAGCCGCGGTATCGCGGCAAGTCCATGTATACCTGCAAAATCGAGCCCTCCGACGACTCGCAACGCCGCCTCAAATTACTCAACGTCATGGCGCACGTGAAGTTTGATATTCCGGAAGCACTGGGGCTGCTAGAAGTCAAGCAAATGCTCCAATCCATTCAGCAAGGCAACGCCCCAATCCCGTCCGCGCACGCGCTGCTCGCATTGGCTCGCGGCAGTTGGGAGATCTCGCGCTTGGCCTTCGCCCGCGTCGCCCATTCGCGCCGCGGGGCACCCAGTCGTGGGACCATGTTCCTGCTGGTGGACGTGGAGCAAGCCCCCAATCCTGATAGCCGCATTCTCCTGGCCGAGGAATGCGATCGCTTCGGTATGCCCAGAGCAGTGGTGGATTGGCGCTTAACCGGCCAAGAATTTGAGACCATCGAGCGCTACACCGCACTGGTAACCGCGCAATGGGCGCGCGCCGGTTTGGGTGAGGTGCGTCTGGCTGACGCACCGAACTTCGGATTGCGGACGGGACTTTCCGCTGCGCGCGACATCTTTCATCATATGGGCACGACGCGAATGAGTGAAAATCCTTCTCTCGGCGTGGTGAGATCCGATCTACGCTGTCACGACGTGGACAATCTCTACATTGCCGGCAGTTCGGTCTTCCCCACCGGAGGCATTGCCAATCCTACCTTTACCATACTGGCGTTGGCCTTGCGATTGAGCGAGCGGTTGAAGGAAAAACTCGGCGTGCCCGCGCCGGCCGTGCTTGTCACGTCGTAGGTGGGACGGCGGGGATAGGCCCGGCTCTACCACCATCGAAATCGATCCATTGGGCCAGCAAATTCTCGAATTCTCCCAGTACTGCCGCACCTGACAAGCGCCGCGCCGCATATTGCTTGCCGTTCTCGCCCATCAGCCGGCGCTTGTATGCTGAAGCTTTGAGATGCAATAGCGCGCCCGCCAGCGAACCCGCATCGCCGGGCGGAACCACCATACCGCAATGGGCTTCCGTAACCACCCTGTGCAACTCCGTGCCCGGTTCCGCCATGGCGACAATCGGACGCGCGCTAGCCATCAGATTGGCGAGCTTGGAAGGAAGCACGATATCCGCAACTCCCGGCTTTTGCGGGATGACGGACAGGTCCGACGTGGCCAATAAATCGCATAGTGCTTCTACTGGCTGCAACGGCTTGAACAAAACGTTACTCAGATTCAGGTTCCGAGTTTGCTGAACCAAGTCGTTCTTTTGCCCGCCGTCACCAACGATGACGATGACGATTTGCGTCTCCTGCCGCATCAACTCAGCAGCGCGGATGAGGCTGTCCAACCCTTGCTTCACTCCCAGATTGCCCGAATACAGAACCACGAAACGATCGGTCAATTTCCAGTCTCGACGAAAGCTCGTATCACCGGATCTTGACTGCACGATATCGTCGTTCGCCCAATTGCGGAACAGGGCAAGCTTATGGGCGGGAACACCTTTACCTTGTATCTTTCGCAGCATACCGGGACTGATGGCCGAGACCTTGTGTGCCAGTCGATAAGTAGCGCGCTCGAGGGCGAATAGCGCGCTCGTCACCACGCCCGGACGCAGCATACCGAGATCCACTGCGGCATCCGGTTGCAAGTCTTGCACGTGAAACAGACTACGGCTGCCCTTCAATCGGGCGAGTAGCGCCAACGGCACACCGAGAAACAACGGGGGAGCGACGATTATGGTCAGGGCCGCCTTCGGGCCCATCAAGTAGTTCAAACATGCACTGGCGACGAAACTCAGCTCATGGGCAATGCGCCGTAGCACGCTTGGGTGTTTCGGCACGTAGACATAACTGCGCCGCAGGTCAACGCCGGCGCGGCGCTCTCTTCGGTAAAGCACGCCTACGTCCTTCGCATCCTTCGCCCACGCCGGATAGTAGGCAAAGGCGGTATAGACCGTGACGGTGTACCCTCGCTTAGCAAGGTCTTCGGCCAATCCGGCCGTGTAGACCCCAATCCCGGTGACTTCGGGAGCGTAGTTGATGGAGACGATGGCGACCGTCTGACGAGCAAACTTTGTTGGCGCTTCATGCATAGGCATGCAGAATGCCAGACCAAGTTTTCAAGAAAGTGACGACGCGCTAGTGCTTAGCGCTACCCCCATCCCTTCTTTGCAATACTGCGCCGCTACGATTCGCGATTACGATGACCACGAATCTTCTATCCACTCAACTTACTTTGTGTTCAGTAGCGTTGCCACCACCCTTGACATGATGGGGACGCGGGTCGAAGCACTGCAGAGTGCCACGATTCCGGCGTTGTCAGTGGAGACGTGCAAGCCGCGTTCTCATGCCAACGCGAAGGCGCGCTCCCGGAGCTTGCTCCAGATTGAAAGACAACTCCCGGGTTCAGTCAGCGCTGAGGACAGCTCCCCTCGCTTGACCCTCATTTCCTCCAATCGCCAATCGCGCATGACTTCCAGCGCCAGCGTGAAATCTCTGTAGTCGAGTACGTTATATAGTTGTTTGAGGCTGATCGCCTCTCCGGTATCCAGTGCTATCAGTAGCGAACTGAGTACATTGGATGCAGGATGGTCCGGCTCCTTTTGAATTCGTGCAAGAGCCGACGAGATTGGTGTCATGGTATAGGTACCCTCATGTTATCTAATAATAGAGCGCAGCATAGGCACGTCGTTATGACATCGTCAATCGATTTTGTAAGACATTGAGATGACGCGTGTTTCGTCTGAGGTTTTGTGAGAGAAGGCGCCTAATTTTCAGGCACCCACTTTTAGCGTCATCAAACCGTCATAAACGCGTATTCCCCGCACGTTTGGCGCGGGGCAAACTTCGGGGATTCCAAAGGGGGGCGAAGTTGAACTATCCCACGAAATAGTAGCCGAGGTGCCGCCAGAGATTCAGTTTGTAGAATGCGCGCTGCCATCTCGTCCGGCGCGCCGAGTAAAGTGACACGCCGCTCGCCGCGATCTTCTCACCGATTCTGGCGTGCTCGGCCCAAAGTTCGGCTGTAAATTTTCCCGACCCCGTGATGGACGTCCCATAGATTCGGAAGTCTCCGAGCGCGCGCCGCACGCTAGCGAAGCGCGCACCCGCCAAGGAGAGATCCACCAACAATTCGCCGTCCCAACAGATACGATTCTCGGCATTGAACCCGCCTGCCGCTTCGAATGCGCGACGGCGAAAAAACGTGGCCTGCTGACCCACGGTGCAGATGCCGGCGGCGTAGCGCCGTAAATCAAATTGATCCGCGGTCCGCTTGCGCACCGAGACCAGGCCGCGCTCATCGATGATTCGGATGGCCCCGCACAACACGTCGACGTTCGAATGGCGAATGAAAAAATCACGGACGAACTTCAATGCTCCAGGCATCAGTCGATCGTCGGCATTTACGTAGCAGAGGATTTCTCCTTTCGCCACCGCGAACCCCTTGTTCAATCCGTCGGCCGGCCCACCATCGGGCTGCAATATACGGTGGTCGATGGCGTCGCCTTTGCATCGATGTATGATTGCGCGGCTCTCGTCGCTGGAGCCCGGATCCACAACAATGTATTCATCTCCCGGTTTTTTTTGGACCGCCACCGAATCGATGCATTCTTGCAGGAAAGCGCCCTGGTTGAAGGAGATAGTGACGATCGATATCCGCATGGTTAGTGTGCCTTACCGGGAGCTCCAGCGCGTCGCCGCCAGCAGGCCCGTTCGCCAACTCGATAGTCTTGGATAAGTCCAGATCCCCAAGCTATG
>JANNFC010000689.1:0-18618 GCA_031379405.1 Betaproteobacteria bacterium | reverse complement strand
GGGCGCTTCAAGTTCGGCACTTCGCGGGAAATCAATCCGGCCGGTTCGGGAGAATTGACTCAAACCGACAAGCTGTATGCCACGATAATCGGGGCTGTTTCAGAGCGACTGTCTTGGGGGCTCGAGGGCGCGATTTATCGAAATGCGACTGATGCGTCCAATGCAAGCGCCTCCCGGGACACCTACTATAAAGTTGGGGCGAACCTTTACTTCGCGCTGACCCAGAAATGGACAGCGGACCTGAGAGTGGGCCGTGCGAAACAGGATCCGCAAGGCGGAGCATCGGCGGCGGCAAACTCCATTTATATCGGCTTGCGCTATGAAATGCCCCTTTGAAAGGCGCGGCTTGATCGAAGTTGGGCTGGATCGCCCAGATCCGTGTCGAGAACGAGACCCCTCATCACAATTGAGACACGACAAGCTAAGAATGGAGAGTGACGCATGAGTACGGAGCGAGGAGATTTTCGCTACTTTCTGTCATTCCTGCGCCGCAGGAAATGGCAGATTCTTATTCCAATGGTTCTTGTGCTCGGCATGTCGGCGTTCGCAATCGCGATGCTTCCCGCCTCTTACCGGTCAGTCGCCACCGTACTTATAGAGGAGCAGGAGATTCCTCCGGAGCTGACACGGTCCGCCGTCAGCAGCTATGCAGATCAGCGCATACAAGTAATCAGCCAAAGGCTGTTGGCGAGAGCTAACCTTAAACGGATCATCGACAAGTTCGGCTTGACAGACAAACCGGCTGGCGCCGTGGCCTCAGACGCGCTTATCTCGAAAGTGCGTCGCAGTATCAGCTTAGACATGCTCAGCGCTGACGTGGCGGACAGGCACGGTGGCAGTAAGTCTGCTGCCACTATTGCGTTTGTACTTTCGTACGAGGGACGCAATCCGGCGCAGGCACAAGAAGTCACCACGGAACTGGTGTCCCTATTTCTCTCGGAGAATGAGAAGAACCGTCAGCACCAGACGGCAGAAGCTGCCAGGATGCTGAGGGAGGAGGTCCGTCGGCTCGAAAGCCAGATTATGGAGATGGAAGAGCGTCTTGCAAAGTTCAAAGCGCTCAATGCCGATCACCTTCCGGAACTTGCTCAGACCAACATGCAATTGCGTGAGCGCGCCGAGATCGAGATGGCAGACGCGGATCGTCAGATCAGCTCACTTCTTCAGAGAAAATCGGATCTTGAGGTGCAACTGGCACAGGTTAGGCCGGGCACCCTGGCGACATCGACTGTCGGGGACAGATTGGTAGATCCTGAAGAGCAGTTGCGTTTAGCGCTGACTCAGCACGCCAGAGTGTCTGGCATCTACTCCAAGGATCACCCTGACATTCAACGGCTCGAAGTGGAAATTGGTAGTCTGAAAAATTACCTTGGTAAGGGTAATGCGCGGGACGATCAATCCCGCGAACTAGCGAGAATGCGTGGCGATCTAAGGGCACTGCAAGAGCGATATTCCACCGACCATCCAGACGTGATGAGATTGAGGATACAGATCTCTGCAATTGAAGAGAGTTTGTCCCGCAGTGTGCCAGAATCGGCGGTAGCGGCTACCATAGATTCTCGAGCGGACAATCCAGCCTACCTCACACTCCGTTCTCAATTTGGCGCGACCCAGGCTGAATTGAACAACGTGCGAGCGAGGAAGACAACGTTGCGTGCCAAACTGTATGAGTATGAGCGACGGCTAAGCCAAACACCGCAGGCCGAGCGGGATTATCGTGAACTGAACCGAGAGAACGAACAGGCGCTGAAGCGTTATCAGGAGCTCAAAGGCAAGCTGGTCGAGGCTGAGATGGCCCTGCAGATTGAGAAAGGTAATCTCGCCGAGCGATTCTCCGTTCTGGAGCCCGCAAACTTGCCTGAGAAACCGTCTAGTCCGAATCGAGCGGCCCTCACATTGCTGGCCTGCATCCTCGCGATGGGCGCGGGCATCGCATTCGGTGGCATACGCGAGATCCTGGACAGTGGGATCCACGGCGCGGATCAGCTCGCAAGTCTCCTGCCCGTCCCCGTCATGGCGTCGATACCGATGCTGCCGGCGGATACTCGGAGACGATGGTTCCGATGAGTGACGAGAGCATATGGACAAGACCATGATTAAGATAGTGAATCCACGAATTCAGGGGCGCGAGCGCGGCGGCGTGCTGGGCGATCGTCTCGGCCCCCCGCGCATTAGCTCAGATGTTTTCGAGGATGAGGCCTCGTCAAGTGGGGGAGTTGCTCCGGCTGCATCAGGCAGACAGCAATCGAGTCAATGGCTCGCAAAGAATCGTGTCATTACGCTTGGCCATTCACCTGGGGCGATTGACGCATACCGCGTATTGCGAACACGCGCACTGACTGCGATGCAAAGTCAGGGTCACACACTGGTGGGCATTACCGGCCCGAAGGGCGGGGAAGGGAAAAGTCTCACGGCGATAAATCTGGCGATGACGCTAGCGATGGATCCGCAATGCTCGGTTTTGCTGGTGGACTGCGAGCTGCGCAAGCCGCGGTTGCATGAGTTCTTGGGCGTCGATTCTGCGCCAGGATTGGGAGATTATCTCGCTGATAGCGAAGCGCAGTCCCCTCGCGTCATGCATTCATCTGTCGATCGAGTTGAGCTGATTCCCGCAGGTCGACCCAGTCTGAATTCCTCGGAATTGTTAGCCTCGCAACGAATGCGAAAGCTAGTCCAATCTATAAAGACGGAGAACCCGGCGCGAGTCGTGGTATTTGATTTGCCCTCACTTCTTACTTCCGCGGACGCTCTGGCATTGCTGCCTTTGATGGAGGCGATCCTTCTCATTGTCGAGGAAAACAAGAGCAAGACAGAGGATATAAGGAAAGCGGGCGAGTTGCTTTCCGGATCAAATCTCATCGGTACGGTGCTCAATAAAAGTACAAGCTGAGTGGACCAAAGCGCACTGGCGGCACGATGAAGGAAATCCCTTAGTGAAAGTGTTGTACTACGAACGTAACGGATTTTGCCTGTGGTGCACACGACTTGAGCGTGGACGCTTTTCCGAGGTGGCTCGCTTGAGTGCGGGGGGCTTCGATTTGAGCGAAGTGCCGCGGCGAAACCTGGGACCGGCATATGAATCCATAATCTTCCTCCACTGAGATGAAACAACTGCGCCCTTGCCCAAGTTCGCCGAACTGCGTTACTTCGCAAGCACGGAATCATAAGCAGCAGATGGAAGCCATTGCTTACTCTGGCGATCGAGCTAACGCGCAGAGTAGATTGGAAGACGTCGTTCGAGCCCTTCCCCGCGCATCCATCGTACGCAGCGAGCCTGGTTACTTCGCTGTCGAATTTCACTCGCTGATCTTCCGCTTCGTCGATGAAGCGGAGTTCTCTTTTGACGACGACAAGAAACTGATCCACTTCCGTTCCGGCGCGCGCACCGGCTACTCGGATTTCGGGATCAATCGCGCACGTATGCAGAAGATCGCCGCCGCGTTCGCGTCAGGTTCGCTGTGACGTCGATCCCGCTCGCCAGCATCGCCGCCGGTTTCATCACTGTCCTCGTAGGATTCTCCAGTTCCGCCGCGCTGGTGTATCAAGCGGCGGCGGCGGTGGGTGCGAATCCGGATCAAGTCAGTTCCTGGATCGGATCCTTGGGGCTCGGCATGGGGCTGACGTGCATCGGACTTTCGTTGCGCTACCGCAATCCCGTGGTGACGGCGTGGTCCACGCCCGGCGCGGCGTTGCTTGCCACCAGCCTGGTCGGAGTGCCCATGTCTGATGCCATCGGCGCGTTCATGTTTTCGGCGCTTCTCATTATCCTAAGTGGCATGACGGGATGGTTCGAGCGCATCATGAATCGTATTCCGTTGTCGATTGCATCCGCACTACTTGCGGGCGTGCTAGCGCGCTTTGGGATGGAAGTGTTCGTGGCGATGAAATCGCAGATGGTTTTGGTGCTGGCGATGTTCGCGTGTTATCTGCTTTGCAAACGCCTGTGGCCGCGCTATGCCATCTTGATCGTCTTGTTGCTGGGTGCGTTGCTGGCAAGCGCGCAAGGTTTGCTACGCTTCGACGCACTGGAACTCGCATTGGCCACGCCGGTATTCACGACACCGACCTTCTCCTGGTCAGCGATGGTCGGCGTGGGCATTCCCCTGTTCGTGGTGACGATGACATCGCAGAACGTGACCGGTTACGCGGTCATCCGCGCGTCGGGATACAACACCCCCATATCGCCGTTAGTCACCTGGACCGGGATCGCGACCTTAGTGCTGGCGCCTTTCGGCAGTTTTGCCTTGAACTTGGCTGCCATCACCGCCGCTATTTGCATGGGCAAAGAGGCGCATGAGGATCCCAAGCAACGCTATCTCGCTGCGATCGCGGCGGGCGTTTTTTATCTTGTCGTGGGAGCGCTCGGTGCAACCGTGGTTTCGGTGTTTGCGGCGTTCCCGAAAGAATTGATCGCAGCCATCGCAGGACTCGCCTTGATCGGCACCATTGCAAGCGGGCTCGCTACCGCGATGAAGGAAGACACTCAGCGCGAAGCGGCCCTCATTACGTTCTTGGTAACAGGTTCAGGCGTGTCATTGTTCGGCATCAGCTCGGCCTTCTGGGGACTCGTAGCCGGAGCGCTCGCGCTCGCGGCGGCGAATTGGCGAATGGTCGTGCGTTGAGGGAATTGGGGGAATTGGGGGAATTGGGGGGACTCGTGGCTTTGCGCTGCTATGCCGCTGTTGGGTATCGCTGCACGCAACCCAACCTACGATGCCAGTCTACTGACCACCTACCGTCATGCGGTCGATCAGCACGGACCCGCACTGCCAAGCACCGCGCACGAGCACGTCGTTGCCGACAGCGACGATGCCTTTGAACATCTCTTGTAGCGTGCTGGCGATGGTGATTTCTTCCACCGGGTAGGCGATCTCACCGCCTTCAACCCAGAACCCGGCCGCACCGCGAGAGTAGTCGCCGGTGACCTGATTCACGCCCATACCAAGCAGCTCCGTGACGAGCAATCCGCGCCCGAGCTTCTTCAGTAGTGCGGCGAAATCTTCACCGGTGCCGTCGAGAATGAGGTTATGGCTTCCGCCCGCGTTGCCCGTGGTCTTCATGCCAAGTTTGCGCGCGGAGTAGCTGCCAAGAAAGTAGCCTTCAAGCACGCCGTTCTTCACCACGTCGCGGCGTTGCGTGCGCACGCCTTCGTCGTCGAATGCGCTGCTGCCGAAGCCTCGATGCAGGTCTGGCACATCGTGCAGTTGTACGCAGGGCGAGAAAATCTCTCGGCCTAAGCTATCCAGCAGGAATGAGGATTTACGGTACAAACTACCGCCACTGGCGGCGCCGACGAAGTGGCCGATCAAGGAGGATGCGATAGGGGCCTCGAACAGCACCGGCACTTCCGTGGTGTCGAGTTGCTTGCCGCCCAAGCGACGCACGCAGCGCGTTCCCGCGCGGCGGCCTACGTCCTCCGGCCTTTCAAGCTCAGTTGCACTGCGCGCCATGCTGTACCAATCATCGCGCTGCATTTGCTCGTTTTCGCTGGCTATGACGGAGCACGAGACACTTTGCCGTGAGCTGGGAAAGCCAGCGAGAAAATCATTCGAGTTGGCGTAGATGAAATGCGCCTGCTGCGTGGAGACCGATGCGCCTTCCGAATTTTTCACGCGCCTGTCGACGGCAAGCGCGGATGCCTCGCACACCTTCGCCATTTCGATGGCATCCTCCACAGACAGTGCCCACGGATGAAACAGATCGAGGTCGGGGAACTGCGTGGCCAGGCAATCCTCGTCCGCCAGACCCGCGCAATCATCGGCCGCGGTAAAGCGCGCAATCGACAACGCCTTCTCTACGGTCTCACGCACGGCTTGCGGAGAAAAATCCGACGTGCTGGCATGGCCGCGATGCCGGCCGAGATAAACCGTCACGCCCACGCCCTTATCCTTGTTATATTCGATATTCTCGACTTCGCCCTGACGCACGGCTACCGATTGACCGAAGGATTCGCTCACATCCACTTCGCTGGCGGAGGCGCCGATCTTCTTGGCGTGGGTCAGCACATCGCGCGCAAGTTGCGAAAGCGTGTCGCGGGTGAAGCTGAAGAACGCACGATTGTTTGACCGATCCATTGAATCCTGACGAGATTGTTGAGTGGCGCAATGATACACGGGAGGGCGAATTCTCCGCGCGCGGCCGCACCATATCTGGATCATAGGGTGGGTAAGGCGCGGGGGCTTTTGCGATGAGGGATCGGTGGGTTACGATGCTGCGTATCTCTCAATAATTCGCTAACCTACCCTACGTGCGCGGTATATTCTGGAAATGACTGAAGAAGACACATCACCTGCGAGCAAGACCCAACGTAAGAAGGCGATGCTGGACCTGCAAGCCCTGGGGGAAGAGTTGGTGGAACTATCGCACGATCTACTCGCGAAATTCCCGCTACCGGAGATTCTGCGCGATGCGGTGTTGGAAGCCAAGCGCATCACCAAGCATGAAGCACGTCGCCGCCAAGGGCAATACATCGGTCGCCTCATGCGAGATGTAAATATTGCTGAGATTCGTGAGCAGCTCGACCGTATCAAGGGCAAGTCATTAGAGCTAACCGCCTTTCATCACCGTCTTGAGCGCTGGCGCGAAAAGCTCATCGAGGACGATGCTGAGCTGGAAGTGTTTGCGGCGGAGTATCCCGACGGCGATGTTCAACACGTCCGCCAGTTGGTGCGCAATGCGCGCAAGGAGCGCGATGAACAGAAGGCGCCGAAGGCGTTTCGCCAGTTGTTTCAGGTGTTGAAGGAGATTATTCCAGCGCCGGAGAATTCTCCCCATGCTAAATCACACGCTATTGGGTTCTTAACATGAGCGAAAAAAACCTCGTAAAAATCGGACTCGTATCCATCAGCGACCGCGCCTCTCAGGGCGTCTATAGGGACGAAGGCATCCCCTCCTTGGAAGCATGGTTCCAGAGCGCGTTGACCTCGCCTTGGATCACGCTCCAGCGGCTCATTCCCGATGAGCAGCCCCAAATCGAAGGGGTACTGAAGGAACTGGCCGACGAGGAAGCCTGTCATCTGGTGCTGACCACAGGAGGTACGGGTCCCGCCCCGAGAGATGTCACGCCGCAGGCGACAATGGCCGTAGCCGATCGTGTCATGCCTGGCTTTGGCGAACAGATGCGGCAAATCAGCCTGCAATTCGTTGCGACTGCCATCCTCTCGCGGCAAGTAGGAGTTATTCGCGGCCACACGCTGATCATCAATCTGCCAGGACAACCCAAGTCCATCAAAGAGACATTGGAAGGCTTGAAGGATGCCAACGGCAAGGCCCTCGTGCATGGCATTTTCGCCGCCGTGCCCTATTGCATCGATCTGCTGGGCGGCCCGTATATCGAGACCAACGAGGCCGTGGTCAAGGCATTCCGGCCGAAGTCCGCGCTACGACCCAAAGCTTGAGCGCGGTAGATCAGCGCCCCAGCACCTTGAATCGAACCATCTCAAAATCACGCCCGGCCTCCACCAGCTGCTTGGGCATGAGCTGAAAACCGTGCTCGTGAAATTGCATGCGTACGGGGCGATGCGAAAAAAAGCTCCCGGTCCGCAACAACAAATTAAGCTCCCCCTTGCTAGCGGATTCCTCCCCGCTGCTAGGAAGCATCAGGGCCACTTCACCGTCCTCGTCGTTGCGCCGCCCCGCATCGGCGGGAAACAGCTGCACCGCCGTCGCCCCCCGGCTCACCATTTGTATGCCGACCAGGCGTTGTCGCTGCGAATTCGTGCTGATACGACGAATCACGCCCACGCCCCAACTCACGGTGCCTTCCAGCCGGGTCGCGACCAGAGTTCCCACGCGCACCCAGTCCTGTGAGGATTCCGGTAGCACGGCGCCGAATCCGGTATCGCTCGCATCCCGCACGGTCCATGTCTCCGTATCGCGCTCGAGGGTAGGGTTGCGCCCCACTGTGCTGGCGGCCTTTAATACGGTGTCGAAGTCGTGCACCAAGTGCAAGCGGGTTGTTAACGACTCACGCTCCTCGCCGCGGGCCGGTGGGATGGAAGCCCATTGCCGCGCCAAGTGGCGCAATGCCTCCAGGACCGATTCGACCGAGAAATCAGGACTCAACTCCAAATCCGACGGGACTTCACCCCGAGACAGGATCAGTTGAATCAACTTCTCGGCCTGCACGCCCGCCTTACCCGGGCCGTAGAAACGCGGATTCGGAGCGGGCGAGAGCAGCCTATCCACCAAGCGCGCGGGCGGACGCGCGGCACTCAGGTCCACGTAGTAATGGCAGCCCTTTCCGGGTTGGGTCTGCATCATGAACGCATTCACAAAACTGGCCGTCAGGCGGTCCGCCAAATCGACCCTCAGGGGCGTCAGTGTATCCACCGCCGCCATGGTGAACATCAAAACCCGCAGATACTCCTGTCGAATGCTCGATTCGGCACTGGCGTGCGCATAGATGAAGCAGGGCTCGTCTTCGGTGGATGATTGCTCGGCGATCACGTAGAGCGCTCCGATGCGCCCCCACAGCGTGGGATCGGGCGGATCGTAGGCCATCATGCTCCATTTCAGTTCCGCACCCAAGGCGCGGATCGCCCTGCTCATGATCGCCGGAATCACCGGTTTGAGCGCCGCTACCCCTCGTTCGCCCGCTTGATACTGCCAAAAACAATCCTCGTAGACCGCCCCAAGATGGCGCCAGAATTCGATCACGGCGTTCCAGATGCGCTTTTCATGCACCCGTTGTAGCCGCTCTACCTCCTGGGTGTACTCCCGCGTCAGCGACTCCACGATGGGCTGCGCGCGCAGATCCAGCGCCTCGATGGATTGGAAGCGCGCCAAGGGCTTCATGCCCTCCTGGTTGCGACTTCCATCCAGGAGATAGATGATCTCTTCGAGCGCGCGAAACGGATCGTGTACGGTGGGTCGATTCGCCGGCTCGACGATGCTTTTTTCCATGGAGTTCGTTGCTCTAGTTTTCAACCGAATTACGACAAATCATCTGAGATTCGATGCGCTATGATCGGCCCGCCTGCATGCAAAGTTAAGCGCCATTCAGGAGTTCGCCCTGGAAACCGTTCGCAAGGTTCGTTCCGCGCGCCCCGCGCAGCGTCTGCCGCGCTTGCTGTCGATGCGCGCGAGCACCCCCAGGCTCAGCACGAAGAAACCACCGGTAATCAGCATCGCCAGGCGATGATGGTTGTTCGTCACCCAGGTGACCACACCATAGGTCAGCGGCCCCAAAATGGACGCTACTTTGACCGCCACGCCCCAGTACGAAAAAAATTCCGCCCGTCGACTGGGAGGACTCAAGTAGGCCACCAGCGCGCGGCCCGCAGCCTGACTGGAGCCGAGGCAGATTCCGGCAACATTGGCGGCAATCCAGAACACACCCGGGGTGGTGGCGACCCAGGCCAGCAATACCATCGCGCACCATCCGAACAAGGTCAGCGCCAGCGTTCGAATATGCCCCATATGGTCTTGCAGGTAGCCGAAGGCAAACGCCCCAATGCTCGCGGTCACGTTCACCACCAGTATCAACACCAGGGTGTCCTTGGTCTCGAAGTGCATGGCCTGCTGCGCATAGATGGCGGCAAGGGCGATGACGGCCTGCACTCCAGCCTGATAAAGCACGATGCAGAGCAGGAATCTGCTCAGGTCCGGAAATAACTTCGCCTGCACGATCAAACCTTTGATCGTGAGCGAGTGCCTTTCCTGCGCCGCACCAGCAGTCGGTCGCTCACTGAGAAACACAAACGCCGGCAGGCTTGCCAGCAGGAACAATGCGGCCGTTATCCACATCGAGATCGGTACAAAATGCGCTGCGCCCTGGCCCTGGCCCTGCGCCCAAGTGATATAGGCGAGGCTGGTGCCAAGGCTGACGAGGCCACCGACATAGCCCAGGGACCAGCCCCAAGCGGAGACGCGGCCGAAAGCCTTGCCTTTGGCTAGCTCCGGCAGAAAACCGGCAACCACATTTTCTCCCAGGCCGAAGAACAGATTCGACACGATGACCAGCGCCACCCCCAACGCCACGTCCCCCGGACCGACTAGGCCAAGGCCGGCTGTACCTAGAATGCAACCCAAAGTGGTGCCCAGCAACACACGCTTCTTGGCGCTGTGCCGATCGCAGTAGGTGCCCAACGCGGGTCCAACCAGCATGACGAGCCCATAGGAAACCGACAACGCGGCCGTCCAGGCAAAGGTGGCCCATAGCGCATTCCCCGCCACACTGGCGACGAAATAGGCGTTGAACACGGCCGTGATCACCACCGTGGTATAGCCCGAATTGGCGAAGTCGTACATCGCCCAGGCCCACACTTCGATGGGGCGGACATCAGTAGCGAGGAGACGGCGCATTTTTTCTTCTTAGGGCGAGGCCGCGAAACCTCGCACAGTTATACATCGTCGGGCGGAAAAGCCCAGTGCCTGCCGCCGGCAACGATGATGACCCTGCCCGTTCCCCTTCATTCATGCCCCCTCAAGCCCCCGACAACCAAGGCAAATAAGTAATCGCCAACACCCCCACCGCCAGCACCGCGACATAGGGAAGGCACGCCCTCGCCACTTCGCCGAGCGGTTTGCCGAAGCGATAGGAGGCAAAAAACAAATTCATACCGACCGGCGGAGTGAGGTAACCGAGTT
Source organism: Betaproteobacteria bacterium (assembly GCA_031379405.1). Lineage (GTDB taxonomy): Bacteria > Pseudomonadota > Gammaproteobacteria > Burkholderiales > SHXO01 > SHXO01. The sequence goes on along the minus strand of JANNFC010000689.1, from coordinate 8,028 downwards.
CCATATTGGCCAGAAAAATGATGCCCAGATGGATGGGATCCACGCCGAAGGCGAGCGCGGGCGGAATGATAAGCGGAACCACCACCACAATGGCGGAAAAAATATCCATCAGACATCCCACCGCCACCAGAAACACATTCAAGGCCAGTAGGAATACCCACTTGGACTCGATGTTGGCGTGCGCCCAATGAGCAAGCCGATCGGGTACCTGGGCATCGGCCAGAAAATTGGTGAGACCCAATGCCACGCCAAGGATGAGTAAAACGCCGCCCACCAGGAGCCCGCTCTCCGAGGCCACACGCGGGACATCGGCGCGCAAGGCCAGGCTCCGATGAATGCATACCTCGACGACGAACGCGTACAGGGCCGTCAGGGCGGCCGCTTCCACCAGCGTGGCCCAGCCGCCGAACAGGGCGACAAACGTCACCAGCGGGAGCGCGAGCTCCCATTTTGCCGACATGAGCACCGGCCACAGAGGTTCCCGTTCCACATGGTCGGTACGAGGTGCAGGTCGCGAGGCAAACCGCGCCCACACAAAGGCCAACGTCAGCATCAGTACAGCGGGCACTAGCGCGCGCACGAAGAACTCTTGCATTGGTACCTTGGCGACGATCGCATACAAGATAAGCGGCAAGCTTGGAGGGAGCAGGACACCCAGCGAGCCGGCACTGGTGACCAAACCCAGACCGGCGCGAGGCGAATGCCCGGAAGCGAGCAGCAAAGGCAACAGCAGCGCCCCGAGCGTGAGGATGGTAATCCCTGAAGCGCCCGTAAATGCGGTGAAAAAGGCACAAGTGGCCAGCGTAATGGCGGCCGCACCGCCTTGTCGATTACCCAGCAGCGCGTTGAACACTCGCACCAGTCGCCCCGGTGCGCCGCCTTCAGCCAGGAAATAGCCTGTGAGCGTAAACAGTGGAATCGACGGCAATACCGGATTCGCCACCAGGCGGTAGTGGTCCACCGCCAGCGACGCGATCGGCAAGTCCTGCCCCCAGAACAAGAGCATGGCACAGCCACCCAGCACGGCGAACACCGCCGCGCCAAGGGCGGCACACACAGCGAGTAGACACCCCCCCAAGAACATCATCGGCGCGCGCGGCAGCGCATCCGAGGCAAACGCGCACAGAAGAAGAATCGCCACGACGCATAGCGCCAGTCGAAGACTGTGCGTGGCGCCCGCTGCCCACGTCGAACGCAAGGCGATGACGGCGAACCCCGCCGGCATGATCCACTGAATGGTCCAAGCCGGAACCTCGCCAAACCATTGTTTGTCCGCCTCCCATTCGCTCTGCACGAATACCCAGGCACAGTACGCCAGCAATGCCGCGATGGTGGCATTGGCGCCGCTGGCGAGCCAGCGCGCACACTGCCTGCTCTTTCCCGTCAAAACGGACTCCACGTTCGACAAGGTGAGCAACCGCTGCTCGCGTGCCGCGATGCATGCGCCCAACATGGCGGTGACCAGCGTCAAGTGCTGCAAGATGGCAGACTCACCGGGAATGCCGCTGCGGAAGGCGAAGCGAAAAACGATCTCAAGGAGAGGCAAACAAGCCATCGCCCCGAACGTTAACGCCAGGGCAAGGTCCTCGGTCCACCGCAAAGTGCGCAGCATGCGGCGAACCTGGATGGTTAGAACTTGGCGGCGGCCTTGGCCCGCACTCGGTATTCGTGGACGAGTTGGCGAACTTGGTCGAACATTTCCGCCGGCACCATAGGACCGCGGATACGGGGATAGGCGGCTTCCGCCAAGCGCTGCCATTCGGCCTCGATCTCTGGGGTGGCCGCGACGATCGTCAAGCCGCGCTTTTTCATGGCTTCAATGGCCTCGGCGTCCTCGACGCGGGCACGCTCCCGAATCTTCAGACCGGCCTCGAACGCAGCCAATCGCAACTGATCGCGCGCGAACGGCGTCATCGAATCCCAAACCCGCCGCAACATCACGGCGGCACCCACGATAGGCACCCACTTCACGTCCACCATGTGACGCACCACCGTGTTGAACTGCCCGCTCAAGGCGTAGTAGGCGCCGGAAGGAACCACGTTGATCAATCCCGTCTGCAATCCCGGCAGAATGTCGGCGGTTTCCAGGGGTACCGGCTGGTAGCCCATGGTCTTCATGATGTCCACCGTATTGCTGTCACCGCTCCAGGCGAAGATACGCATGCGTTTGAAATCCGCCGGGTGCACGACCCGATCCTTGGTGAAGTAGCGCACCCACCCGGCATCTCCCCAGAACAACACGATAAAGCCTCTATCGAACAGGCGGCGTTCGAGCTGGTCACGCAGCCGCTCACGCACGTAGTCCACCTCGCCCCACTCGCGAAACACCATGGGCATGTACTGCAACGCGCTAACCGAGCGGTCAATTTCCATCAGACCGGTGACGGAGATAAGGGCGGCATTGAGTTGGCCCACCCGCATACGGCGAACCATGTCCGCTTCGCCACCCTGCGTGCCGTCGGTGTAAACCACGAAGCTGGCGCCGGATCCTTGCGCGTCGCGCCATTTGTTACCCATCTCCTGCAACGCACGATGATAGGTGGAACCTTTGGGTGCCAGCGTCCCGAGCCGTACTTTCACGACCTCGGCCGCCGACGAACCGCAAGCGCCCAGCAGCAAGCTGTACAACAGCGCCTGGCGGCAAAGGAATCGAAGGGCTCTGCTAAGGGACATGTGTGGCGTTACTCGGAGAAGAGTTGGCTCTGGCGCGCGAGCAGCCAGCGGGCCCGATGCTGCCAGAGCAGATTCGCCAAGCGCCACTGCGGTGCCGCGTTGGAATCAATATTGATTGCCGTATTCAACAGTTTTTCGAACTCCGCACGATTCTGCTCTTTGACTGCCACCGTCTCGGCCAGCGTTACGAACCCGGCCGCCAGTTTGCCCTGCGAAAGCTGCACGCAGCGGAAAAAATGATCGCGGGCAAGCTGAACCGGATCACCCTTGCGGTTGCGCCGCTGCAACTCATAGCCAATCAGAAACTGATGGATGGCGCCGGCCTCGAAACTCTCATCCAGTTGCAAAGCCCGGTCCATCAGACCTTCCATGATGGGTACCTCGGCAATGAGCTCCGCGCTGTCCTTGGACAGGTTGATTTGCCCGCCCAGAGACAAGGCGGTCCAGTACATCAAAGGCACGTCTTCGCGCTTGAATGACAGCAGAGCCTTCGGCAGATCGTTATGCACGCTCTCCTGGATTTTCGGGTGGGCCAGTTGCAAGCCCCGCCAGCCATAGGCCTGCGCTCTGCGATAGAGTTTCCTGGCGCGCTGAAAATACGACTGCGCCATCTCCAGATTCTTGTCCTCGATGTCCTCGCCCTTTTGCTGAACGAAGCCGAATGCATACTGGGAAAAGCCGCGTGTAGCGGCCAACAAGAGATTGCGATCCTCGGGATTGGAGAGGATCAAAGTTTCGATCAGCTTCAACCCAAACGGGGAAGCTTCGCCGATCAATGCCGGATCGTCGTCGGAAGCGAAACCCTCAGCGCTGGCCGAAAAAAAATTCGACGCCGCCTTAAAGGCAGTCTGTTTGGCGGAATGTTGGAAGGAACAACCGGCGCACAAAATCGCCCCGCACACCGCCAGCACTAAGGCGGATAGGTTTGACTGCACTGGGATTAAAGCGCACCGGCTGAGACAGCCGCTCGCATAGAGCCTCTTCAATTCGCCTGCCATCGCCGGGAGATATGCCAATGGCTTAGCAATCTATCACATGTAGGAGCAACTTCCGAAAACGGCAGGTCAACGCCGCGAGAGGCTGTCCATCCGGAACGACGCCTAGACCGAATTTCTCACAGGGGCGCCCTGAGAGAAATACGGGCTAGACCTTGGCGGCAGGCTCGGGCCAGTTCTTGATATAGGTCTTGAGCAGTTTGTTCTCGAAGCTGGCGGCTTTGAGTGCCGCTTTTGCCACGTCGTGAAAAGACAGCACACCCAGCAGCTTTCCGGCATCCTTGATGGGTAAATAGCGAATATGCTGCTCGGTCATGAGAGTGCGCATCTGGTCGACCGTATGCGCCGGGTTGGCAAAGACCGGGTTGTCGACCATGACGTCTCCCACGGTGCGTCCCGCCACGGCGCCGCCGCCCGCTTGCAGCGCGTGCAAGATTTCGCGGAAGGTGAGCATGCCCACCATATCGCCGTCGCGCAACACCACCAGCGAACCGATGTCGTTTTGCACCATGAGGGCGACCGCGTCGTTGAGGGCGGTCTGCGGTGCCACACTGACCAAGCGGTCACCCTTGATTTTTAGAACTTCGCGTACGAGCATAACTGCCCTCCTGAACCGGCGCAGCCGGCAGCTTCTAGATGGCGCCGCGGCTCTTCAAGGAAGCGATGTCGGTATCCGAGTATCCCAACCCTTGTAGCACTTCGGCGGTGTGCGCCCCGAGTTCGGGTCCCAGCCATCGGGTTTCTCCAGGCGTCTGGCTCAGCTTCGGCATGATTCCGGGGAGCTTTAGGGAGGAGCCGTCGGCAAGGCGGCATTGTTCGATCATGCCACGCGCCAGGTAGTGGGGGTCATTCACGATATCGGACGCGTCGTAGATCTTTCCGCTGGGCACGTCGGCCTTGGCTAGCACCTCCAGGACGCGAGTCAGATCGTGTTGCGCGCACCAGTCGCCGATGACTTCGTCGAGTTCCTCGGTGCGCTGAACGCGGCCTTCATTGCGTTCCAAGCTGGGATCGGCTGCCAGATCGGGACGGCCGATGACTTGCATCAGGCGCTTGAAAATACTGTCGCCGTTGGCGCCGATCACTACGAACCTGTGATCGCGAGTGGCATAGGTGTTGGACGGCACGATGCCGGGCAACGATGCGCCGGTGCGCTCACGCACGAAATTGAAGCGATCGAACTCGGGAACCGTGCTTTCCATCAAGCTGAATACGGCCTCGTAGAGGGCGACATCCACCACTTGCCCGCGACCACCGTGTTGCTCGCGGGCACGCAGCGCCATCATGGCACCCATCACGCCGTACAAGGCGGCAACGGAATCGCCGAAACTCACCCCTGCCCGAACCGGTGGACGGTCTGGATAACCGGTGACATAGCGAATTCCGCCCATGGCCTCACCAATGGCGCCAAAACCGGGCTGGTCGCGATAGGGGCCGGTCTGCCCATAGCCGGAGAGCCGCACCATGATCAGCCCTGGGTTGGAGGCGCTGAGCGCGTCGTAACCCAACCCCCACTTCTCCATGGCACCGGGCCGAAAGTTCTCCACCACGATATCGGCCTGAAGGGCGAGCTTGCGCACGATGTCCTGACCTTCGGGCAAACGCAGATTGGCGGTGACGGATTTTTTGTTGCGCGCCTGGGCGAACCACCAAAGCGAGGTGCCGTTGTGGAGCTTGCGCCATTGTCGCAGGGGATCGCCTCCCGCCGGCGGCTCGATCTTGATGACCTCAGCCCCGAATTCCGCCATCAGGCGGGTGCAATAGGGGCCAGCAATGAGCTGACCGAGTTCGAGGACTTTTAATCCGGCAAGTGGGCCCAAGGATTGTCCCTCAGGGGTTGAATTGGCGTAGCACCTGACCTGCTTTGGGCGCCGCCGGAAGCATGCCTTTGGCATCAGCCACCTTCTGGCCGTTGACCCACACGCCGTGCAGCCCGAGGGCCGGTGTGGTCAAGCGCGAGGCGCCCGCCGGTAGATCGTGGACGCGCTTCGTGGGGCCGCGCCCGACGCTGGTCGGATCGAACAGCATCATGTCGGCATGCATACCAAGAGCGATGCGCCCGCGGTCGCGCAACCCGAAAATCTGCGCCGGCTCGGAGGTGATCTTGCGTACGGCTTGTTGCAGCGGCATCAAGCCTTTTTGCCTGACCCAATAGCCGTAAAGATGCAATCCGAAGCCCGCATCACACAAAAAGGTCAGGTGCGCACCGGCGTCGGAGAGGGAAATCATGCTGCTCTTGTCCAGCATCATGCGCCCGACGGCGTCTTCGTCGGAATTGAGCAAAGTGGCGGTGAAGACGGTGTCGAGATCCTCCTCCAGCGCCAGATCGAGCGCGAAATCGAAGGGGTGCTTGCCGGCGGCACGCCCCAGCTCTTCCACGGACTTGCCTTCCATGTGCTGGTTCTCCGGCTTCTTGGTTTGCGCCACATGCATGAGATGCCAGTGCCCGTCGAACAGGCGGCGGGCGCGAACGGAGAGCTCCTGCTTGACGTTATCGCGCAGTTCCCGGCTCGCGTACAGGGCTCTCATCTGAGCCTTCCCGGCTTTCATCACGGGCTGCCATGCGGTCAATCCTTCGAGCACGTAGGGCTCGTGCATGGTGAATTCGAAGTTCAGGGGACATACGCTAACGGCGCCGTAGAGTTGGTTTCCACGCGCCCTGGCCTGCGTGATTTTAGCGAGATCCTCGAAAGTACCTTCGGGCGTCGCCGTGCTATGCAGCAAGGCCGCCACCACGTAGGGACGTTGCGCGGCGGCCGCCAGCTTCTCGATGAATTCCATGGACGTCACGACGGAATCCTTGGTCATCATCAGCACGCCTCGGCCGGCGTCCTTGAGCGCGGAGGAAAGCACCAGTAGTTCCTTCTCTTCCGCCAGCCGCGAAGGCATGGGAATGCCGCCCTCGCCGTTATGCTGATTGGAGCGCGTGGTGGAGAACCCCAGGGCACCCACGCGCATCGCTTCGGCTACGAGCTCCCGCATGCGCGCGATTTCTTCATCGGTGGCGGCGCGTTTGGCCGCTTGCTCACGCAAGACAAAGGTACGCACCGACGAATGGCCCACGAAGCACGCGACATTGAGTCCGACACCGTTGCGCTCCAACTGATCCAGATACTGCGCAAAGGTCTCGAATCCCCAATCAATGCCCGCCCTCAACGCATTCAGCGACATGCCTTCGACGTGGGTCAAGTTGCGCATGGTGAGTTCGCGATCCTCCGGCCGGCACGGTGCGATGGTGAAGCCGCAGTTGCCCATCAGCGCGGTGGTTACTCCGAGGGAGGGTGAGGGACTTAAAAACGGATCCCAGGTGATCTGGGCATCGTAGTGCGTGTGGGTGTCGATGATGCCGGGGGCGAGCGCCAATCCACCCGCGTCGAACTCTTGCGTGGCGCAACCGAGACTGCTGCCGATGGCGACAAAACGTCCGCCGCTGACTGCAACGTCCGCATGTCTGGGATCCGCGCCGGTGCCATCGAATACTTGTGCATTTCTTACGATCAGATCAAACATGACTTGCTTTACTTTCCTTGTCTTTCACTGGTTCATGGGTCGTAGCGAATCGCGACGATTTCCAACTCAACCTCACCCACAGGGCGGTGCCACTTCACCGTGTCGCCCACGCGGGCGCCGATCAATGCCTTGGCGAGCGGCGAATGCCAGCTCACTTTTCCGGAGGCGACATCGGCCTCGTCCTCGCCCACGATGGTGAACCCGGCGATGCCTCCGGTCGCGCCCTGCGTCGTGACGGTGGCGCCGAAATGCGCCTCGTCTTTGGGCTGGGAGGAGATTTCCACCAGGATAGCGCTATCCAGGCGCGCAGAAAAGTAGCGCAAATCGCGTTCGATTTCCTGCAGTTTGGGCTTGTCGAACGCCTCGCCATCGGCTTTGAGCACGGCATGGCGGTCCTGCAAAGCCTCATAGCGCCGGCGCAATTGATCCAATCCGGTGCGCCTCACGTAGTTCGGTGCCTCGCTCAGCATGCGCTCGGGAAGGCCTTGTTCAGGCGAGTCGGAATCATCCCCTTTGACGAATGCGCGGTTCACTCAACCTTCTTCCTGTCGACGTCTATGGACTCGACGATACACGGCACTGAGCACCCATGCCAGAAGGGGGCCAGACAGCATTGCCACGCCCAAGCGACCCCAATGCACCTCGGGTGAGAGCGGCACTACCGGTCGAGTCCCGGAATGGTCTCCGATCGGATCACTGGTGACCTCGATGGATTTGAGATCCACCACGCGCCCGTCGGACAAGAAGGCGGTATCGCCGATAATCCAGGAACCTGCACTAAGCGTGGGTTCGGCGGTGTAAGTTACGAAGAACCACTCCGAGTTGCTGGCCAGCTCCAACAGCATCAGCG
>JANNFC010000657.1:0-6903 GCA_031379405.1 Betaproteobacteria bacterium | reverse complement strand
AAGTTACAAGAGGCAATACAGGTCGGCGATGCGCTAGACTCCGGCCCTTGAATGTGAGGTTCCTCATGAGTGCATCCGATCCCAGCCCGAGTCTTTATCCAACCGAAATCAAACTGCACAAAGTCTCCCGAGTTCTCGAACTGACGTACTCGGATGGCTCGGTGTTCAAACTTCCTGCCGAATTCCTGCGCATACAGTCGCCCTCGGCGGAGGTACGCGGCCATGGCCCCGGGCAGGAGGTTCTGCAGGTAGGCAAGCAGCACGTGGAGATCACCAATGTCGAGCCCGTCGGCAGCTACGCGGTCAAGCTGGTATTTTCCGACGGTCATGACACGGGGCTCTATTCATGGGGCTATCTTTACGAGATCGGTCGCGATCAGGACAAGCTTTGGCAGCAGTACTTGATGCGCATGAAGGAAGCCGGCGCTCAGCGCGAGGATCCGACCTTCGTACAACATTCGGGATTGCAGCCCCCCGGTGGCAAGTCAGGGTGGAAATCCGTATGACGGATAGGAGTACCCACTTCGGGTTCGAGAAGGTGCTCGAATCAGAGAAAGCCTCGCGCGTAAGGAAGGTGTTTGAATCCGTCGCCGAGCGCTACGATGTGATGAACGATCTGATGTCCGCCGGTCTACATCGCGTGTGGAAGCGATTTACCGTGGCGATGAGCGATGCCAAAGACGCAGACCATGTTCTGGACGTAGCGTCCGGCACGGGCGATCTGGCAAGACTATTTGCGCGTCGCGTGGGACCACTAGGCCGGGTGGTCATGACGGACATCAACCACGCCATGCTGCGGCGAGGGCGCGATCGCATGCTCGATGAAGGCGTGGTGACGCCGGTGGCATTGTGTGACGCCGAGAAGCTACCCTTTGACGATGGCGTATTCGATTGCGTAAGCATCGCGTTCGGATTGCGCAACGTCACTCACAAGGAATTAGCCCTGCGGGAGATGCATCGCGTACTTCGCCCCGGCGGACGCCTACTGGTGCTCGAGTTCTCCCGCGTGTGGAAGCCGCTGCAGCCGGCCTATGATTGGTATTCCTTCCAGGTGCTGCCGCGCCTGGGCAAGCTGGTGGCCAACGACGAGGACAGCTACCGCTATCTGGCCGAGTCCATCCGGGTGCATCCGGATCAGGAGACGCTCAAGGCCATGATGCAAGCGGCAGGTCTACAGCGCGTTCAATATTTCAACCTAACCGCGGGCGTCGTGGCATTACATCGCGGCGTACGTCTCTAATCCATCGCGCCCGATGATGCGGTTGTTGCGGCTTCTCAGAATCCTGCGTATTGCGTTGCGGTTTGGGCTTGATGAAATAATCCTGAACCATGATCGCCTGCAAGGCGTGCGGGCGCTCTCAGTGCGGCTGCTGTTCTGGCGTGACCTGTCCTCGCCGCGAGGACAGCGCTTACGGCAAGCGTTGGAATCCCTGGGGCCTATTTTCGTTAAGTTCGGGCAGGTGCTGTCCACTCGGCGTGACCTGCTACCTCCGGATATCGCGGACGAACTGGCCCTGCTGCAAGACCGCGTCCCCCCATTTCCTTCGGATCAAGTCGTGCGCACCTTGGAGACGGTATTCGGCAAGCCGCTGGCCGAGGTGTTCGAAAAATTCGACCGCACACCGGTGGCCAGCGCCTCGGTCGCACAAGTTCATCTTGCCGTCCTGCCCGACGGGCGCGAAGCCGCGGTAAAAGTCCTGCGCCCAGATATGTCGCGCGTAATTCGGCACGATATCAGTCTTATGCATAGCGCCGCGTCACTGTTCCAGATAGTGTGGAAAGAGGCGCGCCGACTCAAACCACACGAGGTAATCGGCGAGTTCGAGAAGCATCTCTACGATGAACTCGATCTCATGCGCGAGGCCGCTAGCGCCAGCCAGCTTAGACGCAATTTCATCGGCTCACCCATGTTGCGAGTGCCGGAAATCTATTGGGAGTTTTGCACCAACGAAGCGTTGGTCATGGAGCAAATGCGCGGCACCCCCATCAACCAGGTGGCGGCGTTGCGCGCACAAGGTGTTGACATAAAACAATTAGCGCGCAATGGCGTGGAGATTTTCTTTACCCAGGTTTTTCGCGATGGTTTCTTTCACGCCGATATGCACCCAGGGAATATCCTGGTGGATGAGCAGGGCAGCTACATCGCGCTCGATTTTGGCATCATGGGAACGTTGACCGAGGTAGACAAGAACTACCTCGCACAAAACTTTCTTGCGTTCTTTCGTCGCGACTATCGCGGGGTTGCCTTGGCGCACGTAGATGCCGGCTGGGTACCGAAAGCAACGCGGGTGGACGAATTCGAGTCCGCCATTCGCGCAGTATGCGAGCCCATCTTCGATAAGCCGTTGAAGGAGATTTCCTTTGGACGCTTGTTGCTGCGCCTGTTTCAAACCTCGCGTCGCTTTAACGTCGAGATTCAGCCTCAGCTGGTTCTGCTGCAAAAAACGCTTCTCAATATAGAGGGCCTGGGACGAGAATTGGACCCAGATCTCGATCTGTGGCGCACTGCCAAGCCCTATCTCGAACGCTGGATGTCGGAGCAAATCGGCTGGCGTGGGCTGGTTCGAAAACTCAAGGAAGAAGCCCCGCAATGGGCTCTCATGCTTCCGCAATTCCCTCGCCTCATGCATCGTGCGTTGGCCGATCTGAAGGAACACAAGACATCGGATATCTGGGAACGTCTCGTAGTTGAACAGCGCAGACAGACCCGGCTCCTCTTCGTACTGACTGGATTGATCGCCTTCCTGGCGGGAATGGCGCTGTTGAGATTTCTCGGGGGCGCCTAAGCAGTCATCGTTTTGTCACATTACATAGTCACAATCCGCCGCGTTCAAGGTGACGGCGTGTCACGAAACTGTCGTTGTCGCCGGCACCGACAGATTGACTATGACGTGGAGATACTACGATGCTGGCTTTTCCGTTTGATGACTCTTCCGCTGCGCGTCGGGGCCTCGCCGCAACCTTGCTGAGCCTCGCGCTAATGGCAGGCACGCAGCCTGTGCTGGCGCAGACCGATGCCATGGACGACTTGCTGGAGCGCCTGAAATCCAAGGGTGTGCTGAGCGAGGAAGAATATAACGAGATGAAAAAAGGTCGCGACGAACAAAGAGTCGAGGAGCGCGCGGAGCGCCGCAAACGTGCGCTCAAGGAAGCGCAACTGGTCGAGAAGGAAGAAAAGACCAAGGAGGAATCCAAGACCGATCTCAAAGGCAAGTTTCGAGAGGGTTTTGTGCTGGAGTCTGGCGACAAGCAACATTCCATCGCACTCACCGGGCGTATTCATGCCGACTACCGCTCGTTCGATGTGAACTCCGCGGGGGCCAACACCGCGAGCACCTTTGATATTCGTCGTGCCTACTTCGGTTTAAGCGGGAAAATCGCCAACGACTTCACCTTTGACGTCAATGCCGATGTGGCGCAAACATCCGCCCCACAGTTGGACGTCGCCTGGGTGAATTGGGCGATCGATCCCGCCTTTCAGTTCCGAATCGGTCAGTTCAAGATGCCGATGAGTATCGAGGAGCTTTCCAGTTCTCGCTTTCTCGATTTCCAAGAGCGGTCTTTGGTCAATGCGCTGGTTCCGGCGAAGGAGCGCGGCGCCATGATTCATGGTTCGCCATACACTGGCGTGTTTTATGGATTGGCATTGTCCAACGGCGCCGGCAAGAACAACAACGAGAGCAGTACCCTCAACGACGGCAAAGATTTCATTGGCCGCCTAGGTGCAAACTTTGCCGAGATGATGGGCAGCAAGGACATGGTGCTGCACGCCGCGGTGGCCTATTCCGATGGACACATTCCTGCTGCTTCGGCCGTATCGATGCGCACCGAAGGGCGCGGACTGACCTTCTTCAATCCGGCGGCGTTTTCATCGACCTCGCCCACCGATCGCACCCGTTTGCATGGAGAAGTGTCTCTCGCCTTCGGCCCGGTCAAGCTGCAAGCCGAGCAGATCAGCGTGGGTTTCTCCGGCGGAACCGGATCCGCGGGCTATGAGCGCAATCTCGGCGTACGCTACGTCGAAGCACTCTGGATGATCACCGGGGAGCACTATGCGATGGCATACCGTGGTGGGACCTATGGCGCCATCAAACCGCTTAAGCCGTTCCAGAAGGGCTCGGGTAACCCCGGCGCGTGGGAGTTGGGTATCAGATTGTCGGAAGTAGACGCGAATGACTTCGCAAGCACCTCCGGTCAGACTAGAGAAGCAAGGGCAGTAACGATCGGATTGAAGTGGATTCCCATCACCAATGTGCGTTTCTACTTGAATGCCGTCAATACCCAGTTCACCGAACCGGTGACCCTGTTGTCCGGCACCACGACTTCCGAAAAAGCGATTACGTTCAGGACAGGGTTGTACTTCTAACGATCCCAAACTTCTTCAGGAACCGGTAACCCGGATAGATCCGTGTCGGTCAAGGGTCGGTCCGGGGTAACGCCATAAGTTTCCAGTATCAAGACGAGTTGTCGGGTGTGTTGTGCCGCGTGCCATGCCGTGCGTTCGAGAATTTCGTGCATGGGCCGGCGGCCGTAGTAGGTGGGTACCGTGTATTCCAATCTGCGGTCGGTCTGATCGCGCCACCAAGCTTGAATTCGATTGCCCACCCCATCGCCCCAGCGCGCGATATCTTCACCTCGCCAGTCCTGCGGGGGCAGATCGTCGAAGCTTTCAAAGCGCAGTTGTTGTTGATGCGCGGCTTGCAAACCCATCTCCGCTACGCGAAACACGTGATAGGCGAGCGCACCAACGGTGCGATTACGATTGCGGAACACCGTTCTTAATTGTTCCTCCGAAAATTGCCGCGTGTAGCGAGCAGCCCCGGTGAGAACGAGGTCGAGCTTGGCCACCAGTTGATCCGGAGGCAGCGAATCCATCACTTTGGTCTTCAGATCTAGAAACTTCACTACGTCGCCCATGGATTGCGCGAGGGTGTACTTTCCCGCGAGCGCTACGATCGGTACGCTGCGTGCGCCCAGCGCCAAGAGTTCCGCTTTCCCCTCTGGGCTGTTGTGTACGTCAATGGATTCGTAGTCGATGCCCTGAGCGGTGAGAAACTCTTTGGTGCGCAGGCACGAGGAACAGCCGGGCTGCCAAAAAACTTTGATGCGCGCACTGGGGGTGGATTGCATGCTGTCGTTTCCCTGTAGTGTCGAATTAGCCTTAGTCTCTAACCAGTTCAGTCTTGACAGATTCTGCGAAGAATTCAATGAGTAGCCGCCATGGCCGGAACGATGTTGAAGCGCGTAAGCGAACAGGCGGCGGCGATGGCGGCCCGGCCCATGCGAGTCAGATAGTAGCGGTAGGTATGCGAGACTTTTTTGATCAATCCGAGCATATGAAGGCGCTTGAGTTGTCGCGACATTGCCGAGGGCGTTATGTGCAGGTGGGCGAGGAGATCAGCGCGCCGCCAGCCATGGATATTGAACTTGCCGAGTTGCAGGGTTCGCAGCAACTTTTGCTCGGCAGCATCGAAGAAGTTCAAACCCTTGACGCTTGGATCGCTGCCCAGGCGTGGTTGGCTCAAGCGCTGCAAATCACGCTCGCCGGCGCTGGGATTATCCAGGCTGGACAGGAAGGCCAGGTAGCGTTGGTTGCACCCGAGCAGGATCTCGCGCAGATCGACCAGGCTGTAGATCGTCTTCTTCAGCGGCGCCAACTCGCGTGTGTCATGCCCATCCCTGTGTTCCACCTTGCGGTGGTGCTTGAAAAAGCTCAGATCGTTGACGGTGGTCTCGACCCGCAGCACGCGGGAGAACTTGTCATACACCTTCACTCCGACCGCGCCCATGTAATGTTTGATGCAACGGCCCTCGATGCGTGTGGACAAACGCGAACCGATCTCTTGAGCCAACTGTGGCGTCACCTTCTTGCCGAGAAAGCCAGCGACCCGGTCGGCATCGGCAGCGAGAACGGCTTGGCGCGAGATCGCGTCATAGAGCGGCACCAGAATTTGTTCGCTACGAAACATCAGGTCGGTGGAGTATTCGGCCTGGCGAATGCTCCAGTGGTAATCCTGTCCGAACACGTCAAGAACGGGGCACAACCATTGCGCGTAGCGGTCGAGCCGTCGGTGCAGCACATCCGGGCTGAAAGCGTCGGCCAGCACTTGCGCCCGATCCATGTTGGCGATACGAAGAAAGGCATTGTCTTGCTGGAGGAAATCGATCCCTTCGCGCGTCAGCGTTCGTGCCAGTGCGCTGTGACCGTTGCAGTAAAACTGCAATCCGAACGGCGCCCAAGTGGGCACCCGCAGGTAGCACAAGCCCAGTTCCTCATCGATCAGATAGAAATAGTAGTGCAGGCACTTGCCCGAATCCGGACGCAGATAGGTCTTGCCGCTGCTCTTGTCGTGCCACGGCTTGTAGCTCGGGCAGGCCTCCATCGCCGAGAGGACATGCACCAGACCCGGCGCGTCGCCGCGCCCGGCAAGCACCCGCGCCACCAAATCTTCCTTGCGAATGTGGCTCTTGCTCACGTGCTCGATCTCAATTCCCGCCGCTGCGCACACATCCTGCGCCCGCTCGCGAATGCGCTCCCGCAGCGGTTCGGCAAATCGCGGGTAGTCAAAAATCTTGATTTTGCGCGCGTACAAAAAACTCGTCATTCCACCGGCGTAACACGCACCAGGCAGCGTGCCGGTAATAATGATTCGATCAAAGCACGACAGCACACCGTGCAGATTCGCCGAATATCGCTCTGTCAATGCCGCCGTTGCCATGGTCATTCTCCCCATCTTCGGTCAGGCGACTATCGTAGTCCCTGTTTGGTTCCGGCTCGTCCGGCTTAGGCAGTCTGCGGTCAGGCAGGTCGTCGATGGTGGGCGTGGGGTGATGCAAGTGGCGCGTTCGCTGGAGATGTCTGACAAGACGCTGGCGAACTGGGTACGGCGCGCGCGCAAGGGA
>JANNFC010000635.1:0-21536 GCA_031379405.1 Betaproteobacteria bacterium | reverse complement strand
GAAGTGATGATTCTGCCCGCCGCGGCTGGCGATCTTGATGGAACCTAACAGCGAAGCCAGGCGTCCGGCCTGCGCCCAGTCCATGCCGTGACTAATAGCGTAGAGTAAGCCGGCGCGATAGGCATCGCCGCAGCCTGTTGGGTCAACGATTTCCGTGGGTCTTACAGGCGGAATATTGATCACGCTGCCCTTTGTATGCACCACGGACCCTTCGCCACCGCGCGTGACGACGAAGGCCGACACGCCACGCGCCAGCACCTCGACACTGTTTCCCGTTTTCTCTTCCATCATGCGTGCTTCGTAATCGTTGACGGTGACGTATTCGGCTTGCTCCATGAATTGCATCAGATCTTCGCCGTTGTACATGGGCAAGCCTTGGCCAGGATCGAAGATGAAGGGGATTCCCGCTTCGCGAAACTCGCGCGCATGCTGCATCATCCCGTCCCGGCCGTCAGGCGCGACGATGCCCAAGCTCACGTCCTTCGCATCGGCGATATGATTAAGGTGCGAGTGATCCATGGCGCCGGGATGGAAGGCCGTGATCTGATTGTCAGACAAGTCCGTAGTGATGAAAGCTTGCGCAGTGAAAGTCTGTTTCACTTCCCTGACGTGATCACGGCGCAGCCCTAGACGCTCAAGGCGATAGGCGTAGGGTTGGTAGTCATCCGCACCCACGGTCGCCATGATCAGGGGTTTGCCGCCAAGAAGCTTGAGGTTGTATGCGATGTTGCCGGCGCAGCCACCGAATTCGCGGCGCATCTGCGGCACCAGAAAAGCGACGTTCAGGATATGAATCTGATCGGGCAGGATGTGATTCTTGAAATAGTCGCGGAACACCATAATGGTGTCGTAGGCGATGGAGCCGCAAATGAGCGTATTCATGGGTCTGGAGATTGCGAAAGTATGGGTTGAATGGCAACGGTACGCTCGATTCTATCGGCGATTACCTTCGCCTCCTCGGGGGTGGCGTAAGGGCCAGCAATGACCTTGTGCAATCCGTTCTCTGACCTGATGCTGAGCTGATCGGCAAGCCAAGGTGCCGTACTCTTCAGTCGAGACACTGAGGAGAGCGCGTTGTCCATCGTCTGAAAGGCGCCTAACTGCAGGCGTATTCCCTTAGGGATGGCGGAGACAGAGTACTGCGCCGGAATGATAAGTTCGACTTCCACCTGCGCGCTGCCCTCGCGGACGAGGTCGAGTTTAGCCGCGGCGGCATAGGAAAGATCGATTACTCGCTCGGAATGAAAGGGCCCTCGGTCGTTCACGCGCACGATGACAGTACGGCCGTTCCTAAGGTGAGTCACTCTTGCGTAGCTTGGAATCGGCAAGATCGGATGGGCTGCGGTCATGGCCAGCATGTCATAGGCTTCCCCGGAGGCGGTGACGCGGCCGTGGTATCGGCGCCCATACCAACTGGCTCTGCCTTGCGCGCGATAGGGTTCCAATCGGGTCATCGGTACGAACCGCATCCCTAACGCGGTGTAGGGTTTCAGTGTCGACGAGCGCAGCGGTTCCTGCTTGGGCTGTGCATCGGGGACATCCTCGAAGCTGCTCGGCGCGCCTTCGGGAGGGCCATCATCCAGATAGTAGCCACCGCCAGTTTGCTTCGCAGTCGTGCCGCAAGCTCCGAGTAGAACGGCCATCGCAATTGCGCAAAGCCAGCGTAGCGCGCGCTTCACTATGTCTGCACCAAGCGTTTGTGGGTGTGGATGCTCATGAGAATCCCCATGCCAAACAGTACGCTTGCCAGAGAGGTTCCACCGTAACTGATCATGGGTAGCGGAACCCCAACCACCGGCAAAATGCCGCTAACCATCCCCATGTTGACGAAGATGTAAATGAAGAACGTGAGCGATATGGCGCCGGCGATCAAACGCGAGAACAAAGTGGACGCATTGAAGGTAATGAACAGTCCGCGGCCGATCACGAAAAGGTACAGGCTCACCAGAACGATATTGCCGAACAATCCGAATTCTTCTCCGAACACCGCGAAGATGAAGTCCGTACTGCGTTCCGGCAGAAAATCCAGATGCGCCTGCGTACCATTGAGCCATCCCTTGCCGAATACAC
Organism: Betaproteobacteria bacterium; assembly: GCA_031379405.1. GTDB lineage: Bacteria > Pseudomonadota > Gammaproteobacteria > Burkholderiales > SHXO01 > SHXO01. Next base: position 19,466 of record JANNFC010000635.1, on the reverse strand, counting down.
CACCGGAGCCCAGTGCGATGCTCGCTTGAATGGTGTGATAGCCCGCACCCAGGGGGTCCTGCGACGGATCGATCAGAGTGAGCACTCGGCGCCGCTGATAGTCATGCATGAGAGACCAAAGAATGGGCATGAAAGCCAACGTGCTGACGGCCAGTCCCAGGAGAATTTTCCAGCTTAGTCCGGCGAAGAAAATGACGAAGAAGCCGGCGGCTGCGATCAATACCGCCGTTCCCAAGTCGGGCTGATGTGCCACGAGCATCACCGGTACCAGTACCATGAAACCGGCGATGCAATAGTCCTTGAGTCGAAGGATCGCTTCGTAGCGATCGAAGTACCAGGCCACCGCCAAAGGGACCGCGATTTTCATCATCTCCGAGGGCTGAATGTTGGCCACACCCACATTCAACCAGCGCTGGGCGCCGTTGATGATTTCGCCCTTGACCTCAACCGCCACCAGTAATAGCAACCCCACGACGTAAATCGGCAACGCCACTCGCATCAGATAGTGCGGTGCAATGTTGGCGGCAACCCACATCACCACAACGGCGAAAGCGAAGTTGGTCAATTGACCGAGCACCCTAGGAAAGCTCTCTCCCGAGGCGCTGTATAGCACTACGAAGCCGAGCAGCATCAGCGCACCGAGGCCGATCAGCAGGTACTTGTCCATATGCCGTCCCAGGTAACTCAGAATCCGATTAATCATGCTCGAGTACCTCCGGATTTTCTTCCACCTCGGGGGGCGGTTCCTTGCCTAACAAATAGTAGTCGAATACTTTGCGCGCGATCGGCGCCGCGGTGGAGCCGCCGTGACCGCCGTTCTCCACCAATATGGCTAGTGCGATGGTCGGCGCGTCGGCGGGAGCGAAGGCGATAAACAAAGCGTGGTCTCGGAATCGTTCCTCGATCTTGGATTCGTCGTACTTCTCGTTCTTCTTCATGCCGATGACCTGTGCCGTTCCAGTTTTGCCGGCGATCGCGTAGCCCGAGTTCAATCCGGCGGCGCCCGCGGTGCCGCCGGGACGAGTGACATCGACCATGGCATCACGCACGATAGTGAAATTGTCCTGCTTGATGTCCAGCTTGCCCACAGGCTCCACCGCAATGGAGGTCAATTCCGTGGTGCGACTGCTCTGTATGTGCTTTACCAAATGCGGCCGAAAAACTGGGCCGTGGTTGGCAAGGATCGCAGTCGCCTGTGCCAATTGCAGTGGGGTGGCCAAGTTGTAACCTTGGCCAATGCCAACGGAAATGGTGTCACCCCCAAACCACTTTTGCTTGAAACGTTTTAGTTTCCACTGCTGGGAAGGTAAAAGTCCGCCACTCTCGCCGTCGATGTCGATCCCGGTCCTTTTGCCGAAGCCGAACTGGCCGATGAAGTCGTGAATATGATCGATCCCCAGATCTTGTGCGAGTCCGTAATAGTAAGTGTCGCAAGAGATGACGATGGACCGATGCAGATTGACCAAGCCGTGGCCGCCTTTTTTCCAATCACGGTACACATGTCCGCTGCCGCCAAATACGAAGTAACCCGGATCGCTGATAGCGAACCCCGGCGTGCGTTTGCCAAGCTCGAGTCCGGCAAGCGCCATGAAAGGTTTGAAGGTGGAACCAGGAGGGTAAACTCCTTGCAGAGCCCGGTTGTTGAGCGGGTGATCGGGCGAGTTGTGCAGCACTTCCCAATTCTGCGGATCGATGCCCTCCACGAATAGATTAGGATCGAATCCGGGCTTGCTGATCAGCGCCAAAACCCCGCCCGTGGCCGGCTCGATGGCCACCAGCGAGCCGCGCCGCTTGCCGAAGACTCGTTCCGCGATCTGCTGAAGGCGCGCGTCGACGGAAAGCAAAAGGTTGTTTCCGGAAATGGGAGGCGTGCGGCGCAAAGTGCGCACGGCCCTGCCGCCGGCGTCGGTTTCCACTTCCTCGAAGCCAGTGGTTCCATGCAGTTCGTATTCGTACTTTCCTTCCAGGCCGGCCTTTCCCATGTATTCCGAACCGGAATAGTTGGTGTCAATCCCTTCGGCCTCCAGGCGTGCTTTGTCGCTTTTGGTAATGCGACCGATATAACCCACCACGTGGGACGCGATCTCGCCGTTCGGGTAGTGGCGAAACAAGCGCGCCTTGATTTCCACGCCGGGAAAGCGATAACGATTCACCGCGAAGCGCGCTACTTCTTCGTCATTGAGGCGGGTGCGGATGGGTAGACTGGCGAACTCGTGGCTCTCGTCCACCAGTTTGCGAAAGCGTTTTCGGTCACGCGGTGTAATCTCCACCACTTTTCCGATGTCGGCATAAAGCTGCTCCAAATTCTTTACGTGACTCGGGGTGATCTCCAGTGTGTATCCGGCGTAATTGTGGGCCAGCACCGCACCATTGCGATCCAGAATGATTCCACGGTTGGGAACGATCGGTACGATGGAAATACGGTTGGCCTCCGCCAACGTGTGGTAGTAGTCGTGCTGAACAACTTGCAGATAGACGAAACGCCCGATCAATCCCACGAAGGCCGTTAGGATGAGCCCAGCCGCAACGGTCAGGCGCAGCTGAAAACTTTCCAGCTCGCGCTGATGATTACGTAACTCGACGCTGCGGTTCATCCGAGGCTACGTGGCATCCTGCTCAGGCGATTGCCGAAGCGGCGCTCGCAACAGCGCTGTCACCAAAGGCCACAACGCCGCGCCGAGAAGACTGGGCAGAAAGTAGGTGGGACCGGGGAAGTCACTGCCTGCCACGGAGCGCAAGGCCAAAGTCACCAGTTGTGCGAGAAGCAGTATGGTGCCGACATGAAAGACCTGATAAGGCATCGGAAACATGATAATGCGCCGATGGAATAGCGCAGCCAAGTAGAGCATGAGCGTATAGGCAAGCGCATGCTGACCAAACAAGCTGCCGCTTGCCACATCCATCAGAAGTCCCAGCGTCCATACGATGGTGAAGCTCACGCGATCTGGATGAAAGATTGTCCAATAGATAAGGATTAGTGCGATGAAGTCCGGCTTCACGCGAGTGATCAGTTCGGGAAGGGCTAGCAGGTTGAGTATCGCCGCCAGCAAAACCGTAAGGGCGATATAGCTCGCGCGCGCCGGACGTAGAAGCTCCGGCGGCGGGCTGGCCGAAGGCGTCAAAGCTACGCCGAACCTGGTTGGGAACCTCATCTTGGCGTCTGGAGAGATTTGCTATCTTCAGCGGACTGGCTTTGTCCAGAGGACGTATTGACGCGAGGCTTTTCGTCGGTGTCCACCACCATGACTTGAATGGCACCCAGCACACCCGTGAGCGGTACGCAGCTGATGCGCGCGAATGCATACGCCGCGTTGCGTTCGACGTTAGTTACTTTGGCGACCGGCAATCCCGAAGGATAGGTGCCGTCGATGCCCGATGTCACTAACACGTCGCCATTTTGCACGTCGGCGCTCACCGGCATGTAACGCAGCTCAACCGCACCGTCGTCACCGATACCGAATAGCACACCGCGCAACGCGCTGCGCTGCACCTGGATGGGGATGGCCTGGTCCTTATCCGTAATCAAGGTGACCTCCGATTGCCACGGGTAGACCCGGGTGATCTGCCCGATCAACCCGATGGCGTCCACTACCGCGAGTCCCGGACGCAGGCCGTCTTGTAAGCCGCGATCGATGGCGGCGCGGCGCGTGAAGGGATCGGGGTACAGCCGCTGAATCTCTGCCGGGATCGTCTTGCGCGTTAGCTTTTCGCGCAGCGTGAGTAGGGCGCGTAGGTGTTTGTTCTCGCCTTCTAGTGCGCCCATCGTTTGCAAGGACGCGGAATTGGCTAAATTCTGCTGGCGTAGAAACTCGTTCTCGTGCCGCAACTGCGCCTGTGTCACGAAGAACCCTAGCGCGCGTTGCATCGCCCAGCCCGGAATATCGGTCAAGCGCTGAAGAGGATAGAGTGCAACGGAAACGCTCTTGCGCATGACCTCTAGATAGTGGAAGCGGCCGTCCGCGATGATCAGGATCAAAGAAGCGAGGCAGAAAAACACGAAGCGCGTATGCAGCGTGGGGCCACGCTTGAAGAACTGTGGCGCGCTATGGTTCATGCCTATTCAAGTTACAAGATCCGCCGGGTTGAGTGACTGAAGGCCTCGCCGCTAGGCGCGGTTTCGCGCTTGGGCGCCGGCAAAGTCGCGCGTAAAACGAGATCGCTCGTTAGGGCGTCAATCGCTGGTAAAGATATTGATACCCAGTTTGTCCATGCGCTCGAGCGCCTTGCCGGACCCGCGCACGACGCAGGTCAATGGATCTTCCGCAATGATCACCGGCAGGCCGGTCTCTTCCATGAGCAGGCGGTCGATGTCTCGCAGCAGCGCCCCGCCCCCGGTGATGACCATGCCTTTTTCGGCGATATCGGCGCCCAGTTCAGGGGGTGTTTGCTCCAGCGCGGACTTGACCGCGCTGACGATTGAATTCAATGGCTCGGTCAAGGCTTCCAGGATTTCGTTGCTGGAGATGGTAAAGCTGCGTGGGATGCCCTCGGCCAGGTTGCGGCCCTTCACTTCCTTTTCGCGTACCTCGCTGCCGGGGAAAGCGGAGCCGATTTCCTTTTTGATTTCCTCGGCCGTGGTTTCCCCGATAAGCATCCCGTAATTGCGGCGGATATAGTTGATGATGGCTTCATCGAATTTGTCGCCGCCGACCCGAACCGAACTGGCGTAGACGATGCCGCCTAGTGAAATGATTCCCACCTCCGTGGTGCCACCGCCGATATCCACGACCATGGAGCCCGTGGCTTCCTCCACGGGCAGGCCGGCTCCGATCGCTGCCGCCATGGGCTCTTCGATCAGTTCGACCTTGCGCGCGCCGGCGCCGTAGGCGGATTCCCGAATGGCGCGGCGTTCTACCTGAGTGGAGCCACAAGGCACACAAATAACGATGCGCGGCGACGGGGAAAACAAGCGGTTGTCGTGCACCTTCTTGATGAACTGCTTGAGCATCTGCTCGGTGACCGTAAAATCGGCGATCACGCCATCCTTCATAGGGCGAATGGCTGTGATGTTTCCCGGTGTGCGCCCCAACATCTGCTTGGCGGCGAGGCCTACTTCCTGAATGACCTTCTTGCCGTTGGGCCCGCCCTCCTGGCGAATGGCGACCACCGAAGGTTCGTTCAGGACGATGCCTTTGCCGCGGACGTAGATCAGCGTGTTTGCAGTGCCGAGATCGATTGCGAGATCGTTGGAGAAATAACCGCCAAGAAATCCGAACATGAAGGTTTGAACAGTAGCTCTAAGTGTAAGGAGGAGGGCCCCGCAATCAAGGCGCGAGGCGGGCGCGCTAGGTGAAGCAGCTATAATAACGCACCGGCATAAGCACGATAAAGGCCTGACGTTGTTATTTTTTGCTTGGCACGCTTGCAAGCGATAGGACAACGGTATAAGGCGCCTAGAACCCCTCGAAAATCCCCATGTCATTATCTTTAGACGACGTACAGCGCCTCGCACTGCTCGCCCGCATTGCCATTTCGCAGGAAGAAGCCGAAGCGGCCCTTGGGCAACTCAACGATATTTTCACGCTGATCGAGCAGCTGCAGGCAGCGGACACCCGTGGCGTCGAACCCATGTCGCACGCGCAAGACGTTTCACAGCGGCTGCGCGTTGATGAGGCGACCGAAGAGGATAGTCACGTGCGCTTTCAGCAGGTGGCACCGCAAGTCGAGGCGGATTTGTACCTCGTTCCCAAAGTCATCGAATAGGGCGCGAGATCATGCTGAATCAAGGTATTAGCGAGCTTGGCGCGGCGCTGCGTGAGCGCAAGGTCTCGAGCCGTGAGCTGGCTCAACAGTTCCTGCAACAAGCGCAGCGGCTCAATTCCCAACTCAACGCCTTCATCTCCCTCGATCCTGAAAAGACCTTGGCGGAAGCGGATGCGGCCGATCGACGACTAGCCCAAGGCGAAAGTCACGCATTGCTTGGAATCCCTATCGCTCACAAAGACGTGTTCTGCACCGAAGGCTGGCTCAGCACTTGTGGATCGCGCATGCTGGCCAACTTCCGTTCGCCCTACGATGCTCACGTCATCGAGCGCTTCAAGGCGGCTGGCGCGGTGAATCTGGGCAAGACCAACATGGATGAGTTCGCCATGGGATCGTCCAACGAGAACTCGTACTTCGGTCCGGTCAAAAATCCGTGGGATCAGCGTGCTGTTCCCGGAGGCAGCTCGGGCGGATCGGCCTGCGCGGTGGCCGCGCGCATGACGCCGGCGGCGACGGGGACCGATACCGGGGGCTCGATTAGGCTTCCGGCTTCGCTGTGCGGCGTGACGGGAATCAAACCAACCTATGGCGTGGTTTCTCGATACGGCATGATTGCCTACGCCTCCAGTTTGGATCAGGGTGGCCCGTTGGGTAAGAGCGCACGCGACGTCGCGCTGCTGCTAAACACTATGGCGGGGTTCGACGCCAGGGATTCCACCAGCCTGGAGCGACCCGCCGATGACTATACGCGCGCTCTGGATCGTCCCATTGCAGGGCTGAAAGTGGGGCTTCCAAAAGAGTACTTTGGCGAAGGTCTCGGCTCGGATGTTAGGGCTGCAGTGGAGCAAGCGCTTACTGAACTGCGTCGGTCGGGTTGCGAGCCGGTGGAAATCTCGCTGCCCAATACGCCGCTATGCGTCCCAGCCTACTATGTTTTGGCGCCTGCGGAAGCCTCCAGCAATTTGGCACGCTTCGATGGCGTGCGCTACGGCTATCGCACGCCACACTACGCCGATCTCAAAGAAATGTACCAGCGCACGCGCGCCGAAGGCTTTGGAGTGGAGGTCAAGCGCCGGATCCTGATCGGCGCCTACGTGCTCTCCCACGGTTACTACGATGCGTACTATCTCAAGGCGCAAAAAGTACGGCGCTTGATCGCCCAGGATTTCGCCCTCGCGTTCAAGCAGTGCGATGTCATACTGGGACCGACCTCTCCTACCGTAGCCTTCGATTTGGGCTCGAAGAATCAAGACCCGGTCCAAATGTACCTGACCGATATCTATACCATTGCGGTAAATCTGGCTGGGCTGCCCGGGATGTCAGTGCCCTGCGGGTTCGGGGACAAAGGCAGACCCGTGGGTCTGCAGATCATTGGCAACTACTTTTCCGAGGCTCGCATGCTCAATCTCGCCCACCGGTTCCAACAGCTAACCGACTGGCACACTCGGGCACCGGACGCACTGGTATGACTATGGAATGGGAAGTGGTCATCGGGTTGGAAACGCATGCTCAGCTCGCTACAAGCTCGAAGATCTTCTCGGGCGCTTCGACAGCCTTCGGAGCCAGCCCCAACTCGCAGGCGTGCGGCGTGGACATCGCGCTACCGGGCACACTTCCGGTGCTTAATCGTGGCGCGGTGGAGAAAGCCATCCGCTTCGGCGTTGCGGTGGGAGCCAAGATTGCCCGTCGCTCAATCTTCGCGCGCAAAAACTACTTCTATCCGGATTTGCCGAAGGGCTATCAGATCAGCCAGTACGAGCAGCCGGTCGTGCAAGGCGGAAGCATCGGGATCCAAACGGGCGAGGGCACGAAGACGATCCGCCTTACCCGAGCGCATTTGGAAGAAGATGCCGGCAAGTCGCTGCACGAGGACTTTCACGGCATGAGTGGTATCGATCTAAACCGTGCCGGCACGCCCTTACTGGAGATCGTATCCGAGCCTGATCTTCGCAGCGCGGCCGACGCAGTGGTCTACGCCAAAACCTTGCACGGCCTCGTGCGCTGGCTCGAGATCTGCGACGGCAATATGCAGGAAGGATCCTTCCGCTGCGACGCCAACGTATCGGTCCGGCCCAAAGGCCAAGAAGCGTTAGGGACTCGGTGCGAAATCAAGAACTTGAACTCCTTTCGTTTTCTCGAGAAGGCGATCGAGTACGAAGTCCGCCGGCAGATCGAACTCATCGAAGACGGCGGCAAAGTGATGCAGGAAACCCGGCTCTACGATCCCGAGCGGGACGAAACACGCTCGATGCGTTCGAAGGAAGATGCCCAGGATTATCGTTATTTTCCTGACCCCGACTTGCTCCCTCTGGCCATCGGTGAGGACTGGATCGAAGCCGTGCGCACTAAGCTGCCGGAATTGCCGCAAGCCAAGCGCGCCCGCTACATCGATACGTTGGGACTTTCGGAGTACGACGCTGGGGTACTTACGACCAGCTTGGAACTCGCCAATTACTTCGAGGATGCTTTGCGCCACGCACCCGGCCAACCAAAGCTGTGCGCCAATTGGATCATGGTGGAACTCCTGGGCCGGCTCAATCGCGACGGGTTAGAGGTTTCGCAATCCCCGATCAGTGCGCCAGCTCTCGCGGGATTGGTCAATCGTATCGCCGATGGCTCGGTCTCGGGCAAGATGGCCAAAGCGATCTTCGAGGCGCTATGGCAAGGCCAGGGCGACGCCGATCAGATCATCGAAGTACGAGGATTGAAGCAGATCTCCGATAGTTCGGAGCTGGAAAAAATGGTGGAGGCCATCGTCGCCACCAACCCGGCCCAAGTGACCGAGTACCGGGCCGGCAAGGAAAAGGCTTTCAATTTCTTAGTAGGTCAGGCGATGAAGGCCAGTAAGGGTAAGGCTAACCCCGGGCAACTGAGCGAAATTCTGCGGATAAAACTAGCTGGCTAAGACTTACTAGGCTAAGACTTACTGGGCAAAGGGGCCGCTTCGCCTTTGATCTCGATGAACCGCCGCTTGTCCTCGTCATACTTGTTACGGATCAAGGTAACCTGCCCTTCGTAGCGCTTGATATCCCCCGCTATGCGCGTCATTTGCCTTCTTTTGTCTTGGATGTCCTCGGTGAGACCGGGCGGACGTGGCTTGCTTTGCTTGTCGTAGGCGTCGGCTTGGCTGGCAAGGACGTTTAGAGATTCCATGACTTTTTCGCGCTGGACCTTCAAGCCTTCGATGGCTTGAAAGGGAAGCGCTATGTTTCGCTCGCGCGCAGCGTCAATTTCGAGTACGTCGGTATAGGTCTTGATCAACGCATCGTCACGGCGCTTCTGTTCGGCAGATTGCTGTTTTTGCTGCCGTTCCCGGTCGGTTTTTTCGGAGGCGACCTGACGATCCAGCGGGGCCTTTTCCAGTTGGCGAATAACCCGGCCCTGCTTGTTCATCTGCGTGGTATCGAAGTTCTGCTCCTGCGGCATGGTCTCGCTGTAGTGCACCACGCCGTTTTGGTCCTTCCATTTGTAGAGCGAGCCGGTCAAACGCTCTACTTTCCCGCCTGCCGGCGGGCCGGCGGTGCTAGTCTGGGGAAGACATAGCGCCAGGACGAGTGCTGACCCCGCCAGTCGCGTTAGCCGATCCCGTCCCATCCGAATAAACCCCATATTGCGCTCGATAGTTACGTACGGCGTGCAACTCATGTGCCATGGATCCCCGGGAGGTCAAGTAGCGCACGATATCGTCCAACGTGGCGATACTAAAGACCGGAACTCCGAATATGGCGCCAACCTCTTGCACGGCGGACGCGGTCCCGGCGCCGCGCTCCATTCGGTCCAGTGCGATCACCACTGCCGCCGGTTGTGCTCCGGAGGATCGAATCAAATCCACCGATTCGCGCACCGAAGTGCCGGCGGAGATCACATCGTCCAAGATAAGCACCCGTCCCGCCATCGGTGCTCCGACGATGACCCCGCCCTCACCATGGTCCTTGGCTTCCTTGCGGTTAAAACAGAAGGGCACATTGCGACCCGCGCGGGCAAGAGCGACGGCGGTGGCCGACACCAGAGGAATTCCCTTGTAGGCAGGGCCGAAGAGCAGGTCGAAGGGCAGGCCCGAAGCCAATATGGCGTTCGCGTAGAATTCTCCGAGTTGCGCCAAGGCTTCTCCTGTGTTGAACAGGCCGGCATTGAAAAAGTAAGGGGACAGGCGTCCCGCCTTGGTGGTGAATTCGCCGAACCGCAGCACGCCCTGGCTCAAGGCAAATTCGACAAACCCCGTCCTGAAGTTTTCTCTGGTTTCCATTCTTGCGCCTCGTCAGCTTGAATCTTAACGGCATTCGCTCCGCGGTCAACAAAGGCTTTCTGCAATGGCTGGTGCGCGCGCGCGCCGATGTCGTATGCGTTCAGGAACTCAAAGCGCAAGACGATAACCTCACCGACTCCATGCGTTCTCCGGGCGTATTCTCCGGACATTTTCATTTCGCGCAGCGCAAGGGGTATAGCGGCGTAGGAGTATTTACGCGCAAGCAACCCGCGCAAGTGGTGGAAGGGCTCGGTATCCCGGATATTGATGAAGAAGGTCGCTACATTGAAGCGCGTTTCGGTCCGCTGAGTATCGTGAGTCTTTATTTGCCCTCCGGGTCGAGTTCGCAGGAGCGACTGGCGGTGAAGTTCAGCTTTATGCAACGAGTGTTCCCTAAACTCAAGGAACTTGCGGGCAGCGGCCGGGACGTGATTATCTGCGGCGATTGGAATATCGCGCACAAAGAAATCGATCTGAAGAACTGGCGCTCGAATCAAAAGAACTCTGGTTTTCTACCGGAGGAACGCGCTTGGTTGTCATGTGTGTTTGATGAATTGGGCTTCGTCGATGTATTTCGGCGTATCGATCCGCGCGCCGAGCAATACACCTGGTGGTCCAATCGCGGCCAGGCGTGGGCGAACAATGTCGGATGGCGACTGGACTATCAGATCGCCACGCCGGGCATCGCTGCCACCGGGCGAAAAGCGTCCATCTACAAAGCCGAGCGCTTCGCCGATCACGCGCCGCTGATCATCGATTACGACTACGACCTGTGAGCGCGACACCCGCGACGACCCGTCGTAGCTGGATCACGGATTTGCGCGTGTACACCGAATCCAGCGTTGCGCGCATGCTGCTCCTGGGATTTTCCGCTGGGCTTCCGCTCCTGCTGGTGTTGGGCACATTGTCCTTTCGCTTGCGCGAGGCCGGCATCGATCGGACCACCATCGGTTTTCTGAGTTGGATCGCCCTGGCCTACGCCTTCAAGTGGGTATGGGCGCCGCTGGTGGATCGCATGCCGCTACCGCTTCTGACGCGCATGCTGGGAAGACGGCGAAGTTGGTTGCTGCTGGCCCAACTGGGTGTCGTGGCAGGGCTTATCGGTTCGGCGTTGACCGACGCCAATGCTGACCTGCATCGGCTGGTGTTCTTTACGGTATTGGTGGCATTCTCGTCCGCTACCCAGGATATCGCCCTGGATGCGTTTCGCATCGAATCCGCCGGGCCATCGCGCCAGGCGGCGATGGCGGCCACCTATCAAATTGGGTATCGCGTGGCGATGATTTTCTCTTCCGCGGGTACGCTTTGGATCGCCGCAAGCTTTGATCCCGATGAGAAGACCTACGAGCATGCGCCTTGGATGATCGCCTACTTGACCATGGCCGCCGCCATGAGTGTGGGGATGCTGACCGTATTGTTCTCCAAGGAGCCACTGCAAACCGCTATGGCGAGCGCCACCCAAGGTGAGAAAAACTTCAGCGCGCAATTGCGCCGAACCTCCTGGGTGCCGCCCGGCTTGGCGCGCTTCGCGACATGGGTCTATGGCGCCATGGTGAGTCCGTTCCTGGATTTCGTGGCGCGCTATGGCTGGCACGCGATTTTGCTACTAGCCTTGATTGGTACCTATCGCATCTCGGATATCGTGATGGGGGTGATGGCCAGTCCTTTTTACAAAGACATGGGTTTCACCAAGGAAGAGGTGGCCGCCGTGTCAGGTGTTTACGGGGTGATCATGACCTTGGTGGGTGCCAGTTTGGGAGGCGTGCTCTCGCTTCGTTTTGGTGTGATGCGAGTGTTGTTCGCTGGGGCAGCCTTGTCGGCGGCCACCAATCTACTGTTTGCGTGGCTGGCAACCCGTGGTCACGATCTTCCCGGTTTGGTGGCGGCTATTTCCATCGACAACTTGAGCGCAGGCATCGCGAGTGCGGCCTTCGTCGGATACTTGTCCAGCCTGACCAACGTCGCTTACTCTGCCACCCAGTACGCCTTATTCAGCTCCATCATGCTGTTACTGCCGAAATTCCTCGCGGGATTCTCCGGGTGGGTTGTCGATCACTCGGACTACCAGACTTTCTTTATCGGCACCGCTGCCTTAGGTGTGCCTGTTCTCGTTCTGGTGGCGCTGGCGAGCAAAGTTGCGACCACCTCGCCCAACTCGTCTAACTCGTCTTGAGACGATATACGGCGAGCGAACCGAGCAAGTTAGGTAGCGCATTGACGGGCTGGCCACCTGCCATCACGACTCTTTGAAGCACGCGTATTTCGTTTTTCGCGCAAAACGTTTCGAAGTCCTCGATGGTACAAAGATGGACGTTGGGTGTGTCGTACCATTGATACGGAAGTTCCCGCGACACCGGCATGCCGCCAAGTAGCACCTGCAATCGGTTGCGCCAATAACCGAAGTTCGGGAACGTCACGATACCTTCTTGGCCAACGCGAAGCATCTCCTTGACGATACTCTCCGTCTGCCGCACCGCTTGCAGCGTGAGCGACAAGATAACGAAGTCAAAAGAGTGCGACGCGAATTCGGCAAGTCCGCTCTCGAGGTCGCGCTGAATGACATTCACGCCGTTGCCCACACTGGCGATGATTTTCTCATCGTCAATTTCGACGCCGTACCCGGAGATAGCGCGCTTCTCGCCCAGATACCTTAAGAGCGATCCGTTGCCGCATCCAAGATCTAGCACGCGCGCGCCGGGGGTAATCCACGCCGCGATGGTAGCGTAATCGGCTCGAGTGGCGTTGTTCATGTTGCGATACTCACATTGCCGAGGTAGGCCCGGATGAGGCCGTGATAGCGTGGATCGTCCATCAGAAAAGCGTCGTGGCCATGCGGCGCATCGATCTCGGCGTAGGACACGTTCAAGCGATTGTCGAGCAATGCTTTGATGATCTCCCTGGAGCGTGCCGGCGAGAATCGCCAGTCGGATGTAAAAGACACGACGAGAAAGTTTGCACTCGCCGTGGCGAGGGCACGGGTGAGATTGCCGCCGTGAGCCGCCGCTGGGTCGAAGTAGTCGAGTGCTTTGGTGATGCGCAAATAAGTGTTGGCATCGAAGTACTCGGAAAACTTGTCACCCTGATGGCGCAGGTAGCTCTCAATTTCAAATTCCACGTCGAAGTTGAATTTGATCTCGCCGGTACGCAGTGCGCGGCCGAATTTCTCCGCCATCGCATCATCCGAGAGATAGGTAATGTGGCCAATCATGCGGGCGATGCGTAGCCCGCGCTTTGGCACCACCGCGTGCGCGTAGTAGTTGCCACCATGAAAGTCAGGATCGGTGGTGATGGCTTGTCTCGCCACTTCGTTGAAGGCGATGTTTTGCGCGGTCAGCTTTGGTGCGGCCGCGATTACGAGGGAGTGACGAACGCGATCCGGATAACTCACGGTCCACTGCAACGCTTGCATGGCACCGAGGCTGCCACCCATCACCACCGCGAAGCATTCGATCCCCAGATGGTCGGCCAAGCGCGCCTGAACTTCTACCCAGTCTTCTACCGTGACCAGGGGAAAATCCGCGCCCCAGGGCTCGCCTGTGGCAGGATTGGTCGTTGCCGGTCCCGTGGAGCCGTGGCATCCGCCGAGGTTATTGACACCCACCACGAAGAAACGATTGGTATCGACAGGCTTGCCGGGGCCGATCAGGTTGTCCCACCAGCCGATATTCTTAGGATCGTCCGCATAGTGCCCCGCCACATGATGGGAAGCATTCAGCGCATGGCATACCAGCACCGCATTGTCACGCTTGGCATTGAGTTGGCCATAAGTTTCGTAGGCGATTGCATAGCGCGCAATGGTCGCGCCGCTCTTCAAGTGGATGGGGCGTTCGAAGTCGGCGCGTTGCGGCGTCACGGATCCTACGGATTGCATTTCGCTGTTAGCAAGCACGGGTCAGGACTAGGTCGGGGGAGTTGCCTTCGATAGTCGCCGCAGCAACAAACTCAAGGCATCGCGTTTCATTTCGCGAAACAGAAGAGCCTCTTCGCTCTCCTTCGCTAGAAGTTCCTGGTCATTGAAAGTGAAAGTTCGCCGTATCGTCACATCCGAGGGTGCGATCCACTCGCGCCTGGTGCGATCCGTAAGTCGGTACCGTACCCGATAGTGCAACTCGAACTCACGTACCCGACCGGCGGCTGAGAGTGAGAGGATTTGCTTATCGGAAGACTCGCCAAGAATTTCTAGAATCATCTCCGAATCTTCGGGCCGAACCACCACATTGACTTTGTTACCGCTCTCCAAATAGCGCTTGAATTCCGCCCCGAAGGACGAGAACTGGCTTGTAGCCAAATAAAGACTGGCGAACGGCAGCTCTGGTCCGCGTTTGAAATGGAAGCCGCAGCCCGTCACGACCAGACAAACACCCAATGCTAGAGCCCATCGCAAGCGGTTCGGCAATGGTGTCCTTGGTTAAATGACGATGTTGACCAGCCGTCCGGGTACCACGACGACCTTCTTTACGTTTTGCCCGACGATGTACTTCATCGCCAACGGGCTGCGATGCGCAAGCACTTCGATCTGTTCGCGAGTCGCTTGACTGGGCACCCTGATCGAACCGCGCGTCTTACCGCTGATCTGCAGCACCAATTCCATTTCGTCTTGCTCCAATGCGCGTGCCTCAGGTTCGGGCCACGCAGCGCTGAATACGTTCTTCCCATAACCCAATGCGCTCCACAAATGGAAGCACACATGCGGCGTCAATGGGCACAGCAGGCGTAGCAAGATGGAGAATCCTTCGGTGTTGACCGTGGTTTCGCTCTCCGGCAATCGCTCCAGAGCATTCAGAATCTTCATGCCGGCCGACGCGACGGTATTGAACTGGAATTTGGAGAAATCGTAATTTGCCTGCTTTAAGACGAGATGCACTTCACGTCGCGCGGCGGCTTGATTCTCGGATAGTTTGCTACAGTGCGCCGTGCCCTTGATTCCCTTCGATATGGCGTCATGTCTGTCGGCGCCAAAACGCCACAGCCGCCGCAAGAATCGATAAGCGCCCTCGACGCCCGAATCCGACCATTCTAGAGTCTGCTCGGGCGGTGCGGCGAACATCATGAAAAAGCGCGCGGTGTCCGCGCCGCAGCGCTCGATCAGTGCCTGCGGATCCACGCCGTTGTTCTTGGACTTGGACATGGTGCCAATGCCGGCGGATTCCACGGGCAGTCCATCGGACTTCAACGTCGCTGCCGTGCGCGCGCCTTTTTCGTCCACGCGCACATCCACATCGGCGGGATTGAAGTACGTGCTGCGGCCTTCTCCGGTTTTGCGGAAGAAAATCTCGTTCAACACCATGCCCTGCGTGAGCAGGTTGGTAAAGGGTTCGTCGAATTGCAGCAGACCCAGGTTGCGCATCACCCGCGTCCAGAAGCGTGAATAGAGCAAATGCAGAATGGCGTGCTCGATTCCGCCGATGTATTGGTCCACCGGCAACCAATATTTCACCCGATCATCCACCATGGACTGGTTGTTGTCGGCACAGGCGTAACGCGAGTAGTACCAGGACGAATCGACAAACGTATCCATGGTATCGGTCTCGCGGCGCGCGGGCTTTCCGCATTTGGGACACGCGCAGTTGACAAATTCCGCCCGCTTATTGAGCGGGTTGCCCGACCCATCGGGCACGCAATCCTCGGGCAGCACCACGGGTAACTGATCGTCAGGAACCGGCACGTCACCGCAGCCCGCGCAGTGAATGAGGGGAATGGGTGTCCCCCAATAACGTTGCCGCGAAATGCCCCAGTCGCGAAGCCGCCAGGTGGTTTGCTTCTCGCCCAAACCGACCGCTTTGAGATCGGTAGCGATGGCATCCACGGATCGATCGAAATCCATGCCGTCATATTTTCCGGAATTAACGCACACGCCGTAATCGGCATACCACTCCTGCCACGCGGCCATGCAGTACGGCTTACCGGCAACTTCGATGACCTGCTCGATGGCCAGGCCGTACTTCTTGGCAAACGCGAAATCACGCTCGTCGTGTCCGGGCACGCCCATTACGGCGCCTTCGCCGTAGCTCATCAACACATAGTTACCGACCCAGACTTCGATTTGCTTGCCCGTTAGGGGATGCGCCACAAAGAGGCCGGTCGCCATGCCCTTTTTCTCCATCTGCGCCAGGTCGGCTTCCATCACGCTGCCACGCTTGCATTCATCGACAAAGGCGGCAAGCTTGGAATTGTCCTTGGCAGCAGCGCTGGCAAGCGGGTGCTCGGCCGCCACCGCGCAGAAGGTCACGCCCATCAAAGTGTCGACGCGCGTGGTGAAAACCCGCAATACCTGCCGCTTGCCATCCAGCGTGTAGGGAAAGCCGATGTTCACGCCATGGCTCTTACCGATCCAATTGGCCTGCATGGTCTTTACGCGATCCGGCCAGCCGGGGAGGGTGTCGAGCGCGGCCAGCAGCTCCTCGGAATAATCCGTGATTCGCATGTAGTACATGGGAATCTCGCGCTTCTCCACCATGACACCGGTGCGCCATCCGCGCCCGTCGATGACCTGCTCGTTGGCCAGCACCGTTTGATCCACCGGATCCCAGTTCACCACGCCGGTCTTCTTATAGACGATGCCTTTTTCGAGCATGCGCAGGAACAGCCATTGGTTCCAACGGTAGTAACTCGGCTTGCAGGTGGCGAGTTCGCGTTCCCAGTCGATGGCGAAACCCAGCGACTTCAACTGCTTCTTCATGTAGGCAATGTTGTCGTAGGTCCACTTGGCGGGCGGCACGCCGTTGGCCATGGCGGCGTTCTCGGCGGGCAACCCGAAGGCATCCCAGCCCATGGGCTGGAGTACGTTATAGCCGCGCATGCGGTGGTAGCGCGTCAGCACATCGCCGATGGTGTAGTTGCGCACATGGCCCATATGCAACTTCCCCGACGGGTAGGGGAACATGGACAAGCAGTAGTACTTGGGCTTGCCGGGCACTTCCATGGCACGATGCGCGCCGGATGCCTCCCATTCCAGGTGGGCTTGCTTCTCGATTTCTTGCGGGCGGTACTGCGACGCTAACATGCTGAAAAACCTGACTTGAAAGGCGCCGATTATAGCCTGCGCCTCGCATCCTCCCTTGCTTGGCGACGCCTATCCCAGTGCGGATTCGGTTACCATTCCGGGGTCATTCCCATTACATTTTTCACGTGCACGGCACCAACCTTCTCGACGGCCTCAACCCCGAACAACTGCGCGCGGTCACCTTGCCTCACCAAAGCGCCCTCATATTGGCCGGTGCGGGCAGCGGCAAAACTCGCGTTCTGACCACGCGCATCGCCTGGCTCATCCAAACCGGACAGGTGTTGCCGCACGGCTTGTTGGCGGTGACCTTCACCAACAAGGCCGCGCGCGAAATGCTGACGCGCATCTCCGCCATGCTGCCCATCAACACGCGCGGCATGTGGGTCGGCACCTTTCATGGCTTGTGCAATCGTCTGCTGCGCGCGCACTACCGCGATGCCGGTTTGCCGCAGACCTTTCAAATTCTCGATGGCGCAGACCAACTCTCGCTCATCAAGCGGCTGCTGAAAGCGCTTAATGTAGACGACGAGAAATACGCGCCGCGCGATCTGCAGTACTTCATCAACAGCCACAAGGAAGCGGGTACGCGCGCCAGTCGGGTGGAAACCGGAGATGAATTCTCTGGTCGTTTGGTGGAGTTGTACGCGGCTTACGACGAGCAGTGCAACCGCGAAGGCGTTGCGGATTTTTCTGAGTTGTTGCTGCGTTCATTCGAACTACTCACCCGCAACGAAGTACTGCGTAATCACTATCAGAGGCGCTTCAGTTACATTCTGGTGGATGAGTTTCAGGATACGAACCGGCTGCAGTTCCGATGGCTACGATTGCTGGCGGGCGCGCACAATGCCATTTTCGGAGTCGGTGATGACGATCAGAGCATCTACGCCTTCCGCGGAGCGTCGTCCAAAAACATGGTCGATTTCGAGCGTGATTTCGCCAGGGGGCACGTCATCAAGCTTGAGCAGAACTACCGCAGCCACGGCAATATCCTGGACGCTGCGAATGCGCTTATCCGCCATAACCACACGCGTCTAGGCAAGAACCTGTGGACTGCGCAGGGCAAGGGGGAGGCATTGAGTTTCTATGAAGCCACCAGCGATGTGGAAGAGGCGAGATTCATCGTGGATGAGGTGCGCAGCCTCAAGCGTGAGGGGGTCTCCTTGACCGAGGTCGCGATCCTGTATCGCTCCAATGCGCAATCGCGGGCGCTTGAGCATGGCTTGTTCAGCGCCGGGTTGCCCTATCGCGTCTACGGCGGATTGCGGTTCTTCGAGCGTCAGGAGATCAAGCATGCCTTGGCTTACTTGCGTTTGGCGGCGAATCCGGATGACGACAATTCCCTGCTGCGGGTGATCAACATGCCTACGCGAGGAATAGGCGCGCGCAGCATCGAACAATTGCAAGACCTTGCGAAACGCAATGGCACCAGTGTATGGCTGGCGGCTTGTTCGAATCCTCTCGCAGGGAAAGCCGGCACCGGCATCGCGGCATTCGTGCGATTGATTGAGGATCTCAAAAGGGCGTGCGAAGCGTTGCCGCTACCCGAAGCGGTCGAGCACACCGTCGTAGCCAGTGGACTCGTTGCCTACTACCAGAACGAAAAAGAGGGCGCGGATCGCATCGATAACCTGAAAGAACTGGTGACGGCGGCAACCGTATTCGCCAAGGATCCCGTGGCGACACTGACCATCGACGAAGACGGCAACGTCGTCGTCGACCCGAATACGGAACAATCCTGGCTCGCCATGCAGAACAATTTTCTCGCGCACGCCGCTCTGGAGGCAGGCGAGCATCAGGCCGGACAAGGGCAGGACGCGCTACAACTGATGACGGTACATTCGGCCAAGGGGCTGGAGTTTCACACGGTCTTTGTCACCGGATTGGAAGAGGGGTTGTTCCCCCACGAAAACAGTTTGAACGATGCCGATGGCACGGAAGAAGAACGTCGCTTGATGTACGTCGCGCTGACGCGTGCCCGCCGGCGCCTCTATCTCACCTTGGCGCAGACTCGAATGCTGCACGGACAGACGCGTTACAACATCGCGTCGCGCTTCGTCGACGAGATTCCCAACGAGTTCATTCGGCGCCTGACGCCGCCTCCGGTGTTCGCTCACTCCATGTCCGGATCATCCTTCGGTTCCTCGCCTTCCTCTCAAAGAGGTGCATTCAGGCAATCTTCCATTGCCCTATCCGATCCGGCGTTACCTTGGAAGATCGGACAAGGCGTTTCCCATCCAAAGTTTGGCTATGGCGTTATTCTCGGTGCGGAAGGGCGCGGCAGCGACGCACGCGTGCAGGTGAATTTTCGCGATGAGGGGGTGAAGTGGTTAGCGTTGGAGTACGCGAGGCTGACAGCGGCTTGATTGGTGCTTGCCCGCATTTCTCGGAGCACCTTGGGGTCACCACCTAGCACCTAGGGGTCAAGTCTTGCAGTGAAGTAGGAATTGCGGGAACACAAGATTCAAGGGGACGGCCGGCAGAGGGCCTTAGGGCATTATTGGGGCATTGGGGTGA
>JANNFC010000591.1:0-4374 GCA_031379405.1 Betaproteobacteria bacterium | reverse complement strand
ATGCTTGCACGCGCTTTGATGCTTCGGTCCGCCCGTATCCAAGTTTCACCCAGATCATCACTTCGGTAGAGCGCCCCATCCTCGCTGCGCGAAGCCGGCGACAGGCACGCGAACAGCACGCGTGGATCGTGCGGCGAAACTCGAATATCGCGTGCGTAGGTGAGCGGCGAGAAGCGGCCGACTTCGACGTCCGTCCATACCGAGCCGCCGTTGCTGCTTTGAAACACGCCCATGCGAGTGGCGAGAAAAACGCTGCCAGGTTTGGCTGAACTCACACCAACCGCGTGGGCGTCGAGCATCCCCTCCGTATCGCTATCGCTTTGAATCCGGCTGCGCAAATGCGGACGTTGCTGGGCAAGATTCACCAGATCATCGGCACAATCGGTCCAAGTCTCGCCAGCATCATGGCTACTCATCACGCCGCCCACTTCCAGTGCCGCGTAGAGGTGATCAGGACGGACCGACGCTGCCGCGAAACGCATGACACGACATGGAAACGTCATTTTGACGCGTTGCGGGAGTTGCACCGGAATCACGCGCCACGTCTGCCCCCCGTCTTGACTGCGCAGCACACCCAGCGGCGAAGTACCGGCGTAAAGCAACCGCGAATCATGCGGATGCACGAACACGGACCAGATCTGAAGAGCACGCGGGGTATCCAGACGATGCCAGGTTTCGCCCGCATCGAGCGTTCGGTAGAGCCCCACATCCGTGCCCGCGTACACCACCTCCGGCTGCTCAGGGTGCACCGTGATCGCCTGCACCTGAACCGCAGCGGGCAATCCCAAATGTTCCCATATGTCGTTACCGGGCTTCCTTCTAAATAGGCCACCCCTGGTGCCGTCCGTCCATCTTGCCGCGCCCACGTACAAAGTCATGGTTCCTCCATTTGCGGTCTTCATGCGTACCGGGCTAGCCCGCGCACGCAGGTAAACTGCGATTCGTCATCCTTTCCCGATGGAAATGTACACCATGACGGAGCAAACCAGTATGCACGAACCTTGGCAATGGCCCGAAGCCCAATGGCGTCGCATTGTCGGACACGTGCGCGCGGGGCGGCGGCTCAAACCCAAGCGCTGGATGGAGGGCGCACGCTGTGCGGTGGCGTTATCCTTCGACTCCGACCACGAAACCAACGAGTTACGCGATGGCGGCAAATCCATCGGGCGCTTGAGCTGGGGACAGTTCGGCCATCGAGTAGGCGTTCCGAAAATACTCGATCTATTACGTAAGCACGACGTGCGCGCGAGCTTCTATGTGCCGGCGGTCACCGCCCTGCTCTATCCGGATGAACAGAAGCAAATCATCGCAGACGGTCACGAGATTGGCCTCCACGGCTGGATTCACGAACTCAATTCCGGGCTCACCTACGAGTGCGAGCGCGACCTCATGCAGCGCTCCTGCGATACCCTGCAACGGATCACGGGCATCAAGCCGGTGGGTATGCGCACGCCGTCTTGGGATTTCAGTGCGCACACGCTGCGCATCGCCAAGGAACTGGGATTGCTCTACGACTCCTCCCTGATGGCGGACGAGGACTGCTACGAATTACTGCTCGACGGGGAAGCCACCGGCGTTGTTGAGTTGCCAGTGGAGTGGGTGCGAGACGATGCGGTGTACTTCTGGATGAATCGATTCGCCTCGCACCGCCCTTATACGCCGCCTGCCGACGTGTTCGATATCTTTCGTCGCGAGTTCGATGCGGCTTATGCTGAGGGTGGTGTGTGCCAAATCACTTTTCATCCGCACGTGATTGGATACCGCTCACGCATCTGGATTGTGGACGAACTGATCAAACACGCCAAAGCGCATCCCGACGTTTGCTTCGCCACGCACGCGGAAGTGGTGGACTGGGCCAGGCATCATTCCGAATAAAGCTCAAGCATGCAAAACATTCAAGTCACCCATCACTACGCCAACCTATCCGCAGTACGCATGCACTACGTCACCGCGGGGGAAGGCGAACCCGTGGTCCTCCTGCACGGTTGGCCCCAGACCTGGTACGAGTGGCGTGATGTCATTGCACGCCTGGTCCCCAGATACCGCATCATTGCACCTGACCTTCGCGGCCTCGGCGATACGTCGCGCCCGCAAACGGGCTACGATAAGAAGACCATCGCTGAGGATGTATGGGAGTTAGTTCACGGCGAACTAGGCATCGACAAATTTTTTCTGGTGGGGCACGATTGGGGTGGCCCGGTGGCCTACTCCCTGGCTGCGCATCATCCCGACGCGGTGCAGAAACTGGCCATCGTGGATGTCACCGTTCCCGGCGACGGCAGCCCGAATATCAGCCAGGGCGGGAAACGCTGGCACCATGCTTTTCATCAAACCTTGGATATGCCCGAGCAACTAATCGAGGGTCGTGAGGACATCTATCTGGGGTGGTTCTATCGCAATTACGCTTATCGATCCGATGCCATCGACCAGACGTCCATCGATGAGTACCTGCGCTGTTACAGGCAACCCGGGGCACTGCTTGCGGGATTCGAGTACTACCGAAATATTCCCAAGGACATCGCCTACAACTCGGAATTGATCAAGCGCTTCAAACTACCGATGCCCGTGTTGGCGCTGGGCGGTGCCGAGAGCTGGGGAAGGCGGATGGAAGTGTTGGAATCGTTGAAGCGCGTGGCGCTCGACGTGCGTGGCGGCGTGATCGAGGAATCCGGGCACTTTGTGCCCGAGGAGCAGCCGGAGGTATTGACCAATCAACTACTCGCGTTCTGGGGTGCTTAGTCGCTTATGGATCAAGTGTTGACAAAACTAGCGAAGATTATGATGCGACGACACCCTCCCTGGGCGATATATAAGGGGGACACCCCTTGTTCATTCGGGGGGATAAACAAGGGGGTGCTGCCGAATGGCACTTACTTAAGCTTTGGGGGATGGCCATGTTTGCTGACGTGTGCTCTGGCGAGCGCGCGCGGTTGGGTCAGGCGCGGGTAGGGTTTAGGTCGTTTCTTGACCGCCCTCGGTTCGATGCGGCCGGGCCGATCCGCAACGCGCTGTTGGCCGATTAGGACGAACAACATTGCGAGCTTATCGTGCTCATCGATGCGCTGGGCGTAATGAGTCCATGCGAGCCATATCTGTACGGTGTGCTTGAAGCTCAGTTCTCGAGGAGAACAACCGTTTAATTGAGCGGCCTGCGCCATCATTACCCGAATCAGATTGTAGGCGAGCAGATAGACCCACACTTGCGTGTGCGCCATCTCGGGGCTCTTACAACGCAGGCGTTCCATACCCAAGGTGGTCTTGATGTGGCGCAGATCGAGCTCGACATGCCATCGGCTTTTATACAGAGATTTCAACTCCGATTTGGCGGTTTGGTTTGCATCCAATAACGTGGTGATCAGCGTCTTACCCCCCGTGCGCACCTCACGCACGGGGAGTGTCTGAGGTGCGCTCTCGTAATCGGCCTGACTCATCCACTGGGGCTTCACCAGGGGTTTGCTCAGCTCGATCAGGTGGTCGCGTTCGCCTAAGCGCTTGCCACGACGAAAGTCGCTCAGGTGTCGTCGTGCGCCGAATTGCTCAAACACCGCGTCAATACCGCGCTCGCCCAGCGCGCACAGCAAAAAATACGTACCGAAGTACGCATCTCCCACGAGCACATCGCCTGAGTGCAGCGTATCGAGGATCGAGCGCAGCAGCGTTTGCTCATCGCCTCCCTTACCGTGGTAGCGCCCTATCGCCGCATGGAGCACTGACCCGCTGCCCAAGCACACGATCCCTAACATCCGGCATATCGGAAAACCCAGCCCCGGCGCCTGATGACGCGGCTGCGGGTAGACCGCTTGATTCGCCGGGGTGTCCGCCATCACCAAAGTCGTCCCATCCACCAAGCGTACCGGCCGACCCCGCCAATGCCATGCCTGGGGCGCGCGCGCGCATACCTCCCGCCCAACGTGGCACGCCAACGCCCACACCCTCCCCACGGGCAAGCGCTCGCGTGCACGGCAATAGGCCCCCGTATGCGTACTGCCAGGACTCAACCCCGCACGCACCCGATTAATCGCATGATCGTCCACCACCGCCTGACATGACCCGTCCGCACTTAACGCCTGCGCCATGAACATCGACAGCGTCTGCGTGGGTGGAAACAGCCGTTCTCGATGCGCCGGCAGCAGCGATTCGACTTTATCGAACCAATCCGGGCCTGTCAGCACGTTGAAAAATGCATACGCATCGCTCTGGTGTACTTGCTTTCGAATCCGTCGCTGTTGCTCCGTACGCGCACTACGATTAGGATGCACTTGGGCTGGCTCCTTGAGTATTCGATGGTTGTTCGGAAACGCCACCTTATCACTCTTTGAACCAGCCCCTTTCACCCTTCTCATCAAATGCTTACCCCTTAAGTAAGTGCCATTC
>JANNFC010000573.1:0-3545 GCA_031379405.1 Betaproteobacteria bacterium | reverse complement strand
CGGCGGACAATGCGCTCATGACCATTGATGTCTGGGAGCATGCCTACTACATCGACTTCCGCAACGCTCGTCCGAAGTTTGTGGAAACCTTCCTCAACAGTTTAATTAACTGGGATTTCGCGGCCAAGAATTTCGGCTAGGGCGGCGCACTCTGCGAAAAAGGGAACCTGCGGGGTCCCTTTTTGGACCTATTTGGACTGCCTACTGGGCAGGGCCTTGAGTCCCTCCACGCGCTGTCCGGGTTTGATTTTTCGCTTGTGAAACCACCCCTTGTTGACCTCTAGCGCATATTTGGCGGGGCCCCGGGCGCTGTGGGAGTCTTCCGTCTCGGGTTCCATGTCCTCGATATTGAGGATGCGTCCATCCTCCGCGAGAAAGGCGACACTCAAGGGGATAAAAGTATTCCGCATCCACATTCCCCATAACCCTGGCCGATCAAACACGAAGACCATAGCGTGATTCTCTGCCATTGTCCGGCGGTACATGAGGCCGATCTGGCGGTCCTCGGGTGTGCCGGCGACTTCCGCCCTAAGCTTGTGCTCGGCAATTTTGAGCGGGAAGGTCAGCAGCGGGTCGGCGCGCGCAGGAGTTGCCGCCAAACACTCGAGGAGTACGGCGACCAAGCAATAGAACTTTGTCATATCAATTAGATGAGTAGATTCTCCACGACTCGGTAGGGCTTGCACGTACCTAAAGATCTGCTCTCGTCCATCCGATAAGCCTCTGGTTATCAAGCCGTCGCCGGCTCCTAAGCCTCAACCAGAGAAGGCATTTAGCGCCATGGCCCGCCCGGGCAAGAGCATTCAGGAACTGTTCTCCAAGACGCCAATCCAGTGGATCGTGCTGACGACTGCGCTCGCCATGGTGACCTGGGCATGGAGCGTTTGGGTCCAAAAAGAGCAGGCCTACCTTCAGGAAAGATTGGAACGGCGCAGCGAGGACCTCGTCATCAAATTCGACGAGCGCGTGCGCGAGTATGCCACGCTGATCGAGGGACTCGTTGGGTTCATGAATGCCAAGACGGATGCAAGTCAAGGCGACTGGGAGCAGTACTTGGCAAGGCTAGATCCCGTCAAACGCTTTCCCGGCACGCGCACCGTGGGTTACGCCGTCAGTTTGAATCCGGACGAAGTCGAAGAACACACGAAGGCGATGCGAGCGTTGGGTTACGCCGACTATCAGATTCGACCGTGGGGAATTCGAGACCGTTACACCCCGATTGTCTTAACAGCGCCCTTCGCGGGCCCTAATGTCATGTTGCTTGGACGCGATACCTGGGCGATTCCCAGCCGGCAGCAGGCGATGCTCCGTGCCCAGGATTCGGGCGACATTGCGGCGACCGGGCCGATCGACTTGGCAATCGACGGTTCCGCGGAGCGAAACATCGGTGCGTTGCTGTTTGCGCCAATTTATCTGCGCGGCGCTACGGTGGGCACCGTGGACGAACGTCGCGCGGCGCTCAAGGGTTGGGTCCATATTGCATTCCATGTAGAGCACTTATTAGCCAACGTTTGGCCTGAGGTGGGACAAGGTGTGCGGATTCAGGTGACCGACACTACCCAGGCAAAGTCTCTTCATTTGTTCAGCAACCTTTCTCGCATGGGCGAGCAAGTCAATCCGGCTTCCAATCTTGTAACGGTTACGCGATCGTTGCGTTTCGCGGGCATTGTCTGGCAGGTGGCGGTGACGGCGACTCCGGAGTTCGAAGGT
The DNA here is from genome assembly GCA_031379405.1 of Betaproteobacteria bacterium. GTDB lineage: Bacteria > Pseudomonadota > Gammaproteobacteria > Burkholderiales > SHXO01 > SHXO01. Next base: position 1,835 of record JANNFC010000573.1, on the reverse strand, counting down.
GCACAGGCGCGTGCCTGTCAATACGGCGTATTGGTCCTGGCGCTCCTGTTGGTCGTTGCCTTCGACTGGACCGCCACCATTATTCGCGCTCGGCATCAGGCCGTACGTCTTGCCAGAGAGATGACGCAGGAGCTGCGTGGCAGGACCGCGGAACTGCAGGTCATCACCGACAACGCGCCCCTTGGCATCTTCCGGTGGTCCGCCGACCTCAGCGGGGTATGGATGAATACCCGTTGCGAGCAACTGATAGGCCTAAGCGAAGCCCAGGTCGTGGTCAAAGGTTGGGAAGAAACGGTCATTGCCGAAGATCGGGACAGAGTCAGACGCCTATGGAACAACGCGCTGTGCCAAGGTATTGAAATCGACATCGAATACCGATGCCGGCACGCCGACGGTGGAATCCATTGGTTGCACGTTCGCGCAGCGCCCGTCATGGCGGGCGCTGCAGCGCAAGGCATGATCGGTACAGTTGAGGACATCGGGGCGAAAAAGGAGGTCGAGCAGGCGCTGGCGCGCAAGCAGGAATTTCTCGACGCTATCGTCGAGGGCGTTCCTGCGGTGGTGTTCGTGAAGGATGCCCAGCATCGTTTCGTTGTCATGAACGAGCTCGGCTGCCAATTTCTTGGCAAGCAGCGCCATGAACTGATCGGCAAATCGGACATGGATATTTTCCCGGAACAACAAGCGCGTTATTTTTGGGCGCAAGACGATCGGGTCATGGCGAGCGGCGAGGCGCTTTCCGTGGAAGAGGACTTCACCACCAGTGACGGCGCAATCCACTGGGTCCTTAAGACCAAACGGCAGGTGACATTGAGCGACGGCCAACAATACATAGCCGGAGCCATCTTCGACACGACTGACCGCCGGCAGGCGCAATTGGAGCTTATGCGCGCGCGCGAGTTCCTCGATCAACTGCTCGATACGTTGCCCAATCCCATCTTCGTAAAGGATAGCCAGCACAAGTGGTATCTAGTGAATAAGGCGTTCTGCGCGGTCACGGGTCGGTCCAAGGAAAGTCTTATCGGGCAGGCTGATCCAATCTATGAGGCGAGATCCCAGCGCCGCGGTTTGGAAGATGACGTCGTCGTTGTCCTGGGACGCACGATGGTTAGCGAAGATAAGGAGGTCGATGTCAACGGAGCGGCTCGCTGGGTCCTCAAGAGTAAGGCCAGGGTGACGTTGCCAAATGGCAGTTTCGCGGTCGCGGGAGTGCTGACCGATATCACCGCCCAGAAGGAGGCCGAGCAGCGCGCAGAGCGATCAAGTTTTTTCCTGGACTCGGTGCTTAACAACCTTCCGCACATGGTCTATGTGAAGGACGCGCATGGCCGCTTCGTAATGGTCAACGATGCCCTGGTGCATGCTCACGGAACAGCGCGCGAGCACCTCATCAACAAATCGGACGCCGACTTTCTGCCTCCGGAACAGGCGCAAAGTTCGGCGCGACACGATGCTCAGACGCTAGCCTCGGCCCTTCCCGTGACATTGGAACAAATCGTTCCCTTCCAGGCGGCGCCTGGTTGGTACAGCATGACCAGGGCCACGCTTACCTTGCCAGAGGGTGAGCGCTACATTGTGGGCGTGACCATGGACATCAACGACCGCAAGAAAGCTGAGGAGCAAGTTCGTCACGCCCACCAATATCTCACCGAGGTGATCGATTCCATTCCCCAGCCTTTGTTCGTCAAGGACCGTGAGCATCGTTTGCGTTTGGTGAACCGCGCCTTCTGCGAAATCGTCGGTGGCGGTGTCGACCCAGCCCAACTTATCGGCAAGAACGACACAGAGTTATATGGAGAGGAGTGGGCGAAATTCGTCTACAAGCAAGACGACGA
>JANNFC010000561.1:0-3111 GCA_031379405.1 Betaproteobacteria bacterium | reverse complement strand
ATATATATATATATATATCAAAAGCCTCGCCCGTCCAGAGGGAAATATCACCGGTCTATCCATGATGGTCACCGACGTCACCGCGAAGAGACTTCAAATTCTTTCGGAGATCGTCCCCGGGCTAAAGCGTGTAGGAGTTCTGCGCGACGCGCGCATGCCTCCACAAATGCAGAACGCGACGGTTCAGGCCCTTTCGGATGGGGCCAAGATCCTTGGGGTTAAGTTAACGACCGCGACCGTCAAAAAAACATCTGACTTTCTCACTGCGTACGCCAAACTGAGAAAACAAGGCGTGCAGGCCATCTATGTCCTGGAAAGTGGATTCTTCTCGGTAAATAGATCTCAGATTCTAGAATTGGCCGCGAGGGCAAAGTTGCCTGTCACCTTTGGAAGCAAGCGATGGGTCGAGCATGGTGCACTCTTCGCGTACTCGGCGTCGTACGGCAGCATGTTTCGGCGTGCTGCCTACTATGTAGACAGAATTCTGAAAGGAACCAAACCAAGTGATTTGCCTGTCGAGCAACCAACGAAGTTTGAGTTTGTCGTGAACATGAAGACAGCCAAGAATCTTCATCTCAAAATACCCCAATCAGTCTACATACAGGCGACAGAGCTGATCGAATGACTCAATCAACCTGGTACGCCGCCATTGACGCCGAACATTGCGTTGGGCGTCACAAAGCGCTTCTGGCGACAAAAGGCACACAGGCGGGTAATATGCCCGCATGAAACCCTTCCGATGGAACTCTGAAAAGAACGACTCGCTCTTGGTGGAGCGTGGCGTTTCGTTCGAGAAAATGGTGATAGCAATCGAATCGGGAGGCCTTCTTGACGTGCTAAGTCATCCAAATCCTCGCAAGTACCCTCGTCAAAAGGTGTTCGTAGTGGCATCAGACGACTATGTGTATTTGGTGCCTTTCGTGGAGGAGGATGACTACTATTTCCTTAAGACCATTATCCCGAGCCGAAAGGCCACGCGGGATTATTTAGGCCAGGGTGATTCCGATGCCGAAAATTGATACCTACGAAAAAGAGATTCTTAGTGCTTACGAGAAAGGCAAGCTGAAGTCCGTCGCCACGAAGGCTGAGCTCGCAAAATATCGTGCTGCTGCCAGAGCAACAGCCATCAAGGATCGACGGGTGAACATTCGCCTCTCCTCCGGCGACTTGAGTGATATTCAAGCAAGAGCGCTGGCGGAGGGTATTCCCTACCAAACACTTATTGCCAGCGTACTCCATAAGTACGTGACAGGTCGGCTTACGGAACGCGCCGTCGGGGATGGCAAGCGCACGCCGAGTCGTTCACCTAAGCGTCGCTCCGAGACTGAAACCAACTGAAGTGTAGGCCAAGTGACGCCCAACCCGTCGATGCACCGGACCCGCTACAACTGGCTTCGCCCGCTTTCGCGGGCCGGCGATCTTTAGCGTTGGGCACTAAAATCCTGCCATGGCACCTACGATTTTCCGCGAAGGCAGTTTCCGTTTCTTTTTCTTCTCACGAGAGGAATCAAGAATGCATGTGCATGTTAACCATCGCCGATGGCGAAGCCAAGTTCTGGTTGTCTCCGGAGTTGACGCTGGCAACAAGCACTGGGCTTTCACCCCGACAAATCAAAGAGAAGCTCAAAGCTTGGTCGCTATTCACTTGGAGGAAATTACCCATGCTTGGCAAACACACTCCCCAGGTTGAAGTTACCCACGTCTCAAAGCATGGCTTCTGGCTGCTGCTTGCCGATGAGGAACTGTTCTTGTCCTTAACCGATTTCCCGTGGTTTCGAGGCGCAACAATCGACCAGCTATGCGCAGTCGAATGGTCCGCTGATAACCACCTCTACTGGCCGTCGCTAGACATTGACTTGGCGGTTGAGTCCATACGCAACCCATCCGCTTTCCCGTTGATCGCCTCGACTACCAACACTGCGGTCAAGCGGAACTCGCCAAAAGCGACGCGCCCCTTACCTTAAACGTTAGACCGCATGCACATCTACCAGTCAGTCGTAAGGTCCGGATGCATCAGTTACATACAATCAAGTATGCAGGGGTGCTAGCACGTGTATTCTGGTCGTCAGCCTAACGTGGTGCTTCCAGGGGAGAGGGACATGTGCATTCGTAGAATCTGCGATTCGTGTGTGCAGGGTATTTTGGCGATTGGCCTGCTTGTCGCGTTGTTGGCGTTGATCGCTCCCATGGTGGCGATGGCAAATGATTTCCCTAGTAAATCATTTACTCTGATTGTTCCCTTTGCCGCAGGAGGTAGTGCCGATGTTCAAGCGCGTCTGATAGCAAAAGGTCTTTCCAAGAGACTCGGAAAACCCGTTGTTGTTGATAACCGGCCAGGGGCCGGAGGGACAATTGGTGCCGCGCTTGCGGCGCGGGCACCTGCCGATGGTTATACATTGCTCTCGAGTAATTTCTCCATGCTGGTGAGCGAGCCGCTTCTGCAAAGCAATGCAACTATTGATCTACGGCGAGAACTCACCCCAGTCATACTCACTACCGAGCAGTCACTTGTGCTCGTCGTTCCCCAGAATTCCTCCGTCAAAGACCTGAAAGATTTAATTTCCCAAGCGCGTGCGCAGCCTGAGAAATTTACGTATGCTTCCTGGGGAGAAGGGAGCTCGGCGCATCTCATGGGAGAAATGCTGCAATCCGCCACGCGAACCACGCTCATTCACGTTCCGTACAAGGGGAGTACGCCTGCGATTACCGACATGATTGGCGGTCATGTATCGATGATGTTTGGTTCTCCATTTGGAACCATGGCACATATACGGGCCGGAAGATTGCGCGCATTGGCGGTAACTGGAAGCAAGAGAATGAGCGCCCTGCTTAATGTGCCCACTCTCACCGAGCAGGGAATAGCTGGTCTTGAGTTGCGGGTCTGGACGTGTCTAATGGTTCCGGTAAAAACACCCAAAGACATCATTTCCCGTCTACATTCCGAAATCTCTGCAGTCCTAGACTCCCCCGAGTTCGTGCGCGCCGCAGAGGATGATGGTGTTGAGGTCGTTGGGGGTTCCCCGCAAGAGTTGGCAACACGCATCGAGAGTGACGTAGCGCTCATCGAGAAGTTAGTCAAAACCATGAACCTGAAACGGAACCAGTAACGCG
>JANNFC010000510.1:0-1650 GCA_031379405.1 Betaproteobacteria bacterium | reverse complement strand
CCCGGTAAGTGGGCCTTCCATTGCCATCTGCTCTTTCATATGGAGCTCGGCATGTTTCGTGTGGTCTCGGTGGTCGATCCGAAAGAGAAGGTGCGGACATGAATCGCTCTTCCAACATCAAATACGCGGTAGGCCGTGCTGGCGTCTTGCTGGCGTGCACGATGTTGACTCCGCTCGCCGAGGCCCAGGAGACCTCGCCCGTGGAGGACAGCCCAATCCGCGGCTACTTCTTGATCGACCAGCTCGAGCACACCACGACTCGTTACACCGGCGGCAGCGGAAGCGAGGATGCGCTGCGATTCAATACAGCCGGGTGGATCGGCGGCGACTACAACCGCCTTTGGTTATACACCGAAGGCACGAAGCCCTATCACGGCAAGCTGGAGGACGTGGACGTACAGGTTCTGTACGGTCGCCTGGTTGCCCCGTTCTGGGACCTGCAAGCGGGCGTGCGCTACTTCAAGCTGAGATCGGGTGCGCCATCGCGCAACGCCGCGGTCTTCGGTATCCAGGGACTCGCGCCTTATCGGTTCGGGGTGCAGGCGGCGGCCTTCGTAAGCGAACGCGGCGATGTCTCCGGACGCACGGAGCTAGAGTACGAGCTGCTGCTGACCCAGCGCTGGGTCCTGCAGCCGCGCTTCGCGACCAATGTCGCGCTTCAAGAAGTGAGCGAACAGGGCATCGGGCGTGGCGTGAACGACATCGAGCTCGGCCTGCGCTTGCGCTACGAGATTAAGCGGGAATTCGCGCCGTATATAGGCGTGTCATGGCAGCGGAGCTACGGCGGGTCGGCGCGGTTTGCGCGGGCGCGGGGTGAAGACGTTGAGGGATGGAGATTGGTGGCGGGGATTCGAGCGTGGTTCTAGCGCGGCTTGATCGGCGCCGGAGTTGTTTGTCCGCGAACAGCAGCTTGATCTTCAACCAGCTGGCCATTGAAAAGGATACTTCGCCATGAAAGCCCTCGTCTACAAAGGCCCAGGTCAAAAGGAATTGGAGGATCGACCCAAACCGACCCTCTCCGATCCCACGGATGCGATCGTCAGGATCACCAAGACCACGATCTGCGGAACAGACCTGCACATACTCAAAGGCGACGTTGCTACCTGCCAGCCGGGCGGAATCCTCGGCCACGAAGGGGTGGGTGTCGTCGAAGCCGCAGGATCGGGCGTCACTACGTTCAAGCCGGGCGATCGGGTGCTGATCTCGTGTATCACCGCCTGCGGCCGATGCGATTATTGCAGGAAGGGCGTGTATTCGCATTGCACGACCGGGCGCTTTCATGCAGCCGACGATCCTGGCGGATATCAAGCCCGGCAATCCGGCTTTTAGGGAGGAATTCTTCGGGCCCGTCGCGCTCTTCTTCCGAGTCAAGAACGAGGACGAGGCGGTGGCGCTCGCCAATGGCTCGGACTTCGGGTTGGGGGGCTCGGTATTCACCCAGGATGTTGCGCGTGGCGGGCCGCGTCGATACGGGCATGATATTCGTCAATCCCCCCGACCTGGACGACACCGGACTTGCCGTTTGGCGGCATCAAGAACTCCGGCTACGGACGCGAGCTTTCCAGCCTGGGTATCCAGGAGTTCGTGAACAAAAAGCTGGTGCGCGTCGCTTCGATCGACGCCCCGGCATAGCAATGAATTTGCAAACGC
>JANNFC010000503.1:0-2668 GCA_031379405.1 Betaproteobacteria bacterium | reverse complement strand
ACCCAACCCCACACGGGAAAGCCGACAGTGCGGTCCAGCAATCTATGGTGAATGATCCCACGCCGAGCACGTCAGACAAACCTGCAACCACAGCGGGCACAGCGAACAATGCCACCCCGGACGGCGCTCGCGGGCTGCTCGCGAGGGTTATCGCGCCCCTATTTGGCGACAACCCAAAAAGCCCGGTCATCAGCTACAGCGCCAAGGACACCGATGGCAACACTTGGACGCTAAACGTCACACAGCCCGGCCATGGGCTTCATTTTGGCTACGTTTTGCGCGGCTCGGTCAACGGCACGGCGTACTCGATAGGCGAAGGATGGGCAATAAAACAAAACATCCCCATAGTAGGCGGTTACGTTGATGACGTTTGGAAACAGCAGAATCAAACAAACATCGACGAGGCGCACTAAGATGCGGTGGGCAAAAGGATTCGTTGTGCTTCTCGCCGGAGCGCTTTTGCTTTCGCCCGCGCTGATGATGGCCTCAGTGTGGACCAATGTGGACCTGATAGTGTCGGTGGTTGCGGTGTCGACTTGCATCCTTGTGGCGCAATTTGCGCAGCGATGGCGATGGCCATGCGCGATCATCGCGTCACTCTTGATTGCAGTACCTCCGTACCCGTACTGGCTATTTGCCAGTGAAGAGCGCGGTTGGTACTTACATTTCTTTCACGGATATAGCGTGCACGAAGTGCCGATCCTAAGATTTTCGGCCGTGATGATCGTCGCGCTCTTGCTGTTTGGTGTCATATTCTGGGCTTTAGGCGGTCGCAAACAGCAAGGCCGAAATTGAGCTGAATGTCCTCAACTTTTACACATACGTAGGAAACAACCCGCTCAATGCGACGGACCCGAGTGGGCTCTATACGTGCAGCGGAAACACGTCCGACTGCAAGCAAGTCGACAACTTTGTCGCAGCTGCTACCAAGGCCGCTGGCAACCTGGATAGGAAATCAGATGCATACGCGAAGTGACCTGCTAGGTGATTTTCGGACCAGCTGATTCTTGAGAGGATGGCTCCCCGGGTCAAGAGAGGGAGTCATGAAGAAGACACGATTTACCGAAGAGCAGATGGTCAAGATCCTGCGCGAGGCCGACGTGACCACGGTCGCGGTCGTGGCCAAGAAGCACGGCATCAGCGACCAGACGATTTACCTGTGGCGCAAGCGGTTCGGCAAGCTGGAACCGGTGGACGTGAAGCGCCTTCGGCACCTGGAGCAGGAGAACGGCCGGCTGAAGAAGATGGTGGCCGAGCGGGACCTGGAGCTCGAGGTGATGAAGGAGGTGGCGGCAAAAAAATGGTGAGCGCACGCGTGCGCCGGGCTCAGGTCGCCTACGTCGAGCAACGTGGCCTGTCCCGACGCCGTGCGTGTGCGCTGCTGTCGGTGGCTCGGTCAACGCTGGGTTACCAGCCACGGCTGGTGCTCAAGGACGCGCCCGTGGTGGCGGCGATGCGCGAGCTTGCCGCCCGATACCCCCGCTACGGGTATCGCCGGATCCAGGTCTTCCTGGAACGCCAGGGGCACTTGATGAGTGCCGACCGCGTGCATCGGTTGTGGCGCCAGGAGGCTCTGCAGGTGCCGCGCCGACGACCTCGACGGCGGGTTGCCAGTCATCGGCCGCGGCCACTCCCGGCGACCGGGGCCAACTACTTGTGGGCCTACGACTTCGTCTTCGACGCCTGCGCCAACGGCCAGCAGCTGAAGTGCCTGACGGTGGTCGATGAGTACACTCGGGAGTGCCTGGCGATCGATGTGGCGGGCAGCATACGCTCGGGCCGTGTGATCGAGGTGCTGAGCAAGCTCGTGAGTGTCCACGGCGCGCCCCGTTACCTGCGCTCGGACAACGGGCCTGAGTTCGTGTCGAGAGCTGTCTTGCGCTGGCTGCACGCCGCGAACATCGACACGGCGCCGATCGACCCGGGCAAGCCGTGGCAGAATGGCCTTAACGAATCCTTCAACGGCAAGTTCCGCGACGAGTGCCTGAGCATGGAGTGGTTCAAGAATCGAATCGATGCGAAGATCGTGATCGAAGGGTATCGGGGTCACTACAACGAGGTTCGACCACACTCGAGTCTCGGGCAGCTGACGCCGATTGAGTTCAAACTGACGTTGTCACAACCAATCCCGGCAGGGGCCATCTTCCAAGGATGAAGTGGTCCGAAGAAAGCCAGCAGGTCAACAGGAGGGGCAGGTGGGGGGCTTTATCTACTGTGGCCAAGTGGCGTTTCGCGATTGGGAAGGTGAGAAGCCGATTAGTGTTGTGTGGGGATTGCGCGATCCGTTGAGTGCGGCGCTGTGGTCGAAGCTTGGAGGCAGATTGGACGCCTAGATCGCGCGCTTCGACCGGACATTGGCTTGACCTAACGCCCCCAGCTGCCATTCCAATGTTTAGCGATTCTCGCTACTGTCTTGGTGCCGGCGTCTGACCCAGGCTGCAAGGAGACTGTCCGTGTCGCTTGAAATTCGCGACTCCATGCGGAGACGGCCCTACGAGCCACCGGTTACCCGACGCTCGTGGTGACAGAAGATGAACTTTCAGAAATTCGCGGCGATCGTGGTCAGCGTCGTGGGCGTGGTTTCCGCCACGGCCTGGTTCCTGAGCGACGTCAGTTACGTCTCCCGATTCTTCCACATATCGAGCTTGTTCAGATCCCGCGAGGGCTC
>JANNFC010000492.1:0-2101 GCA_031379405.1 Betaproteobacteria bacterium | reverse complement strand
TTGTTCCCGGAGGAATCCACGCTGAACACCTCAAACACATTCGTTCCCTGCACGAGCGTTGTCGGGGTTTCCCAGTTGCTCGTGCCGACGGCAATGTTCCAACCGCCTCCGTTCAACTGATAGTTGACCGCTGATACTTGCCAGTTATCCGTAGCCGACCCTTGCACCGTTACCATCGAGTTGTTGGTGAACCGCGCGTTCGCCGCTGGATTGGTGATCGTGACTGTCGGACGTGTGGTGTCAGGTGGTGGCACGGTAACCGGGTAACTGGTCGCATTCGCTGGGAGATTGCCGCCGTTGTCCACTGCAAAATACAAGAGTGTTCCATTCGTAGTGACACGAACCGTGCGTGAGTAAGAAGCACTCGTTGGGTGTTGCGGCTGCGTCGGGCTGTAATTCCAAGTCGCATCGCCAAGCATTTTGTATCCGATGTAGTGAATGCCAGATTCATCCGTGGCTTGAATCGTCACATCAAGGTAGCCCGGCCCGCCATTTGTGGTCACTTGGTAAGTTGGCAAACCGATCACTGCTGCGCGAGTCATCTTCGTGTCCGGCGAAAGGTAACTGCACCCAAGTCCTGGGACTGGACCAGTGGCACAAGGGGCGCCGCGTTGCGCCCACGGTGACGCTTCAAATTCAGGATTACGAGTATTGTCAGGCCGGTCATCGTTCAAGTCGGGATACAACACAATGTTCCAAGTGCTATCCACATAATCCTGGTTCCGCCAGACGCGGAAATTGTTCTTTTCGTAGCAATACTCGACAAAGCCATCGCATCGGATATTTGAAATATCTGAGATTGAGCCATCGAAGGTGCTTCCGTAATACACGAAGCAAACAGGAATTAGGGGAAACGTGGATGGGTATGGGATTGCCGCATTGACGAGACCGATGGCTGTCGTGACAACGTTCCTCCGGTCGGTGAAAGTCATTGTTCGGTTATTGAGGGTGTAAGCGCCGTAGTAGGCAGAACCAAAATTCTTAAACGCATAGTTGAAGTATTCCTCGTGCGTTACATAGCCTGATCCGAATGCTTGCAAGACATTCCCATTATTGCCGTTATCCAAGCCTGCAAAAACTCCGGTGTGGTTGTAATCATAACCTAGGAATCCTGCGACACCTTCAAGTACTCGGTAAACTGCATCACCATATTCCTGTGCGGTCGTGTTTCCACGATCTTGAGCAATCACCGGGGTTACCTGTCCACTCAAGTCCGCACAACCAATCAGAAATGCGAACAACCATCGTATTACGGGTGCTCTGCGATACCAACGCGCCCTGTTGTTCATTTTCGGTCGCCTCCTTTGAGAACCGTAGGAATTTGGACAGACCCGTCGGCAACTGGCGTCACCACTGCGGCTGAAAGGCGGCTTTGAATTCGCCCATGATATTCTTCAAGTTCGGGTTGGTTGCCGATTGCCTCTGATACCAAAGCCAACTCTCGCTTCTCTCGCTCGAATTCAAGGCGGCTTGCGCTGTCCAGCAAGCGTTCTACCGCAACTTTCCGCGCAGCCAACGGAGCGTTTGAAATAAGATCGCGAAGCAGCGGAGTATAGATTTCACGCTGTCCCTCGCGCCACAGATAACGGGTGGCCTGAATAGCCGCGCTCACGTTCTCATCCTGCGCATCTTTCAAAATACCGCAAATCACGTCCTCCATATCAACCAACGCAGCGTCGCAAGAGCCGGAGTCGGGAAAGCGATTGAGGTTTTCGACAAGCACCGCCACGCATTCGCGTTTCTTGAGTTGTCCGAGCGCGAAAGCGGCTGTTCCATACAAGCGCGCATCACTTGTCTTTTTCAGAGTGTCCGCTATGTCTGGAATGGCACTGTCCCCGCCAACCCGCATAAGCGAAAGGCACGCTGGCCGGGCAAGCTCCACCGCAGAATTGGTCAACAATTCCCGCAATGTTTCCCGCGCTTCCGTAACTTTGAGGATTCCCAGTGCGACGATTGCGCTGCGGCGCAATTGAACATCGCGCCGTGAATCAGTCGCCGTTGCCACCAAGAAGCCAGATTCTTGCTTCGTTTCCGCTTCAGATAACTGGCCTTGATCTCTCATTGTCAGTGTCAAATTCGCCATCACACTCACGGCAAACGC
>JANNFC010000429.1:0-4081 GCA_031379405.1 Betaproteobacteria bacterium | reverse complement strand
CATTAAACTGTTTTTCCCCGCGCTGTTGGGGCGGGGTAAAACTTGGGGGTTTTCCATTGGGGGCTATGTTTTTTTCACTTAGCCCCTTTTGCTCAAGGGCGGGGTCAATACCCCGCCCGCGAAGTCCCCTTTATTCCTCCTGTCCACGCAGGACCCGCCGGATGATTTTTCCCGTGGTGGTGAGTGGCAGCGAATCCACGAAGCGAACTTGGCGAGGATACTCATGCGCGGCCAAGCGCGTTCTGACATGATTCTGTAGCTCTCGTATCAAGCTATCGCTTCCCGAGAATCCGTCCTTGAGTACCACATAGGCTTTGACGATTTCGGTACGCTCCGGGTCTGGTGCGCCGATCACGGCGGCGAGCTTCACCGCTGGATGCGCGATCAGACAATCCTCGATGGGACCTGGGCCGATACGATAGCCCGCGCTGGTGATCACATCGTCGTTGCGTCCGACAAAGCGAATGTAACCTTCTTCATCGCGCATGCCGGTGTCGCCGGTGACCAACCACTGGCCGATGAACTTCTCGCGAGTGGCTTCAGGATTATTCCAATAGCCCAGAAACATCACCGGATCGGGCGAGCGCACGGCGATGTTTCCTTGCACGCCCGGGGGAAGGACGTTGCCGGATTCGTCGATCACTTGCACATCGTGGCCTGCGGTGGCTTTGCCGATGCTTCCGGGTTTGATGGAAAACAGCACCTGGCACGACGACACGACCATGTTGCACTCGGTTTGGCCGTAGAACTCGTTGATCGGAACGCCGAAGGTTTCACGGCCCCAGTCCAACAACTCCTCGCCCAATGATTCTCCGCCGCTGGCGAGCGAACGCAGTGCAAGCGCACCCGCCGCTGGCTTGGAGGCGCGCAGCATCTTCAGTGCGGTAGGCGGGAGGAATACATTGCGTACTTGATGGCGGCGCATGAGATCGAACGCCGCTTCGGGGTCAAACTTCTCGAAGCGCCGGGCCAGCACCGGCACGCCGAGCTGCCACGCGGGCATGAGGACATCCATGAGTGCACCGATCCAGGCCCAATCCGCCGGTGTCCAAATCAGATCGCCGGGTTGCCCCAGAAAATCGTGCGACATTTCCACGCCGGGCATGTGGCCCAGCATGGTGCGATGGGCATGCAGCGCGCCCTTGGGAGCGCCGGTGGTCCCGGAGGTGTAGATGATGAGCGCCGGATCTTCGGCTGCGGTTTGCACCGGACTGAAGGCGTCGCTGGCGCGGTTCAGGCCGTCGTGAAAGGATTCGCAGCCCGCGGGCGCGTGGTCGATGCACAACACCGTTTCCAACGCGGGTAACTCGGCACGAATGTGTTCGATCTTTTGTGCGCTGGCGGCATCGGTCACCAGCAATTTGATCGCCGCATCACGCAGACGAAACTTGAGCGCGTCGACGCCGAACAACACGAACAAGGGAACCGCTATCGCGCCCATCTTGTAAGCGGCGACATGGGAGATCGCCGCTTCCGGTGCCTGGGGCAACAGGATGCCGACGCGATCGCCGGCATGCACGCCGCGAGCACGCATCAGGTTCGCCAACTTATTGGACGCGAGGCGGATGTCATCGAAGGTGTAACGGCTGACGCGCCCATCCTTCGCTTCGAAGATGAGCGCGAGGCGACCGCTACCGTCGGCCCACTTGTCGCACACATCGACGCCGATGTTGTAGTGCGCTGGAATGGACCAACGAAACTGGGAGACTAACTGCTCGTAGCTGGGCGCGGGATTTAGCATGCACTACGCCGCTGGCTGAGAAAGTATTTCGCCCAGGGCGGCAGCTAGTGCGTCGCACTCCTCATCGGTGCCGATGGAGATGCGCAGAAAACGCTCGATGCGCGGCGCACGAAAGTGACGCACAAGGATGCCTCGGGCGCGCAGAGTGGCGGCTAATTCGGCCGAGTCCCGTTGAGGGTGGCGCGCCAGCACGAAGTTAGCGGCAGAAGGCAACACCACAAAGCCGAGTTGCTCCATTGCCTTCGCCAATCTTTCGCGACTGGCGATAATGGTCTGGCGTGTCTTGTCGAAGTACGCCTTGTCTTCGAAGGCGGCAACGGCACCGGCCTGCGCAAGCCGATCCAAGGGATAGGAGTTAAAGCTGTTCTTGACGCGGTTGAGACCTTCGATGAGATCGGGGTGACCAATGGCGAACCCCACACGCAACCCCGCCAGTGCGCGCGATTTCGATAAGGTGTGGATGACCAATAGATTGGGGTATTTGTCCACCAACGCGATGGCCGTGTCGCCGCCGAAATCCACATAGGCCTCGTCGATGACAACGGGCCTGTCAGGGGTGGCCTGCAACAAGCGTTCAATCTCGGCCAAGGGCAACACCCTGCCCGTGGGTGCATTCGGATTGGGAAAAATAATGCCCCCGTTCGGTCGCAGATAGTCATCGATGCGCAGACAAAACTCGTCATCGAGCGCCACCGTTTCGTAGTGAATGCCGTAGAGCTTGCAGTACACCGGATAGAAGCTGTACGTCACATCGGGAAACAGCAGGGGCTGGTCGTGCCTGAGCAAACCCAGGAACGTGTGCGCCAACACCTCATCGGAGCTGTTGCCGACGAACACCTGCCGTGGCGTCACGCGATGAAACGTGGCGATGGCCGCGCGCAAATCATCCGCGTTGGGATCCGGATAGAGCCGCAAATGTCCGCTCACCGCCTCGCTGATGGCCTTGATGACGGCGGGCGAGGGCGGATAGGGATTTTCATTGGTGTTGAGTTTGATCAGCTTGCCGGCTTTGGGCTGCTCACCCGGTACGTAGGGCGTGAGTGTGCTGACAACCGGGCTCCAGAATTGGCTCATGACTTGAATTGGGCTGACAAAGGTATGTGCTGAATTGTAGTGGCGCTTAGGCGCTTATGGATCAAGTGTTGACAGAACTGGCGAAGATTATGATGCGACGACACTTCCCCGGGGGATATGCAAGGGGGACACCCCTTGTTCATTTCGGGGGGATAAACAAGGGGGGTGCTCCCCTTGTTCGTAACAGGCATTTTGGCCGCACAGTTTCGACTGTCTTGGCTCCGACTCGGCCGGCTTAGGAAAGGCACGGTACTTCCCTACGCGATGCTCTCCCACGGTGGCCCAGGTGGTGCCGGTTAGTGCGACCTATCCAACGAACCAATCTGCGATATCCAATGTTGCGAAGTTGGCGAAATCCTTGGTGTTGCGTGTGACCAACGTGAGCTGATTGACAGAGGCAATGGCGGCGATCTGAGCGTCGCGATAGCTTGGCGGGCGTCCGTCGCTGGTTAAGCGTGCGCGCTCTTTTGCCAGCCATTGACCGCAATCGGCATCAAATACCAGAACGGGCATGGTTTCGCGCACTATTCGAAACAAGTAGCGCTCGAGCGTAATGCGCTTGGCGCCTTCATCCATTCGATAAAGGCCAAAAAGCAACTCTTCCCAAGTGACGGCGGCGATACCGAAACGCCCTCTGAACTTCTCCAGTTTCCTGAGCGCGCTCGTGGAAGGCTTAGGGCGTAGCATTTCGGATACCACATTGGTATCCAGAAGAAAACTCAATCCTTCCACGAAAACTCTTCGCCTGGCTGACGGTCACGCCAACTATCGACCTCTTTCTGGGTGAGGTCTAGTGGAACGAAGTCCGGCGCGCTTCTTAGCTCGCGCAGTGCGCTCCAGAAGTCCCGCTTGCGCTTCGAGTGGCCTTTGAGGCGAGAATATTCCTGCGCGGAAAGCAGGATAGCCACCGGCTTTCCGCGCCGCGTAATATGCACGGATTCCCCAGCCTCAACGTCATGCAGGATGCCGGTGAGATTTCCGCGTGCTTGCGCCACGCTATAGGTCTTGTCAGCCATGGATTTCTGAGATGTACATCAATCTGTCCATCTTACTCCATTTCTATGTTCAAGCCTGACTAGGATCGAACTCAATGTGCCTCGTCCCTCGTCCACGGCAAACTGCTCCCCCGGCATCCCGATGCTTAACCCCTTAAGCATGTCCCAGCCAGAGCTATGTCCTACCTCAACCAGGATTTGGGCCGCGTTGTAGGCATTCAAGTTAGTGCCCTTAAACAGAGCCTCCGCGACATCGTGCAGCGGCCGTGAG
>JANNFC010000399.1:0-3950 GCA_031379405.1 Betaproteobacteria bacterium | reverse complement strand
CCGCACTCGATCGGGATAAATAATGGGGACTTCAACGGGCACAAACGAGGTCACACAACGGGGTCAGGTCTATACTTGCTAGTAATAAGTATAGACCTGACCCCAGACTTTCTTGACCCCAGACTTTCAGACTTTACTCGGCGTGAGAACCGGCGGCCGCGAACAGCATATCGATCACCCTTTGATTGGCGCGCGAGCTTTCCAATGGGAAGGCGAACTTGTCTTTGCCCAGTACCGCATCACCGAAATTTTCCACCATCAATTGATAGTGATTGGCTTGGGGGAAAATAATCTGCTCGGTACCCGCGATGTCGTTCATTCGCACGGTAATGCTTGCTTGATCGTAGATGCCGGAATTGAAAGGCGCATCCAACCTCGCCCAGCCTTTGTCCCCATGGAAAGTCATATGCTGGCGCCGCGCCGCCTGCGTGCTGCAATAGAAAGAAAGGGAGAAGTCCTCGAAGTCCAGCCAGCAGGAAGCGAATCGATCGGTACGAAACGCCGGATCCCAATCAATGCGCGCATCGGCGGAAAGTGGCTCCTTGCCGGTGGCGAAGCGCGTCGTGACCACAGGGTAGACACCAATATCACGCAGTCCCCCGCCCCCCAGTTCTCGACGGTTGCGAATGTTGGTCGCATCCCGATTGTTATAGGCAAAGGAACCTTCAACGATGCGCAGTTTTCCTAATCGTCCGCTGGCCAGCATATCGCGCATCATTTTCCATTGAGGATGGTGTGCCACCATGAACGCTTCTCCGGCGATGACGCCTTTCCTGTCGCGCGCTTCGATTAGGCCGTTCACTTCTTCGGCGTGCATGGCCATGGGTTTCTCGCAGAGCACGTGCTTGCCTGCCTCGATGGCTTTGCGTGTCCATTCCACGTGCATGGTGTTGGGCAGGGGAATGTAGATCGCATCCACGTCCGGGGAGCCGATAAGATCCTCATAGTTGCTATACAGATTGGTGATGCCGAATTGCTCGCACACCACCGAGCCTTTCGCCGGATCGCGGCTAGCCAACGCCGCCAACTCTCCATTGCGCGCCAGTTGAATGGCGGGCATCACCAGATCCCTGCCGATTTTCGCGGTGCTTAGAATTCCCCAACGGATACGCGCCATGATTTGTCCTCGAGTTCGTTCCTGTGTCAGGGCGCGAATTGTAGTCGCTCGCCGCCTGCCGTGACATAGCCACCAGGTAGAGGGGAACTGCAACACTCGGCATGACCTGCCAGCGGAATTTGTAACCAGATGGTTACTCACTATAATCGCCCGAGGAAAAACCATGAAGGTGATTCATTGAGAGCAAAGATTCTGGCGGCGCGTGAAGCCGTAGCGCGCATCCCAGACGGCGCCACCATCGCTGTCTCCGGTTCCGGCGGAGGGCTGCTGGAGGCGGACGATATCCTCGCCGCTATCGAAACTCGCTTCCTCGAAAGCGGGCACCCGCGTCACCTTAATGTCGTGCACGCCTTGGGCATCGGCAACGGCAAAGGCTCGGGCATCAGCCGATTTGCGCATGAGGGGATGGTCAAGCGCGTCATCGGTGGACATTGGAGCGGGTCGCCCGAAATGCAGGCTTTGGCGCGCAACAATCGCATCGAGGCCTATACCTTTCCCGCAGGAGTTATCGTCACGCTCTACCGTGAGATCGGTGCCGGCCGTCCGGGTGTCATCACGCACATCGGATTGGGAACCTTCGCCGATCCCGAGCATGGTGGAGGTAAATGCAGCGCGCTCGCGACCGAAGACCTGGTCGAGAGCGTCAGTTTCGACGGCAAGCGCTACCTGCGCTACAAACCATTCAAGATCGATGTTGGCATCGTACGCGGTTCACTAGTGGACCCCAACGGCAACATCACGATGGCCCAGGAGCCCGCCGATCTGGATGCTTACTGCGTCGCGCTGGCGGTGCATAACTGTGGCGGGCAAGTCATTGCGCAAGTGCGGGCGCGTTACGATCACCAGTTCGTACCGGCACGGCTGGCGCGGATTCCTGGTGTACTCATCGACGACATTGTGCTGGCGCCCAACCAACGTCAATGCGTGGCCAGCGAGTACGACCCCGCCATCAGCGGGGAAGAATCGCCCCACGGCACCACGGAACGCTTCGACATTCCCGAGGGCGTGCGTCGCATCATCGCGGTGCGCGCCGCTCACGAACTCGTTGCGGGTGCGTCGGTGAATTTCGGCTACGGCATTCCCGGCGCGATTCCCGGCGTGTTGTTCGAGCAAGGTCGCTGGGGCGATGCCTGGGTATCCGTTGAGCAAGGCATCCACAATGGGCAGCTCATGGACGGCAACATGTTCGGCGCCGCACGCTATCCGCAGGCCATCATAGCGTCCGTGGATCAGTTTGATTTCTACAGCGGTGGTGGTGTCGATGTGGCCTTTCTTGGCATGGGGGAGATGGACGCCGAGGGCAACGTCAACGTATCCCGATTGGGTAGCGATATCGTCGGGCCGGGAGGGTTTGTCGATATCACCCAAGGCGCGAAGAAGGTCGTGTTCTGCGGCACCTTCGAAGCGAAGGGACTGGAGGTCGCCATGGACAATGGTCGTCTTCACATCCGTGCGCCCGGACGGGTTCCCAAGCTGGTGGAAAAGGTGAAGCACATTTCTTTTAGTGGGTCGCGTGCACGCGAGCAGGGCCAGGAGGTGCTTTACGTGACCGAACGCGCGGTGTTTCGGCTCAGCGCCGAGGACGTCGAACTCATCGAATGCGCGCCAGGGATCGACATGCAACGCGATGTTGTCGAGCGTATGCGCTTCAGGCCAAGCATTGGTCAGGTGCGGGCGATGGCGCTAAGGTAGTGCGTCGTTGCAACATTCGCAGCAAGCACGTTTCCGATCGATGTGTTCGCTCAATGACAATCCGTTGGCTACTATATCGGCCATTGTCCACCCTACCTCACCACCGCCATGTCTGAGTCGCCAACCATTGCATGTGCCATCGACGCTCAGGTAGCGCGCCTGAGCGTGAGTAATCCGCGTCGCGCCAACGCCTTGACGATGTCCATGATCGAGCAACTGGACGCCGCCTTGACGCGCATCGAACAAAGCGCCGTTCATGTGGTGCAGATTCGTGGCGCTGGCGAACGCTTTTTCTGCGCCGGTGCCGACATCAGCGAGTGGGGCCAACTCTCCCCCGAAGCCATGGGTCGGCGCTGGATCGGCGAGGGCAATCGCGTATTTCAACGCCTGGCGAATTTGGATGCTGTGGTCATTGCACATATCAATGGCGATACCTATGGAGGAGGCTTGGAGGTAGCGTTGTGCGCGGACATTCGCCTGATGGCGGACAAAGCGAAGCTGGGTTTCCCCGAGGTTGGCATCGGCGCCATTCCCGGATGGATGGGATGCACGCGCCTGCAAAGTATCATCGGCCCCGGACGCGCGAAGCAAATGATCCTTAGCGGCGAGCCCATCGACGCCACCACGGCGGAACGCTGGGGACTCGTAAATGAGGTCTTACCCGCGGCCCACCTCGAACAAAGAGTCCAACAACTCAGCAACACCATCGGATCAAAATCCTCCACCGCCATCAGCGTCGCCAAACGCGTGCTCAACGCCAGCTTGGATACCGAACGCTTCGCAGCCGTACATGAGTTGGCCGCCAGCGCCGTAAAAGCCTCACCCGACGCGCGCGAAGGCGTCGCCGCCTTCCTCGAGAAACGCAGGCCCGTCTTCCCTGGAAGCACCTAGGAGCCTGTCGGACTTAGGTGTTCGATAGCGAAACGGTGGGAGAGCGAGGACAGATTTCGATGATTTCGACGCGCATATCGGGAATATGTAAGGAGAAAGCGGCTAAATATGGACCGCTTTCCCGCCGTTGCAGCCGAATCATCCTAAGTCCGACAGGCTCCTAGCCCACTGGTCGACCACAAGTCCATCCCCTTAGTCCTATTCATCCCGTGCATCGTGTCCAAAAAAAGCTTCCAAGGAAGCTTCAGAA
>JANNFC010000358.1:0-1748 GCA_031379405.1 Betaproteobacteria bacterium | reverse complement strand
GTTCTTGAGGGATCGGGTGGTCTGGCTGACTAGCGAATGGGTCGGCGCAAGGAACACGACTTTCTCACTACGGAGCAGTGCGGTCGCGATCTTAAGTTCGGCAAGCGTCGATTTGCCGCCGCCGGTTGGGAAGCTAATGGCCGAAGAAACACCTTGTTCGAGATAGCCACGCCCGATTGCCTCGCGATGATTGCGCCAGAGATAGGGGCGCTGTCGCGCCATACGGCGTATGATTCGCCACCATCCGTCCTCCGCAATACCACCGGGTGTCGGTATCCGAGTCAGTGCGGTCTCGACTAGATTACTCTCTACTGAAAGCAGCAGGTTGGCGAGATGCAATGGGCCCGGGAATAGACTGAAGACGGGATCGCCATGTGGAAAAACTCCATGGATTGGTTCAGCACACAGCGCTTTCACCCGAAGAAAAATCGCCGCTGCCGTCTCGATGCCGCCTGCTTCAATCGGTACATCGTCTCGCCGACTAAGTTGGAGCGCCAACCGTTTGACACCATTGAGCAGCATAAGGAGCAAGGCCTGCAGTGCGAGATCGGCATGGTCCTCCCCTGAATCGGAAAGATCAGGGATTTCCAACGCGCCGATGGTGTGAATCCGGCCTTGGGCAAGAAACCTGATCGATGTGAGGAGAGTGCGCTCGGCGGCACTGCTGCCTTCGCCATCGGATCGGATGCGCTTGGCAGTCTCGGCTGCGTCAGCATGGGCTTCGGCGACCAGAAACAGCAATGCAGCGCTGATTTCTGGGGATAGCATCGCCCCATCTACTCGGCTGCGATCCTGCTCACTCCATTTGCGGCCCAGCAAGCAAGCCTCATGCGCCAACGCTGCGACGAGTGCGGCAGCGGTACGATTGTCACGATCTGGCAATAGCGCGACATAGGCTTCATGCGTCGCCGCAAGGCGGCGCAGCTCATGTAGCGTCTTGGAAAGTTCTGGACTTTCCTGGCCGCCAACGTTTCCGCGCAACCGAATGCGTGCGGAGACGATATCGGCAAAGGCTTCAGTCAGAACCTTTGGCAAATTTTCGAGATCGAGGCCATCGAGCGGTGGGGCCGAACCGATCAACGCAGCAGTGATTGGATCAAACATGTACCGGCACCATTGCGAGAAGTCCGATTGTGCGCTGTGCGAATGCCTCCATCCACAAGCGCAACTGCGGAATATATATGGTCTCCGCGCGTCGGCGCTTGACGTCCCCGGGCGCCTTCACGTCGAAATTCTTGAACAATGCGGCACGCGCATCGGGCGTCAGATGTTCGTCGTCGATCGTGATGCTCACGCGGTAGCGTCTCGCTTCCTGCCAGAGGATATTTGCGATAGCGGTATCGATATCGAGTTCGGGGTTGAGATGCTGGTGGGCTTCAAGCATGGCGCTCGTCTCGTGTGTAAGTTCGGCAAGGCGCTCGCCGGCTTCTAATGCTACGATACCTGGCCAGACTTTGTTCTGGATGGTTGCCTTGGCATCGGACGTCGCTTTGTCCTCGAAGACCACCACCGCAACCACCGAGACACCATCGGAGCCGATCTCAAGCTGCATGCCGTCAAAGCCCTTGTGCGCCTTGATCGCGTGCGGAGCACGGGTGATCGCGCCCTGTCCATTCTGACGCGCGGCAATCCAAGAAATTGTCTGGAACAGCCAGCCATCTCGATGCCAAGGATCCTTTCCCACCTCGACTGACAGGAATTTGGTTGCGCCAGCGATATGCTCCGCGGTCGTCGCAGGCGCAGCCACA
>JANNFC010000349.1:0-6602 GCA_031379405.1 Betaproteobacteria bacterium | reverse complement strand
TGCTTGAGTGTCGATGCGTGGCGTTGTACCACTGGAAGAACGCTTGGCAGTGCGCGCGTGCATCGGCAATGGAGCCGAATCGATCAGGGAATTCCGGGCGGTACTTCAGGGTCTTGAATTGGGCTTCGGAGAATGGATTATCGTCGGAGACGTGAGGACGACTATGGGTCTTGATAACATCCAGGTCGACGAGCAACTCGGCCACGAGTTTGGATCGCATGCTGGTGCCGCGATCGGCGTGCAGGGTAAGTTGTCCTGGGGCGATATCGTGCTTGGCAATGGTTTGGGCGATGAGTTTCTTGGCCAACTGCGCACTCTCACCTCGAGCGATCATCCAGCCCACGACATAGCGGCTGAAGATGTCCAGGATGACGTAGAGATGGAAGTGGGACCACTTCTGGGGACCGCGTAATTTGGTTATATCCCAGGACCACACCTCGTTGGGTTGCACCGCGAGGAGTTCTGGTTTGGTGTACGTGGGATGGGTCAACTGATTGCGTCGCTCGCGGACCGCATCGCACTTCTCGAGCAGCCGATACATGGTGCGCACCGAGCCCAAGTAAATTCCCTCGTCGAGCAAGGTGGCGTAGGTGTGTGCGGGGGAGCAATCGGCGAAGCGCTTGCTGTTGAGCGTATCGAGCACGCATTGGCGTTCGATCTCGCTCAAGGCCAACGGCGGTCCAGGGCGCGGTCGGCGCGGCGGCACCAGATCGGAGCTGATCTGTTCCATGTCTATCACTACCGGAGCACGAGAGCGCGTACGCTGGCGGTAGAGCGCCGAGCGATTCACGCCCATCACCGCACAGGCACGCGCGATACCCACCTCGGGAACAAGTTGCGCCACGGCATTCATGCGGGCTCCTCGTTCCAGTTCGCTCTCGTTTGCAGGCCGAGCAAGGCAGCCACTTTTTTTTGGACATCAATGATCAGTTGTGCCTTCTCGAGTTCACGACGCAGCCGATCGATCTCCCGAGTGAGTTTTGCGGTGCGATGTGCTTCGGCAATCGCCGGGTTGGGCTTCGGCCCGCGCTTGGCGCCTTCGAGTCCCTGGCCTTCTTGTGCAGCACGTTGCCGACGCCACGTGGAAAGGTGCGAGGAATAGATCCCTTCTCGGCGCAACAGCGCACCGATTGATCCTGGCGCGGTACATCGATCCGCGGCCGCGAGAATTCGCCGCCGCTCGCTGGGCGAGAACTGCCGCCGACGGGCCACCGCCACCACCTCCGGATTTTTCGGCGCGGCGCTGGACGCCCCCTCTTCACTCGCCCTTCGGGCTCCTTGCGAGGGGGCGTCCAGCGCAACAGCATTCTTCGCACGCAGTGGTACAACTTTCATTGGTTTCTTCATGATGTGGGTTCCTACCTTTGTACTCTAATTAGTCTCGGGTAGGTGTTGCACGTCATATTGGCACACAGGGAACAGCAGGGGTGTGTAACGCTTAGCGAGTAAGAACCCAATCCAACCCTAAATACATGGAGGTGTCCCGTGGCCGAAGAAAAGAAGCTGTTCTCGCCGGCAGCTATTGGCGAACTATTGAATGGATGGCTAATCCATTCCCATAAGTGCCGCGATAGGCACGACGTTGCCGCACGCTTGTATGCAAAGGGCCAGTACGCACTGGGCATCCCGTCGTTAGTCGTCTCGACGATCGTCGGGACGTCCGTCTTTTCAGCCCTCTCATCGAAGGAGGTTCCTGCACTTTGGGTCGGCATACTGAGCATTGCGGCTGCAGTGCTCGCCGCACTACAGACGTTTATGGACTTCGGTGGCCGGTCGGACAAACACCGAAGCGCTGGAGTGAAGTACAAAGCCGCGATTCGCCTCCTTGAGCAGAACAAGGTTCGACTGAGTCAAGGTACTGAGCCTTCGACGGAGGAGATTGACTCAATGCGCACATTACTGGACAGACTCGAAGACGCTGCGCCAGTGGTGATGCCCAAGATCTATGACCAGATCGAGAAGAAGTACCAGGATCTGAAATACGTACAAGAGGCAGTAAGTCTGTACTCCGGCTCGGTCAAATGAAAGTCCAACCTACAGGTCGCTCAACCGGACCCTACAGGGCCGGTTACCTTTGCGTTGGGCGTCAACAACAGTGTGCCGAACCGTTTGTTGACCGCCACCAAATCATGAATGACCAGTACGGCGCACGACCCACAGGGGATCAGATCATTCGGCTTTCGCACCAGATAGTTTGACGAGTTTGCCACCTCGGTCGTATTCGTCTTTCACCAAGGTCGCGAATTGTTCTGGCGTGCCGCGAAGTTCTTCCCCACCGCGCTGTCGCATGTATTCTTGAAAAGCGGGCTGCTGCATCGCTTTTCCTATCTCCCGATTTATCCGCTCCACAACCGACTTGGGAGTTCCTGCAGTCGAGAATATTCCAACCCAAACATCTACGGAAAAATCCTTCACTCCTGCTTCGGAAACCGTTGAAATATTTGGATATGGCGCCAATCGCTTCGGGCTGGCCACTCCCAATACCCGGAGCTTACCCGCGTCCACGTGTGCCATTGCAGGGATGGCGAAGTCCAAGGTGACATCAATTTCCCCCCCGAGTAGCGCAGCCGTCATCGGGGCGCTTCCTTTGTACGGCACATGAGTCAAATCTATCCCGGCCTGATGCTTGAAAAGCTCCATTCCAATGTGCTGGATAGAGCCTATTCCAGAGGAGCCATAGTTTAGGGCACCTGGTTTCGCTCTCGCTACTTGGAGAAGGTCTCTTACGGTCTTGATTTGAGAGCTTGCAGGTACGAACAGAAAAGCCCAAGTCCGAAAAAGCGGTGCAACCGGCGTCAAATCCTTTATTGGGTCGTACGACAGCTTCTCATACATGTGCGGATTGGTGCCAACGATTCCGCTATGCCCCATTAGCAACGTATAACCGTCCGGCTGTGCCTTCGCCACCAAGTCCGCTGCAATATTCCCTGCCGCTCCCGGCCTATTATCGACAACAATCGCTTGCCTAAACGCCTCCTTGAGAGGCCCGGCGAGCATTCGCGCCGTAGTGTCGCTCCCACCACCAGCTGAAGCCGGAACAATAATCTTCACCGCGCGATTCGGAAAATCATCGGCGAACAGGCGTGGCGAGAATCCAGTGAATATGCTCAGCCCGAGCGCCTTGACACACGCGCGTCTTGAGTGAATCATCATCTATCGGTCCTCATAGCCGCTAGCGCAGTTTCCCTATCTCCGATAGTACACTCGCTATCATGAGAAACAGAAATGACAGATTCATCGTTGATGATCAACATTGACGCCCAACATTGCGCTACAGCGGACGCCCTACGGCGGGCGTTGCCCGCCTTCATGCGCCGCTGAGCTTTGGCGTTAGGCGTCGCGCAAAAATAACATGATGTATTTTCTGAGCGAGCGTCGTGGCGAGCAGGTCGCCAAACTGGGCAAGTTATACCTGCGCGGGTCCTTAGGCCTCCCGTTACACATGACGTTCACGTATAACTTTAGTCATATATGCCTCTGCACTTCCCTGTGCTAGGTTGGTAAAGGTAGCCTCCGCATCCAACACACAAGAAGCATGTTGTGAATCAACCTAAAGAAGGAGGAAGACAAGGTGAGAACTCTCTTCAAAGCTTGGCTAGTCACGTTGTTGTGCTCATTATGGTTCGTTACGGGAGCACGAGCTGACGACTACCCCAGCCAACCAGTTCGTATCGTCGTTCCAGGAGCCGCCGGGGGAGTTCTCGATATCGCGGTCCGAAAGATCTCGGACAAACTGAGCAGATCACTTGGGCAACCCGTTATCGTCGACAATCGTCCTGGTGCAAACGGGTTCATAGCAGCCGAGGCAGTAGCCAAGGCCAAGCCTGATGGTTATACCGTGCTCTTGGCGGCAGTAAGCCATCTCTGCACGAATCAAAGTTTGTTCTCGAATATGCCATATCATCCGGTGAGAGACTTCGCGCCAGTCACGCTAGCTGCTGGTGGGCAACCAATCTTGCTCGTGAATCCTAGCCTACCCGTGCGGACTGTTTCGGAGTTGGTTGCCTACGCGAAAGCACGTCCAGGGAGGGTAACGTATGGATCTCCCGGCATGGGCTCACCGCAGCATCTGGCAATGGAGTTGTTCGGGCAGTTGACTGGCGTGCAGATGCTGCACGTGCCTTACAAGAACAACCCGCAAGTTGCAACTGACCTAATTGGTGGTCAAATTGATACAGCTGTTGAATATGCGTCCATGATGGCCCCTCACATTTTGTCCGGGAAGATTCGTGCCCTGGCCGTGGTAGGTGATCACCGAAAGCCCGCGCTACCTGAAATACCAACTGCAGCTGAAGTGGGCGTACCTGGGTTTGAGATTACCGCTTGGTATGGATACGTGGTGCCTAGCGGCACGGCGCCCGCGATTATTGCTCGGCTTCACAAGGACTTTACGGCAGCGCTGAAATCAAAAGAGTACGTTGAATTCGTCGAAAGCTTTGGTAGCACGGTGTACGCCACCACACCTGAAGATTTCGCCGCTAGGATCAAGGCAGACACGTTGCACTGGGCCAATGTTATCAAGCAGGCTGGCGTTAAGGTCGAATGAATTGCTTTCGATTACTGGGCCACGCCACGATGCCGCGATCAATCCGCGTTGAGCGGTCGGGAACATTGGTAATGATAAGGTCCGGATACATCAGTTACAGACAATCAAGTATGCAGGGGTGCCAGCACGTGTATTCTGCTCGTCAGCCTAACGGGGTGCTTGCAGCGGACAAAGCACGGTGTCGAGCCTAATGAGCCACATCTCTTGGACGCACTGACATGAAGAAGTCGACAACGATCTGCGCACTACTCTGTGTGCTGCTTGCCGCGATTCCCTGTCAGAGCGGCAGCGAGGATCTTGCTCGCTATCCGAGCAGGGCCATCAAGATCGTGGTCCCCTTTTCCGCAGGTTCTATTGTCGATGTTCGTGCCCGGCAAATCGGCGACCGCCTTTCAAAAGTTCTCGGGCAGCCCATCGTAATCGACAATCGCCCAGGTGCGACCACCATCATCGGCGCCGATCTGGTCGCGAAAGCAAAGCCTGATGGCTATACCGTTCTAATGGCAAGCAGTGGTACCTTCATGGTCACACCGGCGATGGTCAAGACACTGCCATTTGATCCCATCAAGGATTTCCAGCCAATTACACGGTACTCAAGTGGCACATTGGTCTTGGTCGCACATCCTTCTCTCGGGGTATCCACGGTAAAAGAATTGGTCAGTCTCGCCAAGGCCAAGCCCGGAAAGCTGAACTACGCCTCACCGGGCGCGGGGACAAATGCCGGCATCGCTGCTGAGATATTCAAGCATGTCGCAGGCATCAATATCGAGGGAGTCATCTACAAGTCCGAGGCACCTGCCCTCGCAGACGTCGTGGCGGGTCATGTTCCGCTCATTTTCTCCTTTCCATTAACGAGTGGTCCGTTCATCCAAGAGGGCAAGCTTAAAGCTTTGATGCAAACTGGCCCCAAACGGCTTAAAGTTTTGCCGCAGGTTCCTACTGCGGCAGAGGTTGGCCTCCCCGACGCGACCCTGGTGGTTTGGGGCGGTTTCTGGGCGCCCGCTGGTACCCCTGCACCGATAATCAAGCGCCTGAGCACAGCCATTGGTGAGGTCATCATGTCACCGGACATGCGGCAACTTATGGAAAGTTCGGGCTCGGAAGCGCACGCGAGCACTCCCGAAGAGTTCTCTACCTTCCTCGCTGAGGAGCGTGTCAAATGGGCAAAGATCATCTCAACTTTGGGCATCAAGGCAAAAGAGTAGCGAAATTGAACATGGCATGGAAACGAAGTCTGCTCCCGGGGCGGTGTTTGCGATGGCTGGTCTACTTTTTCTATTTGCGGCTCTCGGGCTACTGCTGTTCTCGGCCTATGGCCTTCACCGTATTGGGCTCATGGGACCGAACATTGAAGGCGACACACAGGCTATGGTGGGTCGCCTCATGTCGTTCTTCCTTGCGCCGCTCGTGATTCTTGTCTCAGGCATCATCTGCACCTTCGTCGGTATTCGTCTTTTGAAAGCAGCTGGCATCGTCACGCAACGGGTGATCCCGGCTCATGACCACGAGCTTCTATCCGAAGCCATCCGTGCCGGAAACGACAAAGCCGTGTCTGAATACATTCGGTTGAGCAGCTTGTCGGGCATGACAAGCACGTTTACAAGGCTGGGGCTTACCGGGCTCCCATTCGCGCATCGTAGTGTCGCAAACATTCTCGCTCAGGTTTGCGCGAGCCAAGCATCGCAATGAGTCAATGTTGCAATCATTCTCGCCCAGGTTTACGCTCCCCCGCTCGCAAAGAAATGGGTTTACCACCGCATGCTACGTCGTTTACAGCCTAACTCTGCAGTCAACCGGACGCGCCGAGGCGCGGTTGCAATTTGGGGAGGTCATATGAATACACGATTCCGCGAAGTGGTCTCCACCGAAGCTCAGTTTCGCGCAGTGATCGGAATTCCCAGTCATCGTGTCCTGCGAAAACAAGTAGTTGCGTTGGACGTACACTGTCGAGCGTTTATCGCCAAGTGCCCTTTTCTGCTCATTGCTTCCTCCGATGCCGAAGGAAACATGGACGTTTCCCCGAAGGGGGATCCTGGTGGGTTTGTCCGGGTCCTGG
>JANNFC010000345.1:0-2741 GCA_031379405.1 Betaproteobacteria bacterium | reverse complement strand
GCTCGGGCTACTGAGTTTACAGCGTAGCGCAATTGCGGATACAAATGGCTTACGGCGGTCCAGTCTGCAACCGGCGCTGAGCACCGTTGGCCAGCAGTGACACATTGCGCGGCGGTATTCGAACAACTGAAACGCGACTCGGAGTGTCGGCAGTTTCAATGCCACGCGGACTTGTGATCGCTCAGTCGAATGGCCGCCATGCGCTGCACAACCGACGTTCAATCAACCCGTGTTGAATGCGTACTTTGGGTCGATTCCTGCCCGTCAATTTAGGGACAAAATCGCCTAAAACCTGCCCTGACCTACGCCAGTTCCAAGCGTTTGAGCTTCAGCCGATCGGCCTTGACCTGCGCAAGGTCGTACTGCGCTTGCTGCACTAGCCAGCTTTCAGCACTCCCGCCGAACACCTTTGAGAGTCGCACCGCCATTTCCGGGGAAATGCCGCGTTTGCCGTTCACCAGTTCCGAAAGCGTAGTGCGCGTCACATCAAGGGCGGCAGCCGCCGCAGTAATGCTCAAGCCTAACGGCTCAATGCACTCCCTCAACACGACGCCCCCGGGGTGGGGGGGATTTTTCATCAGCATGGTCATATCTCCATCAATGGTAGTCAACATAATCAACGTCGCTGGCATCGCCCTCAGCAAAGCGGAAAATCACTCGCCAGTTTGCGCGTACCGTCACCGCCCAAAACCCTTTCAAAGCGCCTTTGAGCGAATGCAGGCGAAAGCCCGCCAAGTCCATGTCCGCAACTTCCCGCGCCGCGTTCATACGCGCCAGTATGTCGCGTAGCTTTTCCGCATGCTCGGGGATCACCCCGCGCGGATCGTCGTCTTCGAACAAACGACGCAATCCTTTATGCTTGATCGAACGGATCATGACATACCGTAATCCGCAACGTAACGCGTGTCAAGAATTACGTATGAGTAGAAGCTAAATTTCTCTGAAAACCTCGCCCCGCTTGGGTCTTCGTGGTTTCGCAAAACTTACCCTTCGTGAGACCCGCCTTGGTAACCGGGATTACGGAGTATTTACCTCAACATAGTTGCCGGCGATCGCCGCATTCACCGCGGCGACAACAAGCGAAGCATGCTCCCGACACCCGCAATTCGGGCCATTGCTGTTTACTCA
This sequence comes from Betaproteobacteria bacterium, assembly GCA_031379405.1. GTDB lineage: Bacteria > Pseudomonadota > Gammaproteobacteria > Burkholderiales > SHXO01 > SHXO01. The sequence goes on along the minus strand of JANNFC010000345.1, from coordinate 1,613 downwards.
ATAGGATCATAGGATCACGGCAATCTTGCGGACTGTTAGTCACTAACAAGTTTAGTCTTGACAGATTATGAGAAGAGTTCAATGGGTAGCCGCCATGGCGGGAACGATGTTGAATCGTGTCAGCGAGCAGGCGGCAGCGATGGCAGCACGCCCCATGCGAGTCAGATAGTAGCGGTAGGTATGCGCGACTTTCTTGATCAGTCCGAGTACATGAAGGCGTTTGAGTTGTCGCGAGATTGCCGATGGAGTGATGTGCAAGTGCGCCAGCAAATCGGCGCGACGCCAGCCGTGGATGTTGAATTTTCCCAGTTGCAAGGTACGCAGCAGCGTGTGCTCGGGGGCATTGAAGAAATTGAGTCCCTTGACGCTGGGATCAGAGCCCAAGCGCGGCTGACTCAAGCGCTGCAGATCACGCTCGCCGGCGCTTGGATCCTCGAGGCTGGACAGAAACGCCAGGTAGCGCTGATTGCAACCCAACAGAATCTCGCGCAAATCGATCAGGCTGTAGATGGTCTTCTTCAACGGAGCCAGTTCGCGAGTCGTGTGCCCGTCCTTATGTTCCACCTTGCGGTGGTGCTTGAAGAAACCCAGGTCGTTGACGGTCGTCTCGATCCGCAACACCCGGGAGAACTTGTCATACACCTTGACGCCGGCCGCGCCCATGTAGTGCTTGATGCACCGACCCTCGATACGCGTGGACAGCCGCGAGCCGATTTCTTGCGCCAACTGTGGTGTCACCTTTTTACCCAAGAATCCGGAAACCTGCTCCGCATTAGCGGCAAGCACGGCCTGACGCGATATGGCGTCATACAGCGGCACCAAGATGTGCTCGCTGCGGAACATCAGGTCGGTGGAGTATTCGGCCTGACGGATGCTCCAGTGGTAGGCTTGGCCGAACACGTCAAGCACCGGACACAGCCATTGCGCGTAGCGATCCACTCGCCGGTGCAGCACATCGGGACTGAAGGCATCGGCCAGGGCCTGTGCCCGATCAAGGTTGCTGATGCGAAGAAAGGCGTTGTCCGCTTGTGCGTACTCGATGCCCTCGCGCTTGAGCGCCCTCGCCAAGGCGCTATGGCCGTTGCAGTAGAACTGCAGGCCGAACGGCGCCCAGGTGGGCACACGCAGATAGCACAGGCCCAGTTCTTCGTCGATGAAGTAAAAGTAGTAGTGCAGGCACTTCCCCTGATCGGGGCGCAGGTACGTCTTGCCGCTGCTCTTGTTGTGCCACGGCTTGTAGCTCGCACACGCCTGCATCGCCGAGAGCACATGCACCAACCCCGGCGCATCGCCTCGTCCGGCGAGCACACGCGCCACCAGTTCTTCCTTGCGGATGTGCCTCTTGCTCACGTGCTCGATTTCAATCCCCGCTGCAACACAGACTTCCTGCGCCCGCTCTCGAATGCGCTCCCGCAGCGGCTCGGCAAATCGCGGGTAGTCAAAGACGCGAATACCGTGCGCGTACAGGTAGCTCGTCATCCCTTGCGCGTAGCACGCTCCGGGCAACGTGCCGACAATGATGATTCGATCAAAACACGACAACACCCCATGCAGATTCGCCGCGTAGCGCTCTTCCAATGCCGCCATAGTCATGGTCGCACTCCCCATCATCG
>JANNFC010000319.1:0-17824 GCA_031379405.1 Betaproteobacteria bacterium | reverse complement strand
GTGACCGAAGTGAATAAAGGGGACTTCGCGGGCGGGGTATTGACCCCGCCCTTGACTAAATTGACCAAAGGGGGGCTACGTACCAATCACTTCGCCCCCTTTGGAAACCCCCGACGTTTGCCCCCGCGCCAAGAGCGCGGGGAATACGAGTTGAACACTTAGGGTGGAAAAGCGCAGCGCCTTCCGCCAACAGTCGGTCATGGTTTATCCAACAGCGCACGCAATTTCGGCGCGTGCACGGGGCTCACCTTGGCGAGATTGTCCCAACCGATCTGGTAGGCGCGCTCAAGGTAACGCTTAGCTTCGGCGCCCTCCAGGCGAATGACGGTGATACCCGCTTGGGCTTGGCGTTCGATCTCCTTCGCCATCAGCGCTTCGTTCTCCTTATCCAGTCCCTCCAACCATAGCGCCGTATCGCTGAGCAGCTTTTGTTGCGAGGTGTTGAGACTCTTCCACTTGGTGAGATTGACCAGGACGGTGACATCCACCGCGTAGAAGGAAGGGTCCAGGCGGTACTTGGTGCGCTCGTGCCAACCTAAGTCGAAGATACCCACGCTCGGCCAACCGTAGCCGTCCACCACGCCACGCTCCAGTGCGGTGTAAATCTCACCCGGGGCGGTGGTGACGGTGGTGGCACCCAGCGCGCTGAAGAAATCCCGATAGACGGGTGTCACGCGAATTTTAAGTCCCGTCAGATCCGCGCCCTTGATGGGTTTGTTGACGTAGAGGTGGAAGGGCACGTTGCCGTGTTGCTTGGCGAGATACCACGCATTCACCTTGTCGTTGTGCAGGCGATTGAAATATTCCCAGGCGCCATTCTTCCGCTGATCCGCAGTAGAAACGCGCGCGAGTTTGTGGGCATCGCCCTCGGGCAGAAGGCCGGCGTAGAAGGCGCTCGAGATGTTGGCCAGATCCACGACGCCACTGCGCAGGGCATTGCCTGCTTCCATGGTGGGAATGGCTTTGGGTCCGCCGACGTAACGGATCTGCAGCACGCCTTTGCCCTCGCGATTGATTTTCTCGATCATGCGCTCGAAGTTCTTAGAGAAGAATGTGCCTTCCGGAAAAGCGGAGAGCGCTCGCAACGTAAGCTCTTGCGCATGCGCTGCGGGAGCGATCACGCAACAAAGATAGGCGAGAGTGGTGCTTGCGAATCTGGAAATGGCAAAGCGAAGCATGGCTAGTTTTTCGCGTCTCTGCGCAAGCGACCGCGCAACAACACATAAAACACCGGCGTCAGAAACAACCCGAAGAAGGTGACGCCCAGCATGCCCGAGAACACGGCGATGCCCATGGCGCGGCGCATTTCGGCGCCGGCGCCGGTGGTGACGACCAAGGGGAACACGCCCATGATGAACGCGAAGGAAGTCATCAGGATGGGGCGCAACCGCATCCTCGCCGCCTCGCGTGCGGCGTCATAGACGCTGCGGCCGCGATGCTCCAACTCACGCGCGAACTCCACGATCAGAATAGCGTTCTTGCAGGCTAGCCCCACCAGCACGATAACGCCGATCTGCGTGAAGATATTGTTGTCGCCGCCGTAACCAAACTTGCCGAACAGGTATACGCCGGTCATGGCCGAGAGGACACCCATGGGGACGATCATCACCACAGCCAGCGGCAGGGTCCAACTTTCGTAGAGCGCAGCCAGCACCAAGAAGGCGAGCAACACGCACAGCGGGAAAACGAAGGCCGCGGTGTTGCCGGCGAGGATCTGCTGGAAGGTGAGCTCTGTCCATTCGAACACCATACCGTTGGGCAGGGTTTCCTTTGCCAGCTGTTCCATCAGCGCCTGCGCTTGACCGGAGCTGAAGCCAGGCAACGGACTACCGTTGATATCGGCGGCGGCATAGGCGTTGTAGCGAATGGCGCGATCGGGCCCGAAACTCTGATCGACTTTGAGCACGGAACCCAAGGGCACCATCTCGCCAGACGCATTGCGCGTTTTGAGCAGTGAAATGTTCTCGGCGTGAGCACGATAGGGGCCGTCGGCTTGGGCGATTACCTGATAGGTGCGCCCGAAGCGGTTGAAGTCGTTGACGTAGAGCGAGCCCAGGTAAATCTGCATGGTCTCGAACACGTCGCTGACCGATACGCCAAGCTGTTTGGCTTTGGCTCTATCGATATCGGCGTGCAGTTGCGGTACGTTGATCTGGAAGCTGGAGTAAGTGGCGTAGGGATTGATCAGGTTGGATGCGCGCGCCTTGTTCATGAGCTCATTGGTCACTCGATACAACTCGTCGCGGCCGAGCGAGGCGCGGTCCTCCACCATCATCTTGAAGCCGCCGCTGGTTCCCAATCCCAGAATGGGGGGCGGCTGCAGCACGAAAATGAAGCCGTCTTCGATAACGGAGAGTTGTTGGTTGAGTGCGCCTGCGATCTCGACGCCGGTCATGCCCGGACCGGTACGTTCCTCGAAGTTCTTCAATGTGAAGAAAACGATTCCGGAATTGGGTGCGTTGGAAAAGCCGGCGATGGACAGGCCTGGAAACGCGACGGAATGCGCCACGCCGGGATGCTTCAACGCGATATCCGACATGCGACGGATGACCTTGTCGGTGCGATCCAGCGATGCGGCGTCGGGTAGTTGCGCGATGCCGATCAAGTAGTTCTTGTCTTGATCCGGCACATAGCCGGTGGGAACCAGCTTGAACAAGTAGGCGGTGGCGACGATCATCACCACGTAGAGGATTATGGCGACCGATTTGTGAGTCAGGACACTTCCGGTGGCGTCGGAATAGCTTTCGGAGGAACGCCTGAAAAAGCGATTGAAGGGACGAAACACCCACCCGAACAGAAGGTCGAGTATGCGCGTTCCCCAATCTTTCTTGGCGTCGTGTGGCTTGAGCAATATCGCGCATAGCGCCGGGCTCAAAGTCAGCGAATTGATCGCGGAGATGATGGTGGAAATCGCGATGGTGAGTGCGAACTGCCGGTAGAACTGGCCGGTCAACCCCGAAATGAAGGCGATGGGGACGAATACCGCGCACAGTACCAAGCCGATGGCGATGATCGGGCCACTCACCTCGTCCATGGCCTTATAGGCTGCGTCACGCGGCGACATTCCCAGCTCGATATTGCGTTCGACGTTTTCCACCACGACGATGGCGTCGTCCACTACGATACCGATGGAGAGCACCAGCCCGAACAGGGAAAGTGCGTTGATGGAGAATCCGAAGCCCAGCATCAACGCGCAAGTCCCGATGATGGACACCGGCACGGCCAACAGCGGGATGATGGAAGCGCGCCACGTTTGCAGGAACAGAATCACTACGATGACCACCAGCGAAATGGCTTCCAGCAAGGTGATGATGACGGCCTTGATGGAATCGCGCACGAACACCGTGGGGTCGTAGATGATTTCGTAGCTCACGCCTTCGGGGAAACTCTTCTTCAGTTCCTCCATCTTGGCACGCACTTGGTCGGAGAGTTCGATGGCGTTGGAGCCAGGTGCCTGGAATATCACCACCGCCACCGCATCCTTGTTGTTGAGCAGGCTGCGCAGTGCGTAATCGCTGGCGCCCAATTCGATGCGCGCGACGTCCTTCAGCCGCGTCAAGGAACCGTCTTGGTCGGCCTTGAGAATGATCTCCCCGAACTGTTCTTCGGACACCAACCGGCCGGCTGCTTCGATCGTCAGCTGAAAATCGACGCCGGGCGGTGCGGGTGGCGCGCCGATCGTGCCCGCAGCCACTTGCACGTTCTGTTCGCGGACCGCGCGCACGATGTCGGAGGCGGTCAGGTTGCGAGCGGCGACTTTTTGAGGATCGAGCCATACCCGCATGGAGTAATCGCCCGCGCCGAATACCATCGACTGACCCACGCCGGGTATACGTGCAAGCGAGTCCTTTACATTGAGCACCGCGAAGTTGCGCAGGTACACCATGTCGTAGCGGTTGTCCGGCGACAGCAAGTGCACCACCAAGGTCAGGTCAGGGGAGCTTTTGGTGGTGGTCACACCGAAGCGGCGCACATCTTCGGGCAGACGCGGCAAGGCTTGCGATACGCGGTTCTGCACCTGCACTTGGGCCGTGTCTACATTGGTCCCCAACTTGAACGTCACCGTCAGATTCATTACGCCATCGGTGGTGGACTGGGACGACATGTAGAGCATGTTCTCTACGCCGTTGATGGCTTCTTCCAGCGGCGCGGCAACGGTCTCGGAGATGACGTTGGGGCTGGCGCCGGGATAGACCGCCCGCACTGCGATGGTGGGCGGAACGACCTCGGGGTATTCACTGATCGGAAGGCGAAACAGCGCGATGGCGCCGGCGATGAAAATGAAGATCGACAGTACACCGGCAAAGATGGGACGGTCGACAAAGAACCGCGAGAATTTCATGTTCGCCCTGCGTTAGGATTTTTGTGGTTCGGCAACTGGTGCAGGCGCTTTGTCGCCGCCTTCCATGGGTACTATTTGCGGTGCCACCTGCATGCCCGGACGTACTCTTTGCAGTCCGTTGACCACGATCTTGTCTCCCCCCTTCAAACCGCTGCGTACGATGCGCAGACCGTCCACCATGGGACCCAGTTTGACTTCACGATAGGCCAGCGCGTTGCCCTCGCCCACAAGCAGAACGAATTTCTTGCTTTGATCCGTCCCCACCGCGCGATCATTGATAAGCGTTGCCTGATAGCTGTTGCTGCCCACGAGCTTGATGCGCGCGAATAGGCCCGGCGTGAAGCGGCGTTCCTTATTGTCGAATATCGCGCGTGCGCGAATGGTGCCGGTGGCGGCGTTGAGTTGGTTGTCGACGAAGTCCATGTGCCCCTTGTGCGGAAACCCTTCTTCGTTGGAAAGGCCCATCAGCACCGGGTTGCGCGTGGTGCGGGAGCTTGGGCGCTGACCGTCCCTCGCCATCTGCCCGTACTTCAGAAAAATCTGCTCGTCAGCTTCGAAGTAGGCGTGGATCGGATCGAGGGACACAATGCTGGTGAGAACGGTGGCGGTGCCCGCGCCATCTCCCGAAACCATATTGCCCACCGTTACCTGGGCTTGGCCGATGCGCCCTGAGATGGGCGCACGCACGCGGGCGTAGTCCAGATTGAGCTTGGCAGTCGTTATGGAGGCTTGCGCTGATTTCAGGTTTGCCAGGGCCTCGCGTTCGGCGTGAATCTTCTCATCCAAGCCTTGCTTGGAGATGAAGCCCGACTTCACCAATTCTTCCGAGCGTGCCAGTTGCGCGCGCGCAAGTTCAACCTGCGCATTCGCACGCGCTGCGTCAGCCTGGGCGCGGCTCAATTCGGCATCGAAAGGCCGCGGATCGATCTGGAACAACAGATCGCCTTGTTTAACCTCATTGCCTTCCTTGAAATGGAGCTTTTGTATGGCACCGCTGACCCTCGACCGGATGACGACATTGCCCACGGCTTCCAATTTGCCGGTGAACTCATCCCATTCTTCGATTTCCTTTTCGACCACTTGCGCCACACTCACCGGCGTGGCGGGAGGCGGTCCCGCACTCGGGGCGGCTTTCTCCTCTTTACTACAGGCGACGACTAGTAGCGCTACGAATAGGGGCAGGTGGCGCATCGAAAACATGGACATATCCGATTCACAATAGGTAAGTAAGGTCCTGAATGCTTAGATACTGATTTGCAAAAATGTCACTGGTACAACCATTGCCTTGAGTCGCTCCATGAGTGTTTCCACAGCGAGCGATCCATGCAGCAAGTATCCACCGCAACCCCAGTGAAACTGCCGCGCAGCCAAGCATTGCGTCGCGGAATGCTGTTCGACATCACGGAATATGGCAACCCCGCCGGCTTTCAAGTACCGCTGGCCATGACCAAGGCAGCTTGGGAATCCAGTGTGGCGTGGTATCCGGAAGGCTGCGAAGTCGAAGCCGACGACCAGATCGAAAGGGTCAAGTGCATCGTCAACTCCGCCCAGGATGCCGTCAAAGCCCGCGCTGGCGAGGCCGACGTTACCACGCTGGGTACCAAAGTGCTGACCTTCACCGTGACCGTTCGAGCGCAAGTGGATGCATATCGCAAGGCAGTCCAGGAAGTCCCCATGAAACTCATGCTGGGTCGCGACGACAACAATCGATTCGTGCTGACCATCGACCTCTATGAGATCTAGGGCAATACCTTGACCTGTTTGACCAAGTCCAAGGTATAGGCCTTCTTGTAGTTCACCTCGGGTTTGACCAACCCGGCGCCAACCATGAAATCGAAGGTTTGTTTCCAGCGCGCATCGGTCATCGTCAATATTCCCTGCTTCTTCGCGTCTCCTCCCGTCACCAATCCGTATTCCTTCATCTTCGCCACGCCGAAGGCCAAAAGGGCATCCTCCATTGCGGGATTGGACTTCTTGATCAGTGCATTGCCTGGCGTGGGGTTGGCCAGATAACTTTTATAGCCCTCGGCCGTGGCTTGCAGAAACTGCTTGACGGCGGCGGGTTTCTCCTTCAGTGTCTTCTCCAATACGACGATGGTTTGCGCATAGGGCGGATAGCCTTCATCGGCCAACAGAAACACGACCGGCTTCACACCGCCTTTTTCGATGGAGTACGGTTCCGAGGTGGCATAGCCTTGCTGCACCACGTTCTTGTCTACCAGGAAGGGTTGAACGCTGAATGCATAGGGGCGTTTCTGCGCGTCGGTGAAACCATACTTGGCTTTGGCCCAAGGCCAGAACGTGGTTTCGCTGGCCTGGCCGATGAGCAGGGTGCGGCCCTTTAAATCGTTGATGGACTGGGCCGGCGGATGGGAGATCAACACCGCGGGGTCCTTCTGAAAGGTGGCGCCTACGGTTACCAGAGGCAAGCCTTGCTCGATCCCCTTTATGATCTGCAGGTCGTAGCCCATCACCGCATCGGCTTGGCCGGCGAGCAGCAATTGCATCACGTTGACCTGCGGTCCGCCCATGCGCACCTCCACGTCCAGTCCGTTGCGCGAATAGGTGCCTTCGGCGAGCGCCTGATAGAAGCCACCATGCTCGGCCTGCGCCAGCCAATTGGTAAGGAACACGAATTTGGTGGATTCGGCCCTCGCGAGGCCCGCAAGACAAAGGCTCAGGACGACGCCTAGAAGCGCGCTCCATCGATAAGGAAGTGGTCGTTGCATGCTAGTTACCTTTTTATGAGTTGTTATACCTCGCGCCTGATCTCGCTCTCATGCCAGTGCGCCAGTGCCAGTTTGGACAATCCCGATACGGCCGCAAACAGGGCCACTCCGGTCAGGGTAATCAACACCAGCGCCGCGAACAATCGCGGGATGTTGAGCTGCAAGCCTGACAGCAGAATCTGGTACGCCAACCCCGAGGATGTTCCACCGGTGCCCGCGATGAATTCCGCCACCACCGCTCCGATCAGCGCCAGCCCGCTCGATACTCTAAGCCCTGCGAAGAAATAAGGCAAAGCACTTGGGATGCGCAGTCGCAGCAAGGTCTGCCAACGGCCGGCGCCGTAGAGCTGGTATAGATCGAGCAATCCCGTGTCAACGCTGCGCAATCCCAAGGTCGTATTTGAAATGATGGGGAACAAGGCCACGATGGTGGCGCACACGACGAGAGCCAGAAAAGGATCCTTGACCCAGATGATGATGAGGGGCGCGACCGCGACGATGGGCGTCACCTGCAGCAAGATCGCGTAAGGAAAGAAGCTGGCCTCTATCCAGCGGCTCTGCACGAACAAGAAAGCACTGATGACGCCCAGCACTATGGCGCTGAACAGCGCGGCCGCCGCGATTTCCATGGTGATCCATAACGAACGCGAAAGCAGATCCCAATCCGACAATAAGGTCTTCCACACCACCCACGGGGACGGCACGAGATAAACCGGGATCTCCTTGAGCACCACCCAGGCATGCCAGGCGGCGAGGACAGTGAAGCCCACCACGACGGGTGCGAACAAACGAGACGGTTCCTTCAAGCCGATTCCTTCGCTGGCGCATTGGCCAGCAGCGCGCTCAAGCGCTGAGCGTGCTCGGCGAATTCGCGGGTTACTCGAAAAGCATCATCGCGCGCGACGCTACCATCGATGCACTGTTCACCGATGGGTCGTCCCGGACGTGCAGACATCACCACCACCCGATTGGAAAGAAACACCGCCTCGTGAATGCTGTGCGTGACAAAAAGGACCGTCAGTTTGCCTCGTTGCCACAGCGCGCGTAGTTCCATATCGAGCCGGTTGCGTGTGATCTCGTCGAGCGCACCAAAGGGTTCGTCCATCAACAACAGCGCGGGTTCGGTCACCAGGGCGCGAGCGATGGACACGCGCATCTGCATGCCGCCGGAGAGTTCGCGTGGATAGGCGTGGCGGAATTCGGTGAGTCCCACTTGCTCCAGGGCGTGTGTCACGCGATTTGCCGTATGGTTCTCTCCCGCCGATTTCTCTCCCGCCAGTTTTTCTCCCGCCAAATCCAAGGGGAGCCGAACATTGCGCTCCACATTCGCCCACGGCATCAAGGTTGAATTTTGAAATACGAAAGCGATGCGTCCGCGACGTGCGTAATTTGCACTCTCCATCTGGATGCGTCCACTAGAAGGCAGCGCGAGTCCCGCGATCAAGCGCAGCAGCGTGCTCTTTCCACAACCCGACGGCCCAAGCAGCGTGGTGAACTCGCCGCTTTCGATGGCGAGGTCGATGGGCGCCAAGGCTTGCACGCCATTGGAAAAACGTTTCTCGACCTGGTGGAGTTGGATGGCGACGGCCATGATGATCGGATGGGTTGCGGCGCCGAAGACGCCTAACCCATCCTACGTTAGTACGTCAGTAAAGGCTCTACGTCCTCACGGAAGCGGTGCGGTGTCTTGGCGCCAACAACGCGATTGCGCAGCACCCCGTCGCGCCCCACCACGAAAGCGGTCGGCGTGGGGTAGCGTTTGCCAAAGCCGTTGGCGGTCAGTTCCTGAACCATGCTGCCCGGCAGGTTGTAGATGCCAAGCATGCGCTCGACCCGCGGACGATCCTCCGCCGAGTCGACACCTACCACGATCACTTCGAATCCCTTGTTGCGATTGTGTTCGTAGAAGGTCTCGAGATTGCCGATCTCATAGGCGCAGAACTTACAGTAGCTGGAGTAAAAATTCACCAGCACTACTTTGCCGCCCATGGCGGCAAGGTTAAAGGTTTCGCCGGTGAAAAACTTGCCTTTCAGAGGTGGTGCGGGTTGCTCCAGTTCTGGAGCGGCCCAGGCGCGGCCCACTGACAATATGGCAGGAGCGGCAAGTAGAAAGTGGCGGCGTAGCATGGTTTTATACCTCCGCGGTTGCGATCCAGGTCACTCCAGGAAGACACACACGACCTTTGACCGTCGATGCCGCTTCGGCGGCGCGGGCGACCTCGGCGTAAAGCCTTGCGCGCTCTTTCTCGGGTACCTTGGCCAGCAGGCCGGCTACGGGCCCGGCGATTTCGCGCACTATGGTGAAGTACTCATCGCCGGATGCGGCGTCCGCCGCTTGCACATTGAAGGCTTCGATTTGTATGTTGCGAAAACCTCCGCTGGCCATTGCCGCACGCATACGCTCCGGATCGGCGAAGGCGAAGATGCCGGTGGCGCCAGGGGGCGGTTGCGGGACGTCGACATAGTTCTTGATCACCGCCATGGGGATGGCCGCCCAGGGATTCTTCTCGGGTCCGGCCCAACAGGTCAGTACGATCTTGCCCTCGTCTTGCAGGGCGGCGTGGGCGGCGCTCAAGCAGCGCTCGGGTTCGGGCATGAACATCAGTCCCCAGCGCATGGTGCACACATCGAAGATGTTGCCTGGCACTTGCAGGGTTTCTCCGTCCACTTTTTGAAAATCGATGTTGGTCAACCCCAGTTGCTGCGCGCGCTGGGCGGCGAAATCCACCATCTCGTCAGAGAAATCCACGGCCCATACACGACCGAGGCGTCCCAATCTCTGCGCCGCCGGAATGGCCGGATCACCCACGCCGCAAGCGATGTCCAGAACTTTCTGTTTGGGTTGCAGATTCACCAGTTGGAACATGCGTTCCGTGACGGGAGAAAACAGCTTGGTAATGGTAGGGGTGTGCTTGGCCCAACCCGATGCTACGTTGCTCCAGCTCGCCAATTCGCGAGCCTTGATGGTTGCAGTGTCCATGAATGACCTAGTTGACGTGAGATGCCGAGAGGGAACCGCGCGCGATCAAAGCTTGAAAGGCGTGGTAGGTTGCCGCAATGCCTTCCGACAACGGGACGTTGCCATAGTTGCCTAAATGCTTGCGCACCGGTTCGTCCGAAAGATTCATCGGGAACGGCAGTGCGGCACCTGACACCTCGATCTTGGCCTGTGGCGCGATGGAACGCAGTATCGCCATGGAATCTTCTACGGTGGTGGCCACCCCATTGATGTCGAATACGGGCGCGCCCGTGAGATCGCGCGAAACCGCGCGGATAAAAGCGCTTGCCACTTCTCCCGCATGCAGCCAGGAAACGGCGCCGCGGAACGGTACGGTGTAGGGCATGTTGACGGCGGCGGCCAGGACCGCGACGGTGGTCTTGGAGGTCATGCCCTGGTCGCGCCCTACGCCGTAGACCACACCGGGTCTCAATCCGACGCTGCCCACATTCCAGTCCTGCGCGTACACGATAGCCGTTTGTTCGTTGCAATGCTTGTACGCACCGTAGAGCGTGGGCAGCGTTGCGTGCCCTTGCATGGCGCCGTGGGCTGCGATGGAACTGGCATAGGTGATGCGCTTGATGCCGAGTTTGCGCGCTGCCTCAAAGGCGTTGAGGGTCCCGACCACATTCACCCGCGCTCCCGCAATCGGATCGGCCTTGCAGAACGGAACTTGCAACGCGGCGAGATGAATGATGGCGCAAGGGCGCACCTTCTCAACTGTCCTGAGCACGGCGGCGTAGTCGCCGATGTCACCGGTATGCCAGGCGATACGCTTCAATTCGTCGTCGGAGAGCAGGAGTGTCGGCCGGCGCTTATCTGCGCTCAAATCCATCGCCGCCACCGAAACGCCGGCACGCGAGAGGATCGTAAGCGCCCAGCTCCCGATGCACCCGCCAGCGCCGGTGATAAGCACCGGTCCAGGGAAGTCCGCCTTGTCGACAGGAAAGTGGGGTAGTAAATCCATTGCTCATGGCTCCATGGGTAAATTGGGATCTTGCGCCCATTCGCCCAGCGATGCATCGTAGACCTGGACGTTGTCGTGCCCAAACATGGCGAGCACAAGCGCGACGCTGGTGGCGGCGATGCCGCCGCCGCAGTAGGTCATTACGCAAGGGCTGTTGAGCGCTGGCGCGAACATTTCGCGCAATTGGTCGATACTTTTGTAGCAGTTGTCGGAACTGATGTGGTTCACGGCCGCGATGTTGATGCTGCCCGAGATGTGGCCCAGGCGGCCATAGCTGGTGCCTCCGGTGCCGTTGTGTTGCTCGGGGCGCAACGCGTTCACGGTGCACACACCAGGCTTGCCGATCGCCGCCAACATCTCTTGTTTACCGACTACGTGTCCGGGTTGGTGATTCGCGACAAATTTTGTTGGTGCGCGAGGCTTGGCTGAGCCGGTTTCCAGCGAGCGCCCTTCGCGCTGCCATTTCTGCAATCCACCGTTTAACACCGCCGCCCGTGTGTGTCCAAACACGCGCAGCATCCACCACAAACGGGTGGCCCACCAGTGGTTGGCGCTGGAGTAGGTGACCACGAAGGAATCGTTGCTCACGCCAAGCCGGCTCATCGCTGCGCCGAACTGGCCGGCGCTGGGCAGCATGAAATGCAAGTTGGAAGAATGGTCGCTGAGCGCTTGCTCGATATCGACAAACTGCGCCCCAGGAATGTGGGCGCGTTCGAAATCCTCGCGGCCGGGCTTCGGGTCGTAGAGCACATTGTTGGGCCTGGGAATGAGGTGCGTGGTCATGTCGAGTCCCACCACGCTCGGGTCTGCCAAGTGGCGTGCGAGCCAGTCGGTCTCCACCAGATACTCCGGGTGGGAATAGTGCGTCATAGCGGCTCCTCTGTCAGCATCGTCTGCGGAGGATGGTATCACGCAGGCGGTGCCCGCCTCGGGCTTACAATCCGGCGTCCAGAATACTAACCGGGGAGACTTTCAGCATGGCCAGGGATGCATCCGACTTCGAGCAGCGTTACAACCCTCGCATTGCCGTTCCAGACTTTGCACAATACTTCGAACGCTGGGGCGAACGCTCTGCCAAGGCGCGCGCCGAGATGGACGGCTATACCGACGTGGCGTACGGTGTGCACCCGATGGAAAAGCTCGATGTGTTTCGGGCCGAAGGACAAAGCAAGGGCCTGCTGATGTTTATCCACGGCGGCTACTGGCGTGGACTGGACAAGAAGGACCACACCTTCGTCGCGCGCGAGTTCGTCAAGCGCGGCGTCACGGTGGCGTTGATCAACTATGCCCTATGTCCTAGCGTGAAAGTGGAAGATATCGTGCTGCAGACCTTGCAGGCTGTGGCATGGTTGTATCGCAACGGATCTAACTTCGGTGCCCCGGGTGGCAAACTGTATGTGGCTGGGCATTCCGCCGGTGGGCATCTCACCGCCATGACGCTTGCCGCGCAATGGCCCAAGTTTGCCGCCGATCTGCCCAGGAAAGTGGTGCAAGGCGCGGTTTGCGTGAGCGGTGTGTTCGATCTGAACGCCATCATCGAGGTGCCCAGCGTCAACGTCGATGTGCGTTTGGACGCCGTGCAGGCCAGTTATGTCAGCCCGGCAAACATGCCTCCTGCGACCGATGCACCGCTTTACATCGCGGTCGGGGGAGCGGAACAGGCGGGCTTTCATGAACAACACAAGCTCATTGCCAGGAAGTGGAAGAAAGTAATTGCCGGCGACGTCGCTTGTCCGGGCGACAATCACTTTACCGCGCTCGAGCGCTTCGCCGCCCCGGACAGTGACTTGTTCAACGCTACTTTAAAATTGATGCGAGCTGATTAGTTTCTGTATAAAATATCAGTATGGGACTGAAAACCGTTACCGGTGAAACGGCGTCGCCGACCAAGGGTCGCGGGGCGACGCGCAATCCGGAAGGCCGCTTCGAAACCTTGCGCCGGGAGGTGTTCGATGATGGTTGGAGGCATGGCAGCACAGAGGGAGATGAGGGAGGTAAGGGAGGTGATGGAGGTGAGGACTCGGACGGGCCTCCGAGACCGCAGACGCAAGTCACCGAGGAGCGGGCGCGCAGCATTATCAGCCGCAACCAGTCGCCGGACGTTCCCTTCGATCTGTCCATCAATGCCTACCGCGGATGCGAGCACGGCTGCATCTACTGTTACGCGCGACCGTCACATGCCTATTTGGACCTCTCGCCCGGACTGGATTTCGAGACTCGGTTGTTTGCCAAGACCAATGCCGCGCAGTTGCTGCAAGAAGAATTGGCGCGGCCGGGCTATCGCTGCAGCCCCATCTCCTTGGGCGCCAATACGGATCCTTACCAACCCATCGAGCGTGACTATCGCATCACGCGTCAGATCATCGAAGTGCTGGCTCAGTGCGAGCATCCGCTGACCATCGTGACCAAGAGTGCGCTGGTGGAGCGCGATCTTGACTTGCTGGCGCCGCTCGCTGCCAAGAATCTGCTGCAAGTTTTCCTGTCGTGCGCAACGCTGGACCATGACATCGCGCGCAAGCTAGAACCTAGGGCTACGGCGCCGATGCGCCGCATGCAGGCGATTCGTCGGTTGAGCGCACACGGAATTCCATGTGGCGTGCTGGTAGCCCCCGTGGTGCCGTTTCTGACGGATGCAGGCGTGGAAGCGGTGCTGGAGCGGGCGGCCGCAGCAGGTGCCAAGAGCGCGGGATACATCGTGATGCGCCTGCCCTACGAGATCAAGGATTTGTTCAAAGATTGGCTTTCGCATCACTATCCACTGAAGGCGGCGCATGTCATGAGCGGCGTGCGCGCCCTGCGCGATGGCAAGGAGAACGATCCCAGCTTTGGCTCGAGAATGCGGGGACAAGGCCTATTCGCGGATTTGCTCAAAGCGCGCTTCGACAGTGCCTGCCGGCGCCTAGGGTTAAATCGCCAGCGGTTGACCCTTGATACGGAGCGCTTTCGGCCGCGGGCGCCGAGTGGTCAGCTGGATTTATTTTGAGGGCGCATTATGTTGCGGTTGTTTTCGTCAAATACTCGGGTGTATAGTCCACGCAAGGGGAGAGATAAAAGAGAATTGTCGTAGTGCCCCGTGGCATTGACGTGCACGGGCGCTCAGGTCCGGGAAGCCTTGGTCTGGGGAACCTGTTGTCTTGGAAACCAGCGCTTGGCTGAGCGGGCGTGGAAGGAGCCGAAGTGATGATGCGAGGGGTTAGGAAGGCAGAGGTCCACCTTGTGATGAGCGACGCAAGGGCGTCCTCGATCGTGAAGGGCGTCGCGACGTGCGTTGTTCTATCGGCCATGCTTAGCCTTGCGTTGAGCGCGCTGGCACAGAACGAGCCGCCTGGTGCCGCGAATCGATCGTCTGCGGGTGCGAGTGCGGATACTCGAACGGAGCGTCGGTTCGACACGCTAAGACCGGACAACAGTATGCGCGATTGGCGGCGGGCCTATCGCGACGCGGATGCGTTCGCGGAAACGGGAAGCGTCTATATCGCAGGATCCGAAACCGACTGGGCGAATCGCGCCCAGGAAACCACGGCGGGTTACTACCTCCCGCTATCGGAGAGCTTGTCCTCGCTGATCGAGGCCAGCTATCTGCCCAATTTCGCCGGCGAGCCGGAGTGGTCAATGCTCGGGCAAATGGGCGCGATGCTGGGGGCGGGCTGGGGAATTCAAGCCGGACTGCGGCATAGTGAAGTGGGCTTGTCCGGCTTCGACGGGCGTCGTTGGGACGCCAATTTGGGCATGCTGACGTTGGAAAAAGTTTGGGACAGCTACCGCAGTCGGTACACGGTGTATACCAGCCGCAAGGAAAGTGGAACGACCACCAGCGGTCATCGAGTCGCGTTCAATTACCTCTACGGCACCAGCAGCTCCATTGGACTAGCCTATGACCGTGTCTGGGCTGCCGATAATCCACTGGTTCTGCCGATCGGCAATGGAGTGGCGACCTCCAACGTCGGTGTTTCTGGCGAGCACTGGTTGAGCCGTATGTGGTCCGTCAACTACGATGCCTTGTTTCAGCAAGGCAACTCCGAAGGTCTAAGGCCAGAATTTCGCGTCGGACTCAGGCTCGCGTTCTAAATCGGGCTTTCGGGCACCTGCACAGGCGGGTGAAAGTTCCCACCGGCATACCGGCTATTGTTCGCGTCATAAGTAGTACGCGTCATAAGTACGCGTTAAACTTTTACAATCCGACTATTGCAGTCCGAACCCGACTCCTGGGAATCGCATGCCGGTTACGAAGTCCGCCCCTCATTCGACGGGCCGTGAAGTTAGCTTTCGTCTCGATGGATTGTGTCGCTGGATATTCCTTGGACGCGAATGGGAAGCTCTGACGGGATTTCCCGTCGCACACTGCCTAGGTCGGGCGTTAGCCGATTCCGTGCACGTAGATGATTGCGCGCACTCGCTGGAAACCGTGAATGGCGTGTTGCGCGGCGAACGCTATTCCTGCCGGCTGCCCTTGCGCTGCCTTCGTAACGACGGAGGTTCCCTTTGGATGGAGCTGCTTGGTTTTCCGACCTTCGACGCGCAGGGAAGGATCGACGGCTTGTCTGGGACCTTGGCCGATATCACCGACCGGCGCAAGGGCATGCGTGCGCTACGGGAAAGTGAGGCGCGTTTTCGCGCCATCAGCGAGGCCTCTCCGTTGGGAGTGTGTGTCACCGATGCAAGCGGTCACTCGGTGTATACCAACGCGGTGCTGCGCGCCATGGCCGATTTGAACGCGCCGCGGTATGCGGGATTCACCGAGGGCGCAACGGTGGATCCGGAGGATCGCTCACGATTTCTCGCCAGCATGCGCGAAGCGATGCGGAGCAAGGCGCCCTTTCAGTCCGAACATCGTTACCTGCATCATGACCGCTCGGTGGTTTGGTGCCGGTTGCACGCGGCGCCCATCCTGGACGCCGATCAATTGCTGGGCTATGTGCATGTGGCCGAAGACGTTACCGCTGCCCGCCTAGGAGAGGATGCGCTTCGTCGCAGCCAGGAACGGCTGCGCTTGGCCCTGGAAGGTTCGGGAGTGGCGTTGATGGATTTGGATCTACGCACGGGCGAGATCTTCCTGAGCGAACAGTGGACCCACTTCACCGGCGATGATTCAGGGCACGACCTCATGACGGTAGATCGCTTCGTGGAGCGGGTGCACGAGGATGATCAGGAGAGCCTGCAACTTGCCATAAAGGAAACCCTCAGCGGTCAACGCCCCTATCTGCGCATGGAATACCGCATCCGCGTCGTTGGCGAACAGTGGAAGTGGATTGAAACGCATGCGCGCGTGGTGGAGCGCTCCGAGGCCGGCGATGCCTTGCGCTTGACCGGCACTCACGCCGACATCACCGAACGCAAGGACCTTGAGCGTTTGCAAGCGGAGTTCGTGGCCACCGTAAGTCACGAACTGCGCACCCCACTGACATCCATTCTGGGCGCCCTGGAGGTCGTGCAAGAGGAGGACGGCAAGACGCTCGGAGCGCAGGCGCAGAAATTCCTGGGGATTGCCTACAAGAGCAGCGCGCGACTGTTCAATCTGGTGAACGATATACTGGATCTGGAGAAGGTCGAGCGAGGCCTGCAAACCTTCTTGTTCGCGTGCGTGGCGCTGAAGCCTTTGTTCGAGCAGACGGTGGACTTACACGACGCTTTTGCAAGGCAGCGCAACGCGGTGCTGAGCATCGAGCCCTTTGACATGGATCTGGAGGCCTGGACCGATAGTGAACGCTTGATGCAGGTGTTGACCAATCTGGTTTCCAACGCCATCAAATTTTCCCCTGATGGTGGACATGTCACGTTGCGCGCGCAGCGCTGGCGCGACCGGATTCGTATAGAGGTGATCGATCAAGGAAAGGGTATTGCGCCAGAGTTCCAGGCGCGCGTGTTTCAGCGTTTCGCGCAGGCGGAGCGGGAGGGCAAGCGCAACATCGGGTCCGGATTGGGATTGAGCATCTGCAAGGCCCTGGTGGAACGCATGGACGGTCAGATCGGATTTCGCACAGATCAGGGAAGCGGGACAACCTTCTTTGTGGATCTTCCGCTGGCAGGCCGTGCAACGATCGACGAAATACCCCTGCACAACCGTGTCACCTCAGGAGCCTGATCGCGCCGCCATCGCGCAGACTGTGCAACCCCGCTGATAGAATCCGCCTTCCAACGCCGAACCAACCCTTACCATCCTTTACCAAGCCCCTACCAAGCATTCATCACCCCCAGGAGACCAAACATGCAACACGAACTACCCCCATTGCCCTACGCGACGGACGCGCTTGCGCCCCACCTCTCGAAGGAGACCTTTGAGTTTCACTACGGTAAACATCATCAAGCCTACGTGACGAACTTGAATAACCTCATCAAGGGCACCGAATTCGAGAACATGAGCCTGGAGGACATCATCAAAAAATCCTCCGGAGGCGTGTTCAATAACTCCGCCCAGGTGTGGAATCACACCTTCTTCTGGAACAGCATGAAGCCTGCGGGAGGCGGCAAGCCCAGCGGCACGCTGGCGGTTGCCATCGACAAGAAGTGGGGTTCCTACGATGCTTTCAAGGAGGCCTTCACCAAGAGCGCGGTAGGAAACTTCGGGTCCGGATGGACTTGGTTGGTCAAGAAAGCCGACGGGTCGGTGGATATCGCCAACACCAGCAATGCCGGTACGACACTAACGTCGGCGGACAATGCGCTCATGACCATTGATGTCTGGGAGCATGCCTACTACATCGACTTCCGCAACGCTCGTCCGAAGTTTGTGGAAACCTTCCTCAACAGTTTAATTAACTGGGATTTCGCGGCCAAGAATTTCGGCTAGG
>JANNFC010000251.1:0-1789 GCA_031379405.1 Betaproteobacteria bacterium | reverse complement strand
GCCTGCGCCGCGCGATGTTGCTGCGGCGGGGGCGGATAGGCGGCGCAGAGGATACCGATGGCCGTCCGTTGCTCCCCGTCGGCCTGCTCAAAAGGGGCGCGCAAGGCGAGCAAGGAGGTTCGCCAGATGCTGTGTTTGTCGGCACGTTGACCGTAGAAAACCCTTCCGCCTTCCACGCGCTTCTCGCCACTGGCCTCGGACGCCATCGCTCATTCGGCTACGGCATGCTGCTGTTGCGGCCGCCGGCAAAAGGATAAGCCAGGATGCTCAGCGGACGCCTCGGACTCGACAAAGCGCGTGTTCCACACGCCGACCGGCACGGTCTCATCTTCCTCGAACGCGGTCGCCTCGAGGTTGAGGATGGTTGCTTGCGCTTTATCACCGTCGGAGGCGGAGGGCTACCTGCCGGAGACTACCAGTTACCGCACCAATCATTGTCGATCATTCTTCTCGGCCCCGGAAGTTCCGTCACACATGATGCGCTGCGAATTCTTGCGGCCCACGGTTGCGCACTTGCAGCCATCGGCGCGGGTGGTGTTCGCTTTTACACGGCACCACCTCTCCTCCCCGACACTTCCACGCTGGCCAGACGCCAGGTGATGCTTTGGTCCGACACCACACTGCGGATCGACATCGCCCGGCGTATGTACACGATCCGCTTTGGCGAGGAAGTTAAGGCCCGCACGATTGAAATGTTACGCGGTATGGAAGGTGCACGCCTTAAGCGGCTCTACGAACTAACCGCCCAGAGATTCGGCGTACCGTGGCAAGGCCGCCGCTACGATCGTGCCAACCCGAATGCGACTGACATACCCAATCAGGCGATCAATCACGCTGCCAGTACGGTCGAAGCAGCGGCCGCCATCGCTGTTGCGGCCACCGCAACAATTCCCCAATTGGGATTCGTTCACGAGGACAGCGGCCAGTCCTTCGTGCTCGATGTCGCTGATCTCGTCAGGCACGACGTCACACTGCCGATCGCGTTTGCGTCGGCAAAGCACAGTATGAAGAACCCTACGGACAATCTCGAGCGATTTGTGCGTACCAGAGCTGCGGAGGTCTTCAATAAAGAGCAGGTTGTCTCGCGGTTGATCGAGCATATCAAGGACCTTATCGGCGAACCGTTGGCGGCGACCAGTACCGGCCAGGCGCAGGAACAATCGCAGACTTCAGGAAACTTGTGACATGCCACTTTGCATAATTCAGACCCGCGATGTGGAAATGCGCTACCGAGGCTTTCTAGGCTCCGTGATGCTTGAGATCTCTCCCGGTCTTTACGTTGGGCCGCGCCTCAACAAGGGCGTGCGCGACCGAGTTTGGAGTGTGATTTCAGATTGGCACGCGACACTGGGGACGGGCAGCATCGTAATGTTGTGGCGTGATACTTCTGCGCCGGGGGGGCTTCGAATATCCAGCTTGGGCCAACCACCCAAAGAAATCGTAGAGCACGAAGGTTCGCTACTTGTTCGACGAGCTCTTGCGACCACTTGACGTTCGTTCTTTGACAAGTGAAAGGAATTCAACTGCTTAGGTCGCAGGGGCTCCTCCGCCCACGCGGAGATCGACCCCCGAGATGCCGTCGTAATAGAGCGTCTGCCGGGGCTCCTCCGCCCACGCGGAGATCGACCCTTTGCATACGTGTTGTCTTCGTCGCTACCGTCGGCTCCTCCGCCCACGCGGAGATCGACCCTGCAAATGCCCGGCCTTGAGATCGTACACAGCGGCTCCTCCGCCCACGCGGAGATCGACCCATAGTGGGCGTCGAGCGGAGCGGCCTTATGCGGGCTCC
>JANNFC010000249.1:0-2451 GCA_031379405.1 Betaproteobacteria bacterium | reverse complement strand
CTGATGGCCATTTCTGCAAAATCGCTGGGGATAGACCGACTGAATGTTGAGGAGCGGCTCGCCTTAGTCGAAGAGATCTGGGCAAGCATCTGTGCTGATTCGGCAAGCGTTCCGCTGACGGAAGCACAGCGGGCAGAGCTTGATCGCCGCGTTGCAGATGACGACACGTTTCCCGACAACGTGACTCCGTGGGAGGAGATTAAGGCGTCGATGCACGCGCGTTTGACTCGATGAGTCTCCGTGTTGTCTTTCGGGCCGCGGCGCGACATGAGTTTGAAGCGGCCACCGCGTGGTACGATCAACAGCGCCCAGGGCTTGGTAAAGAATTCCTTCGAGAAATTGATGAGGTGGTGCTTCGGGCGGCGGCCCATCCGGAACGATATCCGATCGTTTTTTCTGACGTGCGAAAAGCCGTCGCGCAGCACTTTCCATACGCCGTCTTCTTTCGAATCAGAGAAGGATGCCTCGTGATTCTGGCGGTCTTTCACGGACGACGAGACCCCACCACCTGGCATCAAAGGGCATAGCCTTCTGTTCGAACTCCTCAAAGTGACAGTGACACCAACAATTCCATTTGATGCGGGGAGGGCTGCCTATGCGGGGTCCTTGCTTCAAGGCTTAATAAGTCAATACGCGACGTCCCCGGTGTGGATCAAAGCAGGATCAAAGGGGTCAAGTCTTGATATCACGGTTTTGGTGGGGTGATCTTCGCCCATGGTTTGTCCGCTGCGACTTGAATTTCCTGGCGCGATCTCTCACGTGACCACGCGAGGCCTGAGCGACTGTCGTATCTGCCAGGTCTCTCTGACATCACACCACCGATGGTCGGTGGTGTACTCCATTGCGAGGAGGGAAGGAGGGGGTGTCCGCAAACAGTGGACTCGTTGTTGTGGGATAAGATACTACGGTTATCGATACGCTTCACTCCGATGATCGGTCGTAATCATGTAGACGATTTTCTCCCTCTCATTGATTTCATAAAAGAATCGCCAGGCACCGACGCGGTAACGCCAGGTTGGCGGTTCCCAATTCTTCAGTCGCTTGATATTGGGGCCGTAATGTGGGTCGGTTCTCAGCTGGGGATAGGTATAGGTTGCTAGCTTTTCCTGAATCCGTCTCAAACCGGCTCGATCAAGTTTGGCAAGATCTTCTTTGAACGTCGTCGTTTCGAAGATTTGATACTTACCCAACGACTACGCCTTTTCGGGCTCGCACGTCCTTTGACCCTTGCCGGAGACGTTTCACCAGGTACTCATTTGAGAGAATGTCAGCCATTTCCACATCGTCTAGAAACGCAGATTCCTGAATATGCGCCTTCACGGCGGTTTCAACAAAATTGGCTAGCGAGCGGTTTTCTGTCTTTGCCTGTCTCGCAATGGCTGAATAGGTTTTGTCATCAATACGAAGCGTCAATGTTTTTGGCATGGCCTGTTCCTCCAGAGAGACTTTTGATATTCTCATGGATTCATTCTAAATAATCAAGACTCTACGACATAAAAGGGACATGCTACTTTATTGGGTCTTCTCCCAATCGAGTGGGTAAGAAATGGCTAAAAAGTGTTGAGAGTCCGCGCCGGGCAAGGGTTTCCGGGTGACGCTCATTTGTCATTCCCGCGAAGCTTGTCCCCGCTTAAAGCATGCGGGGACAAGCTTCGCGGGTATGACGAATTGTACCCACTCACTTTGGAGAAGACCCACTTTATTGAGTTGATGTGTGGGCCAAGGTTCTCCAGATTCCCGGCCATGCCACGCACCGCTCGGGCTGCAGTCGGGGGATTGTGCTATCACGTCATTAACCGCGGCCATGCTCGCGGGGAGGTGTTTCACAAGCCGGAGGACTATGCC
This sequence comes from Betaproteobacteria bacterium, assembly GCA_031379405.1. Classification (GTDB taxonomy): domain Bacteria; phylum Pseudomonadota; class Gammaproteobacteria; order Burkholderiales; family SHXO01; genus SHXO01. Next base: position 606 of record JANNFC010000249.1, on the reverse strand, counting down.
GCCTTCTGCCAGCTCTTGCACCTTCGCCCACGCGGGCGGCCTCCGAAAATCGGCCGAAAGTAGACTGCCCATTTTTTGGTTTGGTGAAGTAACGGGCGATAGCCCACTAGATGTCGAGAAACTTGGTTGGTGCGATTCCCGCTTGTTTCAGAATGGCACGGAGGGTGCCTTCGGGCATGTCACCGGGATGATTGGGAATGGTCGTGTACCGATGCGTGGAAGGATTAAACCAAATCTCGTGACTGCCTGCAGCCTGACGGTCGAACTGAAATCCGAGAGCTTTGAGCCGTTGGACAATTTCTCGGTACCTAAAGCCGGCCAGTCGTCCCATCAGGCATTGACGATGAGGGGGTAGTCGAATTCATCGCGGGCGGGTGGAAGAGGAGGTTCTCCTTCGCGTTCCTGTTTCGCCTCTAAAATCTTTTTGGCGACATCGCGTGCAATCTCAATGGTTTCTTGGATGGTACGCCCTTGCACCACGAGACCCTGTATTGCCTTCGATGTCGCGAGGTAGAGACCTTCAGGAAGTTTTTCAATATGCAGGTTGACGATGCGCTCCATGTGAGCCTCTTGTTCGAAAGATGTCAGTAGTTTCTAGACTATATG
>JANNFC010000234.1:0-2283 GCA_031379405.1 Betaproteobacteria bacterium | reverse complement strand
CTTCACAAAGTTCGCTGAAGGTTCCCCCCGCGCGTGCCCTATCCATGGCCCAGGCTTCCTCCGGCGAGAATAGTGCTATGTGCACCGGTTTGCGCACAGGACGTGACGGTGTCGCTGCGGTTGGCCGACGTCGTACGCAGCGCGACTCAGCAGGGCGCGGAGATCGTTGCGGCTGGTGCGCGTCAAAGCGGCGACGCGGCGCCTGAAATACGTTGGCCAACGTCAACTCTGTGCGCGACTGGCGTGTCTACGCCGAGTTTGCTCAATCGCTGATCACCATTGCGCCATCGGACCCAAGAGGCCGCCAGCTTCCGCTGCCGCAGGAAATCATCGGAGAGCTGTTGCGCTATGTGGTTTCGCATGAAATCGGGCACGCTCGGGGGCTTCGTCACAACTTCAAGGGCCATTCCGCCTACTCGGTGGCGCGGCTGCGTAGCAAGGAATGGACGCAACGGTGGGGCAACTCCGCCTCCATCATGGAATACGCTCGGCTGAACTAAGTCGCACAACCCGGTGACAATGCCTACCTGTTCCCGCGCTTCGGTCCGTACGACCACTTCGCCATCCAGTGTGGTTACCGCCAGTTCACTCGTACAACTACGGGAGACGGTAAGGCGGTAAAGGAGGTTGTCAACACGGACGCGGAAATGGTGTTATTCGACCAACTCGCCGCCAAGCGGGTCGACGATCCTTTGCTGTGGTTTGGTGGGGAAGGCTTATCGGCCAACCTCGATCCGACCGTTAACACCAACGTCATCGGCGCGGATCCGGTAACCCTTCAAGCATTTCGTCACCATGCCTCGCACCCGCTTCGTACGGAAGCGCACAGACCCGCGACTTAGACCGCGGCAACCTGTTGGTGTGAGTATCACCATGACGCCCGTTACCTATTTCATCCGTGTCGCAGAGTCTACTGCCGTTGCCGGCTTACGTCAGCGAGAACTACAACGATCCGGCGACGCTCACTGCGATGGAAGCCGCTACCGCAGAAGCTATTCGCAGCTTCGCTCGCGTGGTCGCCGAGTGATGCTTGTAGGTCGCCCTGGATACTTAGGAATTCCATAGTCAAGATGTCTACCTGATGAGCAAGGTATGCAACGCCCGTTTCACTTGGGGCCGCAAGCGCATAACCACCAGCGCCATATTATTGTTGTGGCTGGTGTCACCCTGGGCGACGGCCGCGAACTGGTGCTGCGAAGTGGCCGCGGGTCGAACCGAATTTCCCGGAAGTGTACGAGAGCTGGAATGACATCACGGGCCATGACAACGATATCGGCGCGCTGTGCTGGTTCCTCGCGCAAAAGTCGAGCGGATGGCCGCGGGCGGACGTAAACTCGAGTGCCATGTCGAGATCGAGGAAGCCTTCGGCGTTAGCGAGCTCGCGGCACAAGACACCGCATGGCCTTCCTTCGATTTCGTCGGTCGACGTTGGGTACCATTCCGACTCCCCAGGGATAGATCAGATGCTCATGAAGCGATGGGCGTCGCCCTTGCCTGAACATGTCACGAGTCAGTTTCCCGATCCATAAAGGAGCACTTAGTAAGCCATTTGTTCGAAAGCTTAGGTTAAAAGGGAATTTACCGCGGGACTTTGAGCGGAAGTCCTCAGACCGCTGCGACGTCGAGAATCGCTTGACCTGGTAGCAGCACGCAGGTTCATTCTGTTCATAAGATAACGCGAAAGGACTAAAGGTATGTGGCACATCGGAGGAAGGTCCCTATTTTCGATCACGCTCGTATTGCTGGCATCTTTGATAGGTGCCGGCGCGCAAGGGGCCGTTCCCCGAATGAGCAAGGAGATCGATGGGGTGACGGTTTATTTGGGCGTGGTTCCTTCCGCGCTCTTGATCGGGCACCCCAAGGAACATGCTGAAGCCCAGATGCATGGCGGGCTGCCGGCGGGCGCACATGAGTTTCACATCCTGGTCGCACTGTACGATTCGAAGACGGGTATGCGAATCGCAGATGCAAAGGTGAGCGCTTCGGCTGCTCTTGTGGGCAGCACGTCGTCGAACAGGCTACTGGAACCGATGGTGATGGCCGGCACGATCGCCTACGGCAACTACTTTACCTTGGGCGGCGAGGGAACTTACGTGATCCATCTCAGGATCGAAATGCACGATCGCCGGGTCTTACATACGGTGTTTGAATATCAGCACGGTATCTCTTGAGGGACGCCTTGGCGCCACCATCGGTTCGCATGCGGAACAGCATGAGGAGACAAGGAAATGGCTGACATGATCTTTAAGGTCAGAGCGATGTACTGCGAGCAATGTATCGCCA
>JANNFC010000232.1:0-12654 GCA_031379405.1 Betaproteobacteria bacterium | reverse complement strand
TTCGACATCGATGTTTTTGAGGTTGTGTTCGCGGGCGTGGCGGACGGAGATGGAGTGGTTTGGATGGGGCTTGCCCCCGCCCTGACCCTCCCCCGCGGGCGAGGGAAGGAGGTTCATTGGTGAGGAGAGAGTCTGCTCGTAGTCGCGCAGGGCTTTGCCGGTGTGGGAACTCGGGTGGCTTGAGACCTCAGTTGGGGTGCCCAGGCACACGATCTCGCCACCGGCGTCGCCGCCCTCGGGACCCAAATCGATGAGCCAATCGGCGGCGCGGATGACGTCGAGGTTGTGTTCGATCACCACCAGCGAATGGCCGGCCGCGATGAGCTGGCGAAAGGCGCGCAAAAGCTTGGCGATGTCGTCGAAGTGCAAACCGGTAGTGGGTTCGTCAAAGAGGAACAGATTGCCGTTCTTGGAGGGCGCGAGACGTCCCGCCTCTGCCAGGTAGCCCGCCAGTTTCAAACGCTGCGCTTCGCCGCCGGAAAGCGTGGGGACCGGCTGGCCCAGACGCAGATAGTCCAATCCCACATCCACCAGCGGTTGCAAACGCGCGCACACTTCGGATGATTGCGAGAAGAACTGCACGGCTTCTGAGATGGTCATTTCCAACACTTCGGCGATATGCCGCGCCGGTCCACCGCCGTTGCTAAGCGTCACTTCCAGAAGTTCGTCTCGATAGCGTCTGCCATTGCAGTCGGGGCAACGCAGGTACACGTCGGAAAGGAATTGCATTTCCACATGCTCGAAGCCGTTGCCGCCACAGGTAGGGCAGCGGCCGTTTCCCGAATTGAAACTGAAGGTGCCTGGTGTGTATCCGCGCTCGCGTGCGAGCGGTTCCTTGGCGAACACAGCGCGTATGGCGTCGAATGCCCCGACATAACTGGCGGGATTTGAGCGGGTGGTACGGCCGATTGGGGTCTGGTCCACGAACACCACTTCTGCAATGTGCTCATGCCCACGCAATTCGCGATAGGCGCCCGGTGTTTCGGTGGGCTTTCCTCTTAGCCGCAGCAAGGCAGGGTGGAGTACGTCTTGGATCAGGGTAGATTTTCCGGAACCGCTCACACCGGTGATGCATACCAGGTGATGCAGCGGAAGAGAAATATCCACGCTTTTTAGATTGTGCTGGCTGGCGCCGAGCAGTTCCAGCACACTTGCGTCACGCGCCGGGACGCGAGCCGTGATGCCGCTGTCCACTCGCTTTCGGCCGCAGAGGTATTGCGCGGTTAGCGAATGCGGCGTATTCGCTAGAGCGGAAGGTCGGTCAAAGAATATGATTTCTCCGCCGCGCTCGCCGGGACCTGGGCCCATATCCAGTAAAAGATCGGCTGCTTGCATGATCTGTGGATCATGCTCCACCACAACCAGCGAGTTCCCTGCGTCGCGCAAGCGCTGCATCACCTGAATCACACGTGCCATATCGCGCGGATGCAAACCGATACTGGGTTCGTCCAATACGAATAGCGTGTTGACCAGCGAGGTACCGAGTGCCGTGGTGAGGTTTATTCGCTGCACTTCCCCGCCCGATAGCGTGCGTGATTGGCGATCGAGGGTGAGGTAGCCTAGACCGACTTCGACCAGATAACGCAAGCGCGAACGAATCTCCGCCAGCAGCAGATCGGTAGCCTGATCGAGCGCACCCGGAAAGCGCAGGCCTTCGAACAATCGCCTACTGCGCTCTATTGGCGAGAGCATTACATCGTGCAAAGTGAGACCGGGGAGGGATTGCAGTTGTTCGTCGCTCCAGCGCACGCTGTTGGGTCGAAAACGCGTGGCGACGGGTAGCGTTCGATCCGCGTCCGCCTTGGAGCCCAAGCGCCACAGCAGCGAATCGGGTTTCAGGCGCGCACCATCGCACGCGTTGCAGGCGGTATAGGCGCGATACTTGGAAAGCAGCACGCGGATGTGCATCTTGTACGCTTTGCTCTCCAGCCACTCGAAGAATTTGCGCACGCCATACCACTTCCCCGGCCAGGATTTCTTCCAACTCACCCAGCCCTCGTCACCTTCGAGTACCCAGTGGCGATACGCTTCACCCATCTCGTTCCATGGCACGTGCATGGGAATATCGCTCTTGCGCGCGTGCTTGGTGAGATCGTCCTGGCACTCCTTGAAGCTTGGCGTCTGCCAAGGTTTGATGGCACCTTCTGCCAAGGTCTTGCGCAGGTCCGGTATGACCAAGCCGAAATCTATGCCGATGATGCGACCGAAGCCCCGGCACGCTTCGCACGCGCCGACGGGGGAGTTGAAGGAGAAGGCGCTCGGAGTGGGTTCCTGGTAATGCAAATCGCATTGGGCACAGTGCAGGTCGGCGCTGAAACGCCATTGCGCACAGGAGATAGTGCCAGCCGTTTCTTCTCTCGCGTCAACGGATTCCTCCACTACCGACACATTCACCTTGCCCTGCCCAGTCCTCAGGGCGGCTTCGAGGGCCTCGATGACTCTTGCGCGTTCCGCAGTGCTCAATCTGATCCGATCTTGCACCACTTCCAGAGAATCGCCGTGACGGCTGTGCACGCGGGTGTAGCCTTGCTGCTCCAACAGCGAGCGCACTTCCTCCACGGAAAAATTCTTCGGTACGCGAATCGGAAACGTGATCGCCAGACGCGGATCATCCTGCGCGCATCTTTCCTGCAACGCGGCATAGATAGAGTCAGGCGAATCGCGCCGCACCTCGGCGGCACAATTCCGGCAGTACAGCGTGGCGGTGCGGGCAAAGAGAAGCTTCAGGTGATCGTTCAACTCCGTCATGGTGCCCACAGTAGAGCGCGAGGTCCGTACGGGGTTGGTTTGATCGATGGCGATGGCAGGCGGAATGCCGTCGATGCGATCCACCTGTGGCTTGTCCATGCGATCCAGGAACTGGCGCGCATAGGGTGAGAAGGTTTCGACGTAACGCCGCTGCCCTTCGGCGTAGAGGGTGTCGAACACGAGCGAGGACTTGCCCGAACCGGACACCCCGGTCACCACCACCAGTTCGTTGGTGGGAATACGCAGTGTCAGGTTCTTAAGATTGTTCTGGCGCGCACCTTCGATGACGATGGCGTCGGGGAGGGTGTCGGATGATTTAGGACTTTTGGTAGTCATCCCCTCATTCTACGAGGGGATGCCGAGGTGGTGCGCCAAGCTACGTTGATTCCACCGCCGCCAATCGCCACGCATCCGCGCTAGGTTCGCGAACGAAATGCCAAAGCTCCTGCACCTTGCGGGGCTGTGTGCTGCCTAGCTGAACGTTGGCGGTGTACTGCACGCTGGCGACGTAGCGATTGACCTCTTCGAACAGGTCGACCAATTCCACCTGAAGTCCATCGACTTGCTGGGCGCCCGGCGTCACCTCGGTTTCGCAATCCAGGATGAGCGAGGTTGCCAAGTCCTCCGTGCAATGTTGCAAGATGAAATCGTGATCCTTGCGTACGCTTGCCATGCGCAGATCCCTGTAGAAGGGTTCGACCCGCTGCAGAAGATCGGCTTTGAGCCGCGCGCTGGACGTCGCCACGTCACCGGGATCCAGATGGAGTACGGGATCTCTCAAGACCGGGAGGTCCTCGGCAACGGGCGTTTGGCGCCGTCGCGTCCACAGCGCGAATCCGCCCAGAATCAACGCCAAGGAAGGAACACTCACCCACGGTGACAGTGCATTCGATTCGACAACGAGTTGGGTGCTTCCTGCCGTGCCACTTGCGGAACCAAGCGTGCCCGCATCGACTTCCAGCGCCGGGGCTGCTACCGCCACTTTCGCCGTCCGTATTGGGGCGGGCTTCGCAGTGCGCATCGCCGCCACGCTACCGCTGCCGGATGTCAGCGGCTTTTTCGATTGTTGCTTCGTGGCAACCGTTCTCGCACTCGCCGCCTTCGCCTTGATTGTCGCGTTGGTCGTCGCGTTGGTCGTCGCCTTGATCGTGGCTTTGGTCGTTGCTTTAATGGTCGCTTTGGTCGTCACCTTCCTCAATGGTTTGGCGAGGGTTACCGTTCGCGTCCTGGCCTTCTTGGCTACCTTGCCCACGACACGCTTCTTGGCGACTTTTGCAGCTTTCTTTTTTTCAACCTTAGCGCGGGCAGCTTCCTCCTGGGGCTTTTCGATGTCCTTTGTGTTGGCGGAACCCGGTGGCAAAGGGACGGCCTTGACTGGCGCGGAGTAGCCGGCGAACTTGGAGGTGCCTACCTCGAGGAACTGACCGGGCTGGGCGTGAGCCGTGGAAAGCAGCAGGGCGGCGGAGCCTAAACACAATACGCTCAGCGCACCGGACAGGTGCCGGCGCCGTTCTGCTGACAGAAACGATCGGGTCAGATTTCGCAAAGCTCGCGTCTGATCTATGTCATGGACTCAAGTAAACGATCGGAATCGAGTACGGGGTGAACATCCCTGCCCGCGGCACGCCGACGATCGAACCTATTCTCCTGCTTGATATGCCCTATTCTAAAGCCTCATTCCCCTGTCATGTCCAGTAGAAATGACAACCTGACCTTTTGCAGGCACCGACCGGCGTTGAAGAATGCGTACCGACGCGCGAAATCATCGAAGTTCGCCTTGCTCGGCGCAAAGGTGTTGGTTTCGTGCTGAAGGCCGCCAATGGCGATACGCATAGTGCTTTCCTTACCTGATGCCCTGATGCAGCCTCACCGCCTCTGCCTGCTCGCGGGAAGAGGGTTGGACTGAGGGGCCCACCATGTCCTCCATCTCCCAATACTCGCCAAGAGCAGCCCTCAGGGCAGAAACATCATTCTTCGCCAGCAGCGAATGATCGGACAGCACCCGACGCACACCCCGAGCACTGGGTTGTCCGTGAAACAGGCCCAGCCAGTGCCGAGTCATCGCACGCAATGGCGTACCCCTCGCGATCTCCTCCTCCGCATAAACAAGCATGTCGCGCAATACTGCGTTGCGCGAGGGCACAGGATGAAGCGATGGAAACAACAAGGCGTCCAGTTGCGCCAACACATAGGAGTGATGATAGACAACCCGTCCCAGCATCACACCATCCACGAACGCCAGTTGCTGATGGGTTTGGGTGAGTGCCTCCAAGCCTCCGTTGATCACAATTTCCAACTGCGGGAAATCGCGCTTAAGGCGATAGACGAAGTCATACTTGAGCGGCGGTACAGTGCGGTTGTCCTTAGGGCTGAGGCCTTTGAGGATGGCGTTACGCGCGTGCACGACGAACGTACGGCAGCCGGCGTCGGAAACCTTGCCGACGAAATCGCGCACGAATTCGTACTGGTCCAAATGATCGATGCCCAAACGGTGCTTGACGGTAACCGGGATCGACACACAATCCAGCATGGCTTTCACGCAATCGGCCACCAGCACCGGCTCGGCCATCAAGCACGCACCGAAAGCCCCACGCTGCACTCTTTCGGACGGACAGCCGCAGTTCAGATTGATCTCGTCGTAGCCCCAACTCTCCCCCAACTTTGCGCACTGCGCCAAGTCCGCCGGCTCGCTTCCACCCAATTGCAGGGCGACCGGATGCTCTTCGTTCCTGAAGGCGAGGTGGCGAGGGATATCACCATGCATCAACGCACCTGTGGTAACCATTTCGGTATATACCACGGCGTGGGGAGCCAGTTGGCGAAAGTAATAGCGGCAGTGCCGGTCGGACCAATCCATCATCGGCGCGGTGCTGAGGCGATGTGTGAGGTGCTTCAAATTTGTGCGCTCCATAGAAGCCTAGTCTAACTGAGCGACTGAGAAACTGAGGGAAAACGGCCTCCGCAAGCGCCGCTTTCATTGCTCGGGGACTATGCAAACATCATGAAAAAGAGTCACAATAACAGGCATCAACCGCGCTGCCATGTGTAGTGGGTCCGGTATTATTAGTCGCTTATGGGTCAAGTGTTGACAGAACTGGCGAAGACTATGATGCGACGACACTTCCCCGGGGGATATACAAGGGGGTGCTCCCCTTGTTCGTAACATGCATTTTGGCCGCACAGTTTCGACTGTCTTCGCTCCGGCTCGGCCGGCTTAGGATACTGAAAATAGGGTACTGGACGGCGGAAAATAGAAGAGAAGAGCACTGCAGTACTTACTTTTTCGGTTGGGAGGAAGTCGCGTGGCCTATTTCTGCATGAAATGCAGTCAGCTTTTCGTTTCCAAAGATGCCGCAGCCTGCCTGCAATGCAACCCGCAATGGGGCGGGGAGGATTCCTTGGTTGGATTCCTGAGCGACATTACCGGCACGGAGAATCCCAATCTCAATCGTTCGGCCGACAGCTCGCCGACACATCAACTGGAGTTCGAGTACGAACCCCTGAGGCGAACCGGCACCTGACCTTGTTAGACTCTCGCCCTTTCAAACATCAGTGAAGAATCGGTGAAGACAAAATGTTGAAGGGCAAGACAGCGTTGGTCACCGGTTCGACCAGTGGCATCGGTTGGGGTATTGCACAGGCGCTCGCCGAGCGGCAATGCCGGGTCATACTCAATGGTTTCGGATCGGCCGACGAGATTCAGGCCAAGCGCGCCGAACTGGAGCGGCTGAATGGCATGCCGGCGCACTATTCGGATGCGAACATGATGGAACCGAAGCAAATTCGCGAGATGGTGAGCGAGGCCATCGTCCAATTCGGCGGGATCGATATCCTGGTCAACAATGCGGGGGTACAACACGTGGCCCCGGTAGACGAGTTTCCCGAAGACAAATGGAACGCCATCGTTGCCGTCAATCTCTCCAGCGCCTTCCACGCCATCAAGTCGACCCTGCCGTCGATGAAGAAAAATGGCTGGGGACGCATCATCAATATCGCCTCCGCCCACGGTTTGGTGGCCTCTCCGTTCAAGTCCGCCTATATCGCCGCCAAGCATGGCCTGGTCGGCCTGACCAAGACCGTCGCCCTGGAAACCGCCGGAAAAGGCATCACCTGCAACGCCATCTGCCCGGGCTTTGTGCTCACGCCCTTGGTCGAGAAGCAAATCGACGATCAAGCGCGAGCCCACCAACTTCCGAGGGATGAGGTTATCTCCAACGTACTGCTGCAACGCCAGCCCAGCAAAGTTTTCGTCAAGATAGGCGAGGTCGCAGCGTTGGCGGTATTCTTGGCCTCCGAGAACGCCGCTTCCATCACCGGCGCCTCAATGTCCATTGACGGGGGCTGGACCGCGCAATAGCTATCGCATCCACGCGACACTTCCCAAAACCCTACGGAGCGCCCATGAGCCAGATCACAGTAACCGCGGACGGCCCCTTACACTGCACCGGCGCCATCGAGGTCTCCAGCCCAAGCGGCCAACTACTCAAATCCGATCAGGAGCTGTGGTTCTGCCGTTGCGGCGCTTCCAAGGACAAGCCCTACTGCGACGGCAGCCATAAGAGCGTGGCGTTCAAGGATGGCGGGACGCCTCCGGTTGGCGAACTGTCCGTGCTGCGTGCGGGCGGACTAAGCGTGACGCCGAGAATCGATGGTCCGCTCAAAATCCGAGGCTCGCTCGAAATCCTGGATGCCACCGGCAAAACCGTTTGGCGTGGCAGTGACACCGCACTTTGCCGTTGCGGGGCCTCGACGATGAAACCGTTCTGCGACGGCAGTCACCGGCAGATCGGATTCAAGGCGGAATAGTTCGGGGAAGTATGGCGAACAGCGTGGCAAAGCGAAGATGCGGAGATCGTCGTGTGTGCAGTCCCGGCGCCGGGGAAAGTGCGCTGGAGTAGGCCGGCGACTACTAATGGCACAACGAAGCTCCGCAGAACGAACATTACCGAGGCATTTCCGGGCTGGCCATACAACTTTAGTTATACAAACTTCCATTTACGAATGATTCAGCGAGGGTGTCGAACCTTACGGCTTGATGAATGCCAAGCGATTGCGTGAGGAACTGTCGGCCTGGATCGTTAAGACTCAAAGCAAGACCGCGAGAGTAGAATTCAACCCAGTCGCTCATTCAATAGATAAATCAAAAGCCCGTCCTCTCGGCGCACCCCTAGGTGCCATTCAGATGAGTCTAGAACACCATGCATGCCGCCACGACACTATCAGCCAAGGAACTTAGATCGCTTTGGGGTCAGTTCGCCCAAGATGATGCTCTGCCGGAGTGGTACGAGCTCACTGAACACGGTGAATTAGTCATGAGTCCGAAGCCAACGAATCGGCATCAATTGATTTGCGCGGAAGTGGCATTTCAACTACGCACTCAGCTGGGGGGAAAAGCCGTTGTAGAGGCCGCCGTATTGACAAACAGCGCGGGAGTTCGGGTACCGGATGTCGTATGGATGCCCCTAGAGCGTTGGGCCACGGTAATAAAAGACAACGATCTCATCGAAGCGCCGGAGCTGGTTGTTGAAGTCCTTTCTCGCGGCAATCGAAGAGCAGAAGTAGCGCACAAGATTCAGGCTTACCTTCAGTCCGGCATTCGCGAAGTCATCATAATTGGGTTGAAGGGTTCGGTTGAATTTCATCGCGCGGATGGTGCGCATCGGCGCTCTTCCACCCATTTCGATCTTGCGTTGCCACCCGAGTTCTTCGGTTAGCCGATAGGGCGGTAGATGGCGGGCGTGATCTGCTCTGAGGAGGCTATTACCCAGGCACGCCCGCCGCGAAATCTTCTCCCTGGACGTTGACAATTGCGTTGATAAATTGCATCTCCTTGTGAATGAGGGGTGGGACATCGGCCATCGCCGTTTGACGGCTTCGGACACGGGCCCGTGGTGAGCCAGTTCACCCGAATGATGTGAAGTATTCACACGAAAAAGGTGAATTAGCACATGGAAACGCCCTCGAAGATCAGGCATATTTCCGCAACGCGCTCTGTGATCGGACTCGCCGCGCGCCAGTCATTCATGGGCAACAAATCGAAAGGAAGTATTCATGCAAGGCAGTGTAGTGATGGTGGGAGCGAATTTCAGAACCTGGGTAAGCGCGGTCAGACATCTGTACGGACTGCTAGCAGTCGGCATTTGGACACCGACCGCCGCCGTAGCCGCCCCGTCTCCTCAGCGGTACGCGCCACCGTACCCACAGCCACCCTATCTCGAAACCAATGTGGGCGGGTACATGGTGAGCCTGTTCGAAGCCGATCGGTCGACAATTCAATCGCTGCTTCCGCCCGACGTGGAGGCAGCCGCAAGCAACACCGTTGGAGTTTCACACTATGTAGTCGGTAATAACCCAGGAGCAGAAGTTGGGTCGGGCGCGGTGTTGGCCCCTTTTCAGGCCACGTACGTGTTCGCGGAGGTGGAAGGGCGCGACGACCCCTCCGGCGGGAAGGGACGGCACGTGCTTTGGGGCTTGTATAGCCAAGACCTCGTGGTAGCGACGCTTGGCGACATATTGGGTCTGCCGATGCGAGTTGGGACCACCGTCTTCACCGAGAAGGGCGCCGTACTTCAGGGCTCGGGCATTAGCGAAGATGATCAAATCATCGTCTCCGGCATCCGTCCGAAAGGGGATGGCCCGGTGACGCTTGGCGGAGTGCTGCACTACCCCTCGATACGGCATAAGGCGGTAACCGACGCAATGCAGACACCATCCCCAGAGCTATTGATTCAACCCATCGCCTGGACGGCAAGCGTTCTCATGGCCGACTTGGTATCGATGAAATTGAACTTCCCCGAGAACCACCCGCTCAAGGGGCTCGAGCCAAGGAAACTTCTTTACGCATACTACGGCCGGGATGTGAGCTTCGCGTTCGGCGATACGCCAAGGGTGTGCCGGCGCTAGCCGTGATGCTATTTGGCGAGAGCTTCCACGAAGACTTGCCACGGCACGGCCCGAGCACCGGGGGCCAAGGCACTTGAGAGTACTTGAGTGCGAGCCGGCCGATGCACCAGAATGCTTTCCACACTCGCCTTGGCGTTGCCACTCTTACCCCATGCGGTCGCAAGACGAAGCATGGGTTCTGCCATGCTCGGCATGGGTGACCGTGTGGCTTTGGCTTCGATGAGCCGCACGCGAGCATTGCTCATCGGCACGACGAAATCGACCTCCAGGCCCTGTTGGTCGCGAAAGTAGTAAAGCTCTCGTCGACGTCCGGCATTGAGTTGCGCTTTGACTATCTCTGCGGCGATAAAACCTTCAAACAACGAGCCCAGGAAAGGGGATTTCTCCAATTCGGCCTCTGTTTCAATCCCAAGCAGATAACAGGCGAGACCAGAATCGGCAATAAACACCTTAGGCGATTTCACGAGGCGCTTGCCGAGGTTATCAAAGTAGGGCGGCACGATGAGAATTTGCGCAGTGACCTCCAGGATACCGAGCCAGCCGGCTATTCCGGGGACACTCATTCCCAGTGGGGCGGCAAGGTCTGTCTTGTTCAGAATCTGACCATGCCGGGTCGCCAATAAAGCCAGAAAGCGACGGAACTTGACCAGGTCCTGCACCGCACTGATCGCGCGCACATCTCGCTCCAAATAGGTTTGCAGATACGAAGCGAACCAAAGCGATGCCGCGCGCGGGCGTGCCAGCACTTCAGGATAGCCTCCCCGCAGGATACTCACCTTGGGAGATTCGTTATGCGACATCGGCCAAAGTTGCAGCACCGCGGCCCTTCCGGCCATGGACTCGGAGACATTTCGCATCAGACCTGCTTCCTGCGACCCCGTCAGGAACCACTGGCCCACGCGCCGCGGTGCACGGTCTATTCGAGTGCGAACAAAATTGAATACTTCGGGGACATTCTGGATCTCGTCCAGGATGGCAGGAGATCGAATGCCATCCAGGAAGCCCTGTGGATCGGTACGAAAGCGTGCCACGACGTCGGGATCCTCGAACAGGTGATACACCGCGTTGGGATAAAGATGTTTGAGCAGCCAAGTCTTTCCCGCACGACGCGGCCCGGTCAGCACCACCGCGGGAAAGGCGCGAGCGGCGGCTTTCACCTGGTTTTGCAGGGTTCGTTGAACGAGCTTCATAATTGAGAATTATAAGTTGTCATATTATAAAACTCAAATGTAGAGCCAAACCAATAGAGCAACTCTCGCCCTTTCAGGACTACTTTCCGATCATTTCCGCGCCAAGGAGCAACGACTCCAACACTCTTAGATCGAGTGCTCGCATGGTCTTCATGTTGAAAAGTAGTCGAAATTGGTGGGGCGTTCGATGGGCAGGTCAGCGGGTTTGGCGCCCTCAAGAACCTTGGCGACCATCGCAGCGCTGCGTCGAATCATCTCCTCCTGATTTGGCCCATAAGCGATGGCGCCACCGGCGTCGACAAAGGTACGGAAGAGCGAAATCGCCAGGATTCGTTTCTTCAAGGCGAGGTCGGACAGCAACTGCCCATAGTCCACCAGAACGGGAGAAGGGAGAATGATCAGCGTCTTAGTTCGCTTACGCATGGCCGCAAATGCGCGTTTGATCCCCTCGGCGTCCGTTTCCGCAGCTCCCGCAGGCCAATCCGACACCCCGCCTCAAGCCCTCGCGGGCATGAGCTACGGTTGAAGTTGTTAGCCGTTACCCCAATGCGGCATCCGGCGGCGCCACCACCATGTCCGCATACGGGTACCGGCGGGAGATCAGCCGCGAATGCTGAAACACATCGAGCGCGGTTTCGTAGTGCGCCGGCTCGATGGTCACATCCCCACCCCAGCATCCCAGCCGCTGATACGCCGCGATGCCGCGCACCAGCGCCTCACGCGCAGTCCCAGGGAACAGCACCTGCAGGCGATCCGCCGCCGCCTCCGGGGCGGCGGATCGCACCCAGGCGCGGGCCTTGCGATACGCGCGCGTGAATTTGATCGCTTCCGGCCGGGCCAGCCAGTCGCGTGTGGCAGCCAGTGTGCTGAAGGCGACGGGACCGATCGCCTCTCCCACCGAGGCGACGACCTGCGCCACGCCCTCGTGTTCGAGCTGGTGTGGATACGGCGCCTGCTCGTGGAAATAATCCCCCTGCCCGTTCCGGAATGCCGCCAGCATCTTCTCGGTGCTGCCGGCATTGATCACCGGGACACGCGACAAGTCCACCCCGCGTTTGTGCAGCGCATAGCGCAGCATGGCGTCGGGTTGGCCGCCATGTACGTACATCAGCTTGCCCTGCAGCAGCTTGTCGAAGCTGAATGCCGGGTCCGGCTTGCGCGATGCGATGAAGAACCCGTCGTGCTGGTTGATCTGCGCGAAGTGAACCGCCGGCGGCTGCTCGCTCTTCTCCAGCACGCCCCAACTGTACGAGACGGCCGACTGCGCCACCTCGATCTCACCCGCGGCCAGGAACTCGCCGACACTTCGCCCAGGGGGCACCACTTGGTAGGTGGCCTGCAGCCCTTCCTGATCGAGGAACCTCGCAGCGAACGTGGCGAGCAACGGGCTGTAAAACGCGGAATGGCGGGACACCATGATACGAAGGGTGGTCATCGGAGCGGCTTCTCGGGCAAATGGAAGTCAGTGGCGAACCCAGCGCGATAGTGCAGCGTTTGATTAGCCTAGCGGTCAGGGCCAAGGCCCCCGAACACTTCAATATCGCCAAATCGTAGCACCGCCTTGCGAGTCCGAGCCAATGCCCAGGGTCAAAGAGTTCGAGCAAGCTAGTATAGTGCTTCATTCTGTTTAGAACTTAACCGGCTATTCGCACGCATGACCTTCTGTAGGATGTCATGGGCGCTGGCGGTCCATACGAAGGGCTTGGGGTTCTTGTTGTGGACGCTGACGTACTGGTCGATAGCGCTGACGAGTTCACCCACGCTACGAAACACCCAAAAAAAGGGGACGCTACCCTTTATTTGTATCCCGTGG
>JANNFC010000226.1:0-3114 GCA_031379405.1 Betaproteobacteria bacterium | reverse complement strand
TATATATATACACCGGCGCAAGCGCGAGCGGCGACCGATGGTGGGGATGATGCTGCACCAGGACGGATCGCGGCACGAGTGGTTGGAGGGTCAATGACACGATCTGATTGTGACGCTGGGAGGGTGTAAGGAATTTTGTGTAGATTGAAATTTGTTAGGCTCTTATCCACCTGCGAGGAGCCAACATGAGCGACAAAGACGAGACTAACGAAGAAGCCCAACCGGTGATTCCGCAAGCACTGCTCGATCACGTGATTGCGAATTACAAGAAGCCCGCTGACCTGCTTGGTGAGAACGGCATGCTCAAGCAGTTGACTAAAGCCGTGATTGAAGCGGCGCTGAAGGCGGAAATGAACGAGCATTTGGGCCATAGCCGCTACGCTACGGTAGGCAATGCCAGCGGCAACGTGCGCAACGGCCAATCGGCCAAGACGCTCACCGGCGATTTTGGCGAAATCCAGATCGCCGTGCCGCGTGATCGCGAGGCGAGCTTTAGCCCGCAACTCATACCCAAGCACCAACGGCGCGTACCGGGCTTTGACGAACGCATTCTCTCGCTCTACGCACGCGGCATGAGCACGCGCGAGATTGCCGCGCACTTGCAGGAGATGTTTGGCGCCGAGGTTTCACCGGCGTTAATTTCAGCCATCACCGACACGGTGGCCGATGAGGTGCGTGCCTGGCAGTCCCGGCCCCTGGATCGGCTCTACCCGATCTTGTATCTGGATTGCCTGATGCGCAAGACGCGCGAGGCGGGCAGCGCGGCCAGTCGTGCCATTTACCTGGCCATAGGGGTGAACACCGAGGGGATCAAGGAGGTGCTCGGGCTGTGGAGCGCGCCCACTGAAGGGGCGAAATTCTGGCTCTCGGTGGTCACGGAGCTAAAGAACCGAGGCGTGAACGACATCCTGATCGCCTGCGTGGATGGTTTGAAGGGCTTCCCGGAGGCCATTGCGGCGATTTACCCGCACGCTGAGGTTCAGCTGTGTCTGGTGCATCGGGTGCGCCACAGCTTGGCCTACGTGAACTGGAAGCAGCGCAAGGCCGTGGCTGCTGACCTGCGCGCGGTCTACACGGCCCCCAGCGCCGATGAGGCGCTCGGGGCCCTGGATGCCTTTGCGCTGAAGTGGGATGCCCCTTACCCGCAAATTGCCAAGTCGTGGCGCAATAACTGGGCGCGCGTGATTCCCTTTTTTGCCTATGCCCCGCAGATTCGTAAAGTGATCTATACGACCAATGCCATCGAGAGCGTGAACTTCAGCCTGCGCAAAATTACCAAGGCACGTGCGTCATTTCCCAACGATGAGGCGGCCATCAAGTTGCTGTACCTGGCGCTGCGCAACATCAGCAAACGATGGACGATGCCAATTGCGAACTGGAAACAAGCGATGAGCCAGTTTATGATTCGTTTTGAAACACAATTCAACCAAGCCTAGCAAATTCAAGAACACAAAATTCCGAACACCCCCAAAGTACACGACACGTCCTGCCTGTCGGTCGCTACTTCGAGCCCACATTGCCGCGCGAATTCCGTCACCCGTGCGACGCGCTTGGCGCTTGTGTTGATGGTTGACCCATCGCTCATATCGCTCCTCGATGATGCCCAGAGCTACATTAGCGAGCAAAGGAGAGATGATTCCCCCCTGAGGCGTACCGGCGTCGGTGCGTAAGAACTGCTCCTCTGCGAGTACCCCGGCCTTCAAGAACTGCACCATAAGCTGGTTCACGTTTCGGTCGGCACAATGCCTGCGAAGACGGTTCATCAGCAAATGATGATCGATGTGATCAAAGCAGCCCTTGATATCGCCCTCAATGACCCAGGTGTACGGGGCCTCGTGGCGCTTTCCATCGTCCTTGCTCGCTTTGCGCGGACGCACACTCATACGGATGTGCTCGAGCGCCCCATGGCAGCCTCGTCCAGGTCGAAACCCGTAGGAGACATGCCAGAACCGCGCTTCGAGAATCGGTTCCAGAAACTGCTTGACCGCGCCTTGAACCACGCGGTCAGTGACTGTGGGAATCCCCAGGGGTCGGAACTGCCCTGGTTTGCCCGGCTTGGGGATCAATTTCCGACGACACGGGCTGGGCCGGAATGCGCCTTGCCGAAGTGTCTTGCGTAGTTGTTCCAAGTAGACCTCTTCACCGATGTCTCGGCGAATGCTCGTCACAGTCTGCCCGTCGATGCCTGGTGTGCGTTTGCCCTTGTTTTGGCTCACGCGCCGCCAGGCGCAGCGCAAACTGCGAATATCGGTTACCCAATTCCACAGCTCACGATACGCCTCTTCGGGGTGTGCTTGACTCCACTGGTACAGCTTGCGTTGCACGCCGAGTAACCAAGCCTGATCGGCTTGAAGGTCCGAGTCCACGGACCGCTCCTCCGGCTTCGCCTGCGTACCCACTGCCTGCCCCCCTTCGCCATGTAGTCGGCTTTCCCGACCTCGGACTACTACGGAGGCTCCGTCCTCATTCGAGCTCATTCCCCGTCGCCGTGGGTAGCCCATTTCCTTGATGGGCGAGATCCAATGAGTTCCCATGTTCCGATTCCCGACCTATGAATCCTTAGACGGCATGCTCTACCCCTGATGGTTCCGGGCGTGGGCCAATGGGAGCGGCCCTCACCGAATGCGATAACCGCATCCTCCAGTCGGCAACATCAGGACCGACCAGATCACACCATTTATCCCTCCACGCCATTTCGTCATCGAGGGTTGTCAGCGCTAAGTACAGGGGCTTCCTGCGCACACTTCGTTGTCTCGTCATAGATTCTGTGGTAGCCCGACCCGCCATAAATGGATCGCGTTCGGTACACTTCAGGCCGCTCTGCTTATGACACCCCGTCCTCGGCACCGGACGAAGCTTTGCGGCCCCCTTCTGCTCAATCTCCCAATCGAGCAGGGCAGTATTTCAACTGCCGGTCGAAAATCAGCACAGCTTGATCAATTGGTCAGTCGCATTGCACCTGCCTTTCGATCGCGCCTTCATGGCGCACTGATGTCCGTGCTCCAAACCTGGTTGGGCCGCACAACATGCACCCCGCGCAGCACATACGGGTAGATCTTGTGCCCAGGATGCACACCACTGGTGCTGGGACCCGGCGCCATGCCCGCCAGACCC
>JANNFC010000210.1:0-22530 GCA_031379405.1 Betaproteobacteria bacterium | reverse complement strand
ACCGATCGTTGCATCGTACTCAACTTCGGCGAGAAGCTGTGCGAGGGAAGCTACTCGCAGGTGGCGACCGATCCCTTAGTGCAGCAAGCGTACCTGGGGCAGGACTAGAGGTGGCGAATGCACTGACGTTGGATGCTGTCTACGCGGGCTACGATCAGGCCGATGTGCTGTCGGGCGTTTCGCTCGCAGTTGAGGAAGGCAGCATCACTTGCATCCTGGGTTCCAACGGCGCTGGTAAGAGCACACTGATTCGAGTCATCCTCGGACTAACGCCTGCGCGCCGTGGACGCGTAACGTTGCACGGGAAACACCTTGACCGCATAGCCACGCACGCGATAATCGCTAGCGGCGTGGCTTGCATCCCTGAAGGACGGCGCGTGTTTCCCAAGATGAGCATCGCGGAGAACCTGCGCGTCGGCGCCTATCTCGAAAACAGTGCGACCGTTCTCGCGCAGCGACTGCGCCAGGTGTACGACATTTTCCCGCGCTTGCAGGAGCGTCAACAGCAGTTGGCGGGCACCTTATCGGGCGGAGAACAGGCTATGCTTTCCATCGGGCGCGGTCTGATGTCGCAGCCGAAGCTGCTGTTGATCGACGAGCCCTCGCTCGGTCTTTCACCACTGTTCGTCAAGGAGAGCTTTCGCGTGATCCAGCGTATCAATCAGATGGGCGTCAGCGTGCTGCTGGTGGAGCAAAATGTCCATCAAACCCTGGCGATCGCCCACCATGGTTATGTTTTGGCCCAGGGCAAAGTGGTCGCCTCCGGCAGCGCGGAACAACTCAAAGCGAATGACGAAGTTCGTCACGCCTACTTCGGCGTCCATGTTTAGCCCTACTGGAGTTAGTTATGCAGAACAGCATTGCTGCCCTTACTCTCACGCGAGAGATCGTTCGGCTCAACACCATCGATCCGCCCGGCAAGGAAGACGAATGCGCGCGGCATTTGGGCCGAGTATTGGAGAATGCGGGGAGACAGCGGTGTACAAGGCGGCCCGTGCCGTGACCGTCCTGGAGGACTTCCGCTTTACTTCTCCCGTTCCCGACGAGGCCACCGTCGCCGTCGAAAAGATCATTCAACACTGGTGCAAGACGTGAACTGCGCCGAACCAGGTATCGAAGCACGTATTGCTCGATTGTTCGACGACGTGGCATTCGCGCGCGTCAGCGGCGCGAGCGCTATGTGCGGCCGCGCCCAGCTAGATGGCCGACCTTTGGTGTTCTTCGCCACCGACCCGCGTCGTGCACGAGGCGCCATAGGCGTGGCTGATGGCAACGCCCTATCTATCGCAATCAAGCAAGCTCGCGAGTTGCGCATTCCGATGGTGTGGTTGCTCGATTGCGCGGGTGCAAAGGTGGACGAGGGTCTACCGGCGCTCGCCGGCTTCCGACGTTTCTTTCGCGAGGCTTTGCTGGCAAACCAGGAAGGCATTGCGATCCTCGCCGTATTGGGCCGCGGTTGTTACGGGGGCGGTAGCTTGTTGGCGATGCTTGCCAATCACCGGCTCTACACAGCGCACACGCGTTTGTCGACATCCGGGCCTGGCATTATCGAAGCGGTGGAAGGAAAAGCGGTCTTCGATTCCGCCGATCAGAATGTTGTTTGCGCGCTATTGGGTGCCAGCGCGCGATTGGAGATGGATCTTCTTGGCGCTGCCGTCGATGAGGCGAGCGCTCGATCCACCATCGGTCGTTGGTTGATAGACAGGCAGGTAAGCCGTGATTGGCAATCGAACCACGCGGCGCTCGCCACGCGTCTGAACGTCGACACGAATATCGTCGATTGCCGACGCCAACTGCTAGCGCTATTGCCACCCGTCTACCTGCCCGATCAGCGCGGCAATATCGCATTCTCCCTACCGGCGCCGGCTTCGGGCAAGGCGGTATTCTGCGGATTTCTCACCGGCGGGGAGTTTGGCGCGAGTGATGCTTGGCAGTTGGTCGATCTGCTGCGCGAAGTCGCACAGTCCCATCCGCGTAGTCCAATCATACTGTTGCTCGATGCCAGCGGACACGCCGCCAGAGTGCGGGACGAGAGAATTATTCTCGCGGAGTATCTCGTGCATCTGTGTCTGTGCGTGAGCGATCTTTCCGCGCGCGGTCACAAGACGACATTGTGGATTCCGGGCGGCGCATCGGGTGCGGTGTATGTGGCCTTCGCCGCACCGGTGGAGCGCGTCTCGGTACTGTCCAGTGCACGTGTCGAGATACTTGGTTCGACGGCGGTGGATCGCATTCTGGGCAGACCGGTTGCGGGCGCCAGGGCGGTGCACGAACTCGTCGACATCGGTATCGCAGACGCAATCCTGGACGCGCGATTGGAAAGTTATCAAGCACTATGAGCGACAATTTCTTCTCCATTATCGAGAACACCCATCACAGCCGTCCGGATCGCGTGGTCATCGAATCCGACGATGGCCGGCAATATCGGGCGCATGATTTGCTGACGCGCAGTGGCCGCTACGCGATGCTGTTGGCCAAGCTCGGCGTGAAGCGCGGAGACCGCGTGGTGGTGCAAGCGGAAAAGTCCGTGCAGTCGCTGTTTTTCTATCTCGCTTGTCTGCGTGCGGGTGTGGTCTATGTTCCGCTCAATACGGCCTATCGCCGCGCTGAACTCACTTACTTTCTGAGTAATGCGAGGCCGTCCTTGGTGATTTGCCCAAAGCAATCTGAAACCGACTTCGGATCGCTCACTTCGGCCACGATATTGACGCTGGATGAGAACGGTGGTGGGTCGTTGGAGGACGCTGTTGAACAGGTCGCCAACGAGGCGGCGACGGCGGCAGTGGCGCCGAACGATGTCGCGGTCATCATCTATACCTCGGGCACTACCGGACGATCAAAGGGCGCAATGATCACGCACCAGAACTTGTCCTCCAATGCGCGCGTTCTGGTCAGCTACTGGAGATTCAGCGAGAAGGATGTGCTGCTGCACGCATTACCGATCTTTCATATTCACGGTTTGTTCGTGGCGAATCATACGGCACTGGTATCCGGCGCGAAGATACTCTGGCATCGTAAGTTCGATCCAAAGCGTCTGATTGCCGACCTGCCACGTGCAACTGTGTTGATGGGCGTTCCAACGTTTTACCTCCGCCTATTGGCCGAGCCGGCATTCGACCGAGACTTCGTGCGCAACATGCGCCTTCTCATTTCCGGATCCGCGCCGCTACTCCTGGACACGTTTGCAGAGGTCGAGGCGCGTACCGGTCATCGCATCCTGGAGCGCTACGGCATGTCGGAAGCGGGCATGATCACCTCCAATCCGCTCGACGGTGTGCGCGTGGGTGGGACGGTGGGATTTCCTCTTCCGGGTAATGCCGTGCGAATCGTCGACGATCAGGACCGTCCTGTGCCAGATGGGGAAGTGGGTGGCATTCAGATCAGTGGCGACAATGTGTTCGCCGGCTATTGGCAAATGCCCGAGAAAACCAAAGAGGAATTCACCGTCGACGGCTGGTTCAAGACCGGCGATGTAGGTTCGTTCGATGAAGAGGGATATCTGTCCATCGTTGGCCGCGCCAAGGATCTCATCATCAGCGGCGGATACAACGTTTATCCGAAAGAAATCGAACTGGTTCTAGATGCTTTGCCCGGCGTATTGGAAAGCGCGGTCATCGGCATACCTCATCCGGATTTCGGCGAGGCGGTGACGGCGGTTCTAGTGCCTCAGCCCGGCGCGCAGTTGTTAGAGCAGGAAATCGTTGCACAGCTCAAGACGCAGCTCGCAAACTACAAAGTTCCAAAGCGCGTACACATCGTCGAAGTGCTGCCCCGCAACGCGATGGGTAAGGTCCAGAAAAACGTGCTTCGGCAGGAGTTTTCTTGATTCGGTTACCCCGCTTCCCGATACCCTACTTCCCGATGAGGTTCTTTATCTTCGATGCCGAGTTCTTGGATCTTGCGCGTCAGGGTGTTGCGCCCGACGCCTAGGAGGTGTGAAGCTTCGATGCGCCGCCCGCCGGTATGTGCGAGCGCTTTTAGGATGAGTGTGCGTTCGAACTGACGAGCCATATCGTGCATGAGGTTGTGAGTGCCGCGCTGCAGGGCGCTCTCGGCTTCCTTCTCCAAGGCCACTACCCAGTTCTCGGATGCGGCACTGCGCTGACCGGCGCGAAACTCGGGGGGCAAATCAGGGACATCGACGTTGACTCCCGGTGCCATCACGGTGAGCCAATGGCACAGGTTCTCTAACTGACGCACGTTGCCCGGCAGATCGTGGGCACCGAGGCATTTCATGGCGGACTCCGACAGACGCTTGGGTTCGACCCCGATCTCTTTCGCGCTTTTGGCCAGGAAGTGACGGGTCAACAGTGGGATGTCCTCGCGCCGTTCGCGTAGCGCGGGAATGCGGATGCGAATTACGTTCAGGCGATGGAATAGATCCTCGCGAAATAATCCTTGGCTGACACGTTGCTCGAGATCCTGGTGCGTGGCGGCGATGATGCGCACGCTGGCGCGTATCGATTGATGTCCTCCGACGCGATAGAAGTGTCCATCGGAAAGCACGCGCAGCAGTCGTGTTTGCAGTTCCGAGGGCATGTCGCCGATTTCATCCAGGAACAACGTGCCGCCCTCGGCCTGCTCGAAACGTCCGCGGCGCATGGTCTGTGCGCCGGTGAAGGCACCGCGCTCGTGGCCGAAGAGTTCGGATTCCAACAGGTCCTTCGGTATAGCCGCGGTGTTGATGGCGATGAAGGGTTTGGCCGCTCTCGGACTGTGTTCGTGCAACGCGCGGGCGACCAGTTCCTTGACGGTACCGGAATCGCCGTTGATCAAGACAGTGGCGTGCGATTGAGACAGTCGGCCAATGGCGCGAAACACTTCCTGCATGCTGGCGGCTTGTCCCAGGATATTGGTTTGCACCTCGGTGATGTCAGCACCTACTTCCTGGCGCATGCTCTCGTCGATCGCGCGGCGGATGAGCGCGACGGCGTGATCGACATCGAAGGGTTTGGGCAAGTATTCGAATGCGCCGCCTTGGAAGGCCGCGACCGCACTGTCTAAATCCGAATAGGCAGTCATGATGATCACTGGCAAACTCGGGTACTGTTCCTTCACGCGCTGAAGAAGTTCGAGTCCTGATCCGCCGGACATGCGAATATCGCTGACCACCACTTGCGGTTGTGACTGCGACAGTGCGCTCAGCGCCTCGCGCGCGGAGGAAAACAAGCGGAAATCGATATCTTCGCGCTGCAAGGTTTTTTCAAACACCCAACGAATAGAGCGATCATCGTCCACGATCCATACAGGTTTCATGATTCGCTATCCCAATGCGTATTTCATCGCCGCCAGAGTGAGCTCCGGCGCCGGTTCGTTGGCTTGAAAAGGCAGCAATAACCTAAAGCAGGTGCGCCCCGGTTCGCTCTCGACTTCGATGATACCTTGATGTTGTTGAACGTAGTTCTGCGCGATGGTCAGACCCAAGCCGGTTCCGTTCTCTCGCCCGGAAAACAATGGATGAAATACTTTGTCCTGGATGTCCTTCGGGATGCCGGGACCGTTGTCGATGATCTCGATCATCGCCGCGATTCGGTACAGCCGCCGCGACATGGTGACTTGGCGGGCGACTCTTGTTCGAATGACGATCTCGCCTTTACCTTGCAGGGCTTGCGCCGCGTTGCGCACGATGTTTAGGAGCGCTTGGATGACTTGCTCCTGATCCGCCATGAGCGCGGGAAGACTGACATCGTAGTCGCGCCGGATGCGCAGACCGTCCGGATACTCCGCCGTTAGTAAACTGCGCACGCGCTCCAATGCCTCGTGAATATTCAGTGATACCGGCTTGGGTCTGCGGTTGGGGTAGAGAAGTCGGTCCATCAAGGTTTGCAGGCGATCGGCTTCCTTCATGATCACCTGTGTGTATTCGTGCAAGTCGGCGCGCTCGAGTTCGCGCTCAAGAAGCTGGGCCGCGCCTCTCAATCCACCCAGTGGATTCTTGATCTCGTGGGCGAGATTGCGCAACAGCACGCGATTGGCTTCCGACTGATCGAGTACTCTTTCGTCGCGCGCCATGCGCAGTTGTTGGTGCAACTCGACAAACTCCAAAACGAAGCCGGAGAATCCTCCCGATTCCAGCGGTGAGGCGGTACAAGACACTTCGACTTTCGCTTGTCCGGCAGGCATGACGGTCAAGTTGTGCAGGGTGAAACTGGCGGTGCGGACGCGCGCTTGTTCCACCAAGGCATCCAGCTCGGGACTATCCGGAAAGGCCTCCACCAGTGGGATTCCCAGAACGTGCCGCAGGCTGATCTTGAACAAGTTTTCGGCTGAAGGATTGACGTAGGCGATGCCCAGGGCGCCGTCCAGCGTGACAACGGCGGTGGCCAGCGCGTCTAGTCCGCCGGTAGCCAGCGAACTCCCCGATCCGGTTGTGGCAGGGGGTCCTGTCACAGACCGTTCTGTCGTCGTTAGTGCCACAAACTTCACTCCTGCTCGTCATTTCGATTCGCCTTACGGGCAATCATCGAAGGTTTGCTATTTCCTGTTGGATTGAATCGACATTTCGTTTATGCAGATTCACCTTGTCCTGATAGGGCTTGAGCCGGTCCAAGACCCTTTGGTAATTTCTTTCATCTCCGGAGCGAGTCGCCTCTTCCTCCTCGAATCGCTTCTGTGCGTCGTCCAATAACCTCCGTTCGCGGTGCAACTCGGATTTCAATATTTCGCGCCTATCGTTGTCTCGTCGTGTTTGCGTGGCGCTATCCACTTTGGCTTGCGGCGCAGACTCCACAGCACGCTCCGACCGGCTGACCGATTCTTCGTCCGTCGCAGCGGGCGGTGGTGGCGCGGCCGACTTAAAGCAAACAAGCTTCTTACCGTGCTTGAGGGCGGCCGTGGAGTAGACGGTACGGCCGTCCTCGTCAATGTATTTGCAGATGTCGGCGGCGGCCGACGCGTGTGTACAAGCAATCGCCATCACGGCGGCGAAAATTCCAGATTTCATGCGCATAAGTTCGTCCTTAGATGGTGCCAAAACACAATAACGACTCGATATGCCCATGGGTACAGCAATTCAACGGCCAGCTGTAAACGGGGAAGCGAGGTCAGTGACCTCGCTTCCTGCGGACTTACAAGCTGTAGTACATGTCAAATTCGAGGGGGTGAGTGGTCATGCGGAAACGCGTGACTTCTTCCATCTTGAGTTCGATGTAGGCGTCGAGCATATCGTTGGTAAAGACACCGCCGCGCGTCAAGAATTCGCGGTCGCGATCCAAATGCTCCAACGCCATGTCGAGTGACGAACACACGTTCGGCACTTTCTTGGCTTCCTCGGGCGGCAGATCGTAGAGGTTCTTGTCGACCGGGTCGCCAGGATGGATCTTGTTCTGCACGCCATCAACGCCGGCCATCATCAAGGCCGCAAAGGCCAGATACGGGTTGGCAGTGGGATCGGGGAAGCGCACTTCGATGCGCCGCGCCTTCGGGCTCGACACGAAGGGGATGCGAATGGAAGCCGACCGGTTTCGAGCGGAGTAAGCCAGATTAATGGGCGCTTCGAAGCCGGGCACCAGACGCTTGTAAGAGTTGGTTCCGGGATTGGTGATGGCGTTGAGCGCACGCGCGTGCTTGATGATGCCGCCGATGTAGTACAGGGCGAATTCGGACAAACCAGAGTAGCCATTGCCTGCGAACAAGTTTTGCCCGTCCTTCCAGATCGATTGGTGCACGTGCATGCCTGAGCCGTTGTCGCCGACGATGGGCTTGGGCATGAAGGTGGCGGTCTTGCCGTAGGAGTGAGCCACCATGTGGACGGTGTACTTCAGGATCTGCATCCAGTCGGCACGCTGAACCAGCGGTGCGTACATGGTGCCGATTTCGCACTGGCCGGGCGCAGCCACTTCGTGGTGATGCACTTCGACTTCCACACCTTGGTCTTCCAGGGCCAGCACCATGGCGGAGCGGATGTCCTGCAGGGAATCAACCGGGGGTACGGGGAAGTAGCCACCCTTCACGGGGGGGCGGTGGCCTTTGTTGCCACCTTCGATCTCCGCGCCGCTCATCCAGGGCGCTTCTTCGGAGATCACTTTGACGAAGGAACCGGACATATCCACGCCCCAACGTACGGAATCGAACACGAAGAACTCGGGTTCGGGACCGAAATAGGCGACATCACCAATTCCGCTAGCTTTCAGATAGGCTTCGGCTTTCTTGCCGATGGAGCGCGGATCGCGCTCGTAGGGCTTGCCGTCGGCGGGCTCCAACACGTCGCACGAGAGCACCAGGGTAGGCTCATCGGTGAAGGGGTCCATACGCACGCTGCTGGGATCGGGCATGAGTAACATGTCCGAAGCTTGAATGCCCTTCCAGCCAGCAATGGAGGAGCCGTCAAAGGCGTGGCCGTCCTCAAACTTCGACATGGTGAAGGCCTTTACGGGCACGCTCACGTGCTGCTCTTTACCGCGAGTGTCGGTAAAGCGAAAGTCAACGAACTTTACCTCGTTGTCTTTGATCAAGGTCAGTACATCTGCTGCGGTAGTCATTTCATCTATCTCCCAATGGGGTCAGTTGTTGTTGCAGTGCGAAGCAGTTGGAAAAAACGGTCCATCGTGGGGCACTTATCATGCCGACCTTTCGGTCGGCATGATGCAATTTAAATACAATAGCTTATATAATCTTTTGCCAGGTTGGACCGCACCAAACGGGGGCAAGGTAAATTTACGAGGCGCTATTATGGTGCAGGCGCGAGGCATACGGCAAGCCGAGTTCCCTTCGGCGGGGGACGGGTTTAGCATTGCCGAAAGCGAGGAGAGAACGGCATGGCAATTCCTGAAGAAGTCCTGATCTTGGCGCGGCAAAGAGCGCAACAACGGGGTCTGCCCTATGAGGGGGCATTATTACCGGCGGAAGCTTTCGCGTTGCAACAGGGGCGCAAGGACGCGGTAATAGTCGACGTTCGCACGTGCGCCGAGTGGGACTACGTTGGGCGTATCCCGGGCAGCGTCGAGATTGAATGGCAAACCTATCCGGGTGGCCTGCGCAACCCGCTGTTCCTGGAGCAGCTTGCAAGGGCGGTGCCGAAGAGCGCGGCGGTGATGTTTGTCTGCCGAAGCGGGGCGCGCTCCCACGCCGCTGCCAGCGCCGCCACCGCCGCGGGCTATGCGCAATGCTTTAATGTCCTCGAAGGATTCGAAGGCGATAAGGACGGCCAGGGACATCGCAACAGCGTCGGTGGATGGCGCTTCGCGGGGTTGCCGTGGGCGCAGTCTTAGCGCTGCCAACAATGTGAGCAGGCGCTCACATGCGAAGTGTATCAGTGTGCGCCCCAATCGACCCACCCCGTGTAAGCCGTTATCAATACGACAACCCCGAATACGATCCGATACCAGGCGAAGGGCTTGAAGTCGTGGCTGGCGACGTAGCGAATCAGCCAGCGGATGCACAGATAGGCGGACAGGTAGGCGGAAATGAGGCCCACCGCGAACATCGGCAAATCACCCATGGAGAAGATATCCCGATGCTTGTACATGTCATAAGCGCCGGCGGCGACCAAGGTGGGGACCGCCAGAAAGAAAGAGAACTCGGTCGCAGTTTGGCGCGATAACCCGAACAGCATGCCGCCGATGATGGTCGCACCGGAACGCGAGGTTCCGGGGATGAGGGCAAAGCACTGCGCGAACCCTACCTTCAAGGCGTCCTGCCAGGACATATCGTCCACGGATGCAATACGGACAGGGCGCGTCTTCCCCTCCACCCAGAGGATGATGAACGCGCCGACGATGAACGCGATGGCCACCGGAACCGGGGCGAACAAGTGACTCTTGATCAGTTTGCCCAGCAGCAACCCGATGAGCGCCGCCGGAATGAAAGCGATGATGACATTCACCGCAAATCGCTGAGCCTGGGGCTGTGACGTCAGGCCGCTCAATACCGCCCCGAACCTACGCCTGAACTCCCAAACCACTGCAAGCATGGCTCCGGTCTGAATCGCCAGTTCAAAGACCTTGCCCTTGGCATCGTTGAAATCCAACAGGGCCCCCGCAAGGATCAGATGGCCGGTGCTGGAGATGGGAAGGAATTCGGTAAGCCCCTCCACGATGCCGAGAATGAGGGCTTTGAATAGGATGGGGAAGTCCATAGTGGCGGGGAGAAGAAGGGCGGCGGATTATATGGCGGCGTTGGGCCGCTTATTCTGGAAGTTGTGACCTCGAAGCGAAATCACTTCGGCTGAACCCTTCGCCGCAAAAAGGGGGATGCCGTAACGGTGGAATGCCGAAAATTGGGATTGCGCAGATTGGGCGCGTTTGCGCATTGCTGTAGTATTACGTCTGTTATAACCTTGGAGGTTCGCATGCACACCCTCAAACTCACCCAGATCGGCAATTCGGTCGGGGTGATTCTTCCGAAAGAAGTGCTTTCCAAGCTCAAATTGGAGAAAGGAGACACCGTATACGTAACCGAGACGCCGCACGGTCTAGCGATTACACCGTACGATCCGACCATCGATAATCAACTCGACGCCGGCCGGAAGTTTATGCGGGAGTTCAAGGACACCTTCCATGCGCTGGCCAAATGACCTGGGATTGGATCGATAAGCGTGCGCTACTGCTACTGCATGACGAGAGCCTAGCGGAGCACGGTGGCGCATCCGGTATGCGCGATGAAGGTCTGCTGGATTCTGCATTGGCTAGACCGCTCAATTTGACGGCCTACGAAACTCCGGATCACGCTGCGCTGGCGGCCACCTACGGGTTCGGAATTGCCAAGAATCACCCATTCGCAGATGGCAACAAGCGCGCTGCATTTCTCTCGGTCGGCCTTTTTCTCGCGCTCACCGGCTTCAGATTGCGAGTGTCACCGGCGGAAGCAACCGCCGCCGTGCTGGCGGTTGCTTCCGGAGAATTGGACGAAGAGGCCTTTGCTCAGTGGATCCGTATCCGAGCGGAGTCAATTGCGCACTAGGCCTTGCGATAGATCTCCGCCCCGCTTTTCACGAACTCCACCGCTTTTTCCTGCATCCCTTTAGTTAGCGCTTCTTTCTCGCTCAAGCCCTGCTTTGCCGCGTAGTCACGCACGTCCTGGGTAATTTTCATGGAGCAGAAGTGCGGTCCGCACATGGAGCAGAAATGCGCCAATTTGGCGCCGTGCTGTGGGAGCGTTTCGTCGTGGAAGTCCCTTGCGGTATCCGGGTCCAAGCCAAGATTGAACTGATCATCCCAGCGGAATTCGAAGCGCGCCTTGGACAGGGCGTTGTCCCGAATTTGCGCACCAGGGTGTCCCTTGGCTAGATCGGCCGCATGGGCGGCGATCTTATAGGCGATGATGCCGTCCTTGACGTCCTTCTTGTTAGGCAAGCCTAGATGCTCCTTGGGTGTGACGTAACACAGCATGGCCGTGCCGTACCAACCGATCATTGCTGCCCCGATGGCGCTGGTGATGTGATCGTAACCGGGCGCGATATCGGTGGTGAGCGGTCCCAACGTATAGAAGGGCGCTTCGTGGCAGTACTTTAGCTGCAGATCCATGTTTTCCTTGATCAGGTGCATGGGCACATGGCCCGGTCCCTCGATCATCACCTGGCAGTCGTGCTTCCAGGCCACTTGGGTCAACTCGCCAAGGGTTTTCAGTTCGGAAATCTGGGCTTCGTCGTTGGCGTCGTAGATGGAGCCCGGACGCAGCCCGTCACCCAACGAAAAGCTGACGTCATACGCCTTCATGATCTCGCAGATATCCTCGAAGTGCGTGTAGAGAAAGCTCTCCTTATGATGCGCCAAACACCACTTGGCCATGATGGAGCCACCGCGTGAGACGATACCTGTCAGGCGCTTGGCTGTCATGGGGATATAGGGAAGGCGCACGCCGGAGTGGATGGTGAAGTAATCCACCCCCTGCTCGGCCTGCTCGATCAATGTGTCGCGAAAGATTTCCCAGGTCAGGTCTTCGGCCTTGCCGTCTACTTTTTCCAGTGCCTGATAGATCGGCACGGTTCCGATGGGCACCGGGGCGTTGCGGACGATCCACTCCCGGGTTTCGTGGATGTGCTTGCCGGTGGAAAGATCCATCACCGTGTCGCCGCCCCAGCGGATAGACCAGGTCATCTTCTCGACTTCCTCGCCAATGGAGGATCCCAGTGCCGAGTTGCCGATGTTGGCGTTGATCTTCACCAGAAAGTTGCGCCCGATGATCATGGGTTCGCTTTCCGGGTGATTGATGTTGCTCGGAATGATGGCGCGTCCACGGGCGATTTCGTCTCTCACGAACTCCGGTGTGATCTGTTTGGGCAGGCTGGCGCCGAAGCTCTCCCCGGCGTGCTGGCGGCCGATGAGTTCTGGATACTGTTCCAATCGCTGATTCTCGCGCAGCGCGATATATTCCATCTCCGTAGTGATGACACCCTTCCTGGCGTAGTGCATCTGGGTGACATTGCGGCCGGATAAGGCGCGCCTCGGATGTCGTTTCAGATTGAAGCGCAACTCAGCCAGCTTCGGATCGCTCAAGCGCAGGCGTCCGAAAGCCGATGAAGGAGCCGGGAGTTCCTCCGTATCGGCGCGCTCAGCAATCCAGGCGGCGCGCAGCGGAGCAAGTCCCGAGCGAATGTCCACCTTTACCGAAGGATCGGTGTAAGGACCGGAAGTGTCGTAAACGTAGATCGGTGGATTTTCCTCCTTGCCGAAGGAAGCCGGCGTGTCATCCTGGCTGATCTCGCGCATGGGGACGCGCAAATCCGGACGAGATCCAGTGACGAAAATCTTGCGGGACTTGGGGAAGGGCTGCAACGCGGCGTCGTCGGCACGCGCTGTCGCGGCTAGAAATTGGGGGTTGGCTGACATCGTGGTGGCTCCAGGCAGGTTAATCTTCAGGGAGCGAGAGAGGGGGGTATGGACTCTACGCTTCCCTACGGCGGCATGACCCGCATCAGGTTCAAAGGGACTGTCTCACCGGTCAGTCGTTCGAACACGAATGGGACTGTGTTCTAAGCGCGCTGATGCACGGACCCCTAGCAGTAAATCGGAAGCATATCCAATCGTGTGATAATTTGGAACCATAGAATGATCATGGATACTCGCCAGACCTCGGTAATGGACTACGAACAAGCTCGTTTCAACATGGTGGAAAGCCAAATTCGCACTTGGGAAGTACTGGATCAGCGGATTTTAAGTTTGTTGTTCAAGGTTAAACGAGAGGAGTTCGTCCCGCCCGCCTATCGCTCCCTCGCCTTCGTCGACATGGAAATTCCCTTGGGGCACGGTGAAGTCATGCTGACGCCCAAGCTCGAGGCGCGTCTGCTGCAAGAACTTGGGGTTCAACCCACGGACGTCGCGCTGGAGGTAGGCAGCGGAAGCGGCCACATGACGGCGCTGCTGGCCACCCTGGCAGCCAAGGTTCATTCCGTGGAAATCCACCCAGACTTGCACCAAATGACCGCACGCAATGTGCGCATGGCGAGTATCTCCAACGCTTCGCTCTATCTGGGCAATGCTTCCAGCGGATGGAAGGCCCAGGCACCCTATGACGTGATACTGATCACCGGCTCGGTCCCGGTACTGGCCGAAGAGTTCAAGCAGCAACTCAAAGTCGGTGGCAGACTCATCGTGGTCGTGGGCAGCGCGCCCATCATGACCGCGAAATTGATCGTTCGCACCACCGAAGACGCCTATTCCACGAGCGGATTGTTCGAAACCAGCATTCCCAGTCTGCGTAATTGTCCGCAAGCCGAAAAATTTGTGTTCTGAAGCGCCGCTTTCATTGCGCTAAAATTTGGAGACCTCATGAAGAAAACCATACTTGCCCGATCCCTTGCATTTGCCTTGTTTGTACCCGGCCTTGTCTTCGGCGAAGACTTGCTCCAGGTCTACAAGGAAGCGGTCAAAGCGGATACCGTGTATGCCGGCGCGCGCGCGCAAGTGGACGCCGCCAAGGAAAGAGTCATTCAAGGCAAGTCGGGCTTGCGGCCGCAGGCCAATCTGAACGGCGAATGGAAATGGAACGACCTCAATATTCGTTCGGACAACACCGCTCGCCTACCCAACACAGACAATCGATTCACTTCCTGGCAGGCCGGCGCCCGCGCCACCCAGCCCCTGTACCGAACGCAGAACAGCGCGGTCTACGAGCAATCCAAATTCGGACTCAAACAGATAGAAGCCCAGTTGTCCTTGATCGGTCAACAGCTCATGGTACGAGTGTCCCAGGCTTATTTCGACGTCCTGCTCGCGCAGGATACGGTGGATTATCTGAAGTCGCAGGAGGCCGCCATCTCCGAGCAACTAGCGCAAGCCAAACGCAACTTCGAAGTAGGTACCGCGACCATTACCGATACTTACGATGCGCAAGCACGCGCGGACTTGGTCCGCGCACAGCAGATTGGCGCGAAGAATGAATTTGAAGTCAAAATGCGCGCGCTCCAACAGATTATCGGACGCTTGCCCATCAAGCT
Organism: Betaproteobacteria bacterium; assembly: GCA_031379405.1. Classification (GTDB taxonomy): domain Bacteria; phylum Pseudomonadota; class Gammaproteobacteria; order Burkholderiales; family SHXO01; genus SHXO01. The sequence continues at coordinate 8,156 of JANNFC010000210.1, read as the reverse complement.
GTCCGTGTTGGCCGATCCCATCACCTTGAGTCTGCCTGAACCCAACGACATCGAACGCTGGGTGGAACAAGCCTACAAGAGCAGTTGGGACGTCGCCGTGCAGAAAACGGTCGTGGACCAATCCCAAACGGCACTTGATATAGCCAGGGGCGGCCACGATCCGACAGTGGATGCCGTCGGTACCTTCAGTTACGACTCCAAAAACGGTGGCAATTTTGGAGTTGCCACGGATACTCGAAGCTTCGGCGCGGGCATCGAGGTGGCTTACCCGCTCTACACTAGCGGTAATCTCACGGCGAAAGTACGAGAAGCGATCGCCAACCGAACCAAGGCAGAGCAAGACTACGAGGCCACACGCCGCGACGTTGCGCAGAAAACGCGTGAGGCTTTTCTTGGCGTTGTCTCCGGATTGGCTGAGATCAAAGCATTGGAGCAAGCGCTTGCCTCCAACAAACTTTCCTTGGATGCTTCCAAACTCGGACAGGAAGTTGGCGTACGTACGCAGGTCGACGTGTTGAATGCGCAGGAGCGTCTCTTCAGTGCGCGCAGAGATCTACAGCGTTCGCGCTACTCCACCATCGTCAATCAGATCAAACTGAAAGCGGCGGTAGGCAAACTGTCCGATAAAGATATCGAGGTCTTGAATAGTCTTCTCAGAGAAAGGAAGTCGTAGTCTGTATTCTGAAGAAGTCCCTTTTATTGAAATGTCGCGTGTCGCATCGGAAAACTCACTCGATGAACGCAAGTGCGCCCTTCGCGAGGAGATCCTGGCGCGACGCGACGCGCTGCCGGAGGGGATTCGCCAGCAAGCCTCTCGCAGCATCACCGATCAGCTACTAACTCACGCCGATTTTTCACTCGCCCGCACGCTGTTGGCTTATGCCTCCATCGAGAGCGAGGTACAAACCGACGCCGTGCTCGGCAACGTGCTTCAGATGGGGAAACGCCTGGTCCTGCCACGGGTGAATCGGGCGCTTCGCCGTTTGGATTTGTTCGAGGTCACCGATTTGTCGCTCGACTTGCAACCTGGCACCTGGGGCATCCGCGAGCCCTTAGCGGATCGCTGCCTACCCATCTTGGATACGCGACAAATCGATATGGTGCTGGTCCCGGGAGTGGCGTTCACCGTGCATGGTGAACGCTTGGGATACGGCGGCGGCTTTTATGACAAGCTGCTAGCCGATTGGCAAGGCGGGCGCTGCTTCATCGCCGCGGCTTTCGATGAGCAACTGGTCGATGTGTTGCCGACCAGTGCGCGCGACGTCAAGATGGACTTTGTCGTCACGCCGACGCAATTGTTGCGCTGTACCTCACAAACCAAGAACGTCTAGTACTCGTTGCGTCGCACCTTGATGGGCATGCATCAAGGTGCGGCCGGCTTCGCCGAGCGTTTGCAAACAGTGTGGGTGGTGTAGCAATTCGAGCGCAACCGTTATGGCTTCATTGGCCGATGTCACTTGCAGCGCGGCGCCGGCAGTAAGTGCCAACTGGGTCGCCTCGGCGAAGTTGAACATATGGGGGCCGACGATGGCGGGCTTACCGACAGCGCAGGCCTCCAGCAGATTCTGGCCGCCGAATTCCAGGAAGCTGCCGCCGATAGCGGCGACGTCGCAAGCCAGATAAAAAGCAAACATCTCCCCCATACTGTCGCCTAACCACACTTCGGTGGAAGCGTGCACCGGCGCATTGCTGCTGCGGCGTTGAAAGGACAGAGCGCGCTTTTCGATAAGATTGGCCACCTCGTGGAAGCGCTGCGGGTGACGCGGAACCAGCACTAGAAGCACGTCGTCATGAGGGGCCTGCTTCCAAGCGTCGAGCACCAAGGCTTCCTCACCCGAGCGCGTGCTGGCTACGAGAAGCACGCGTCGCGAGCCGATGCGTTGGCGAAAGGCTTCGGCAAGTGCGAAGTCGCTGGGCGCTGCGCTCCGGTCAAACTTAAGATTGCCGCACACACTCACGCGCGCGGCGCCTAAATTTTGCAGCCTGGTGGCGTCGGATTCGCTCTGCGCGCCAATAGACGTGATCGCATCCAGCACCGTGGAAAAAAGTGACCTCGCCAATCCATATCGACGCGCCGAACGTTCCGACAAACGCGCGTTGATCAGATAGACGGGTATCGACTGCGCCTTGCACGCCAGAATGAGCTCCGGCCACAATTCTGTTTCCATCAGAATGCCCATCTTGGGTCGGTGAATACGAAGAAAGCGACGTACCGCAGGCGTGAGATCATACGGCAGGTACAACTGTCGCACGTCGGAGCCAAACAATTGCTCGCCGGTCGTTCTTCCCGTTGGCGTGGTGCATGTCAACAACACTGGTAGGTTCGGATGCTTTGCTCGAAGGGCCCGTATCAAGGGCTCCGCCGCGCGCGTTTCCCCCACCGAGACGGCATGAATCCAGATAGGGTTCTCCTCATATGCCGCAGGCGCGAATCCGAAGCGCTCCGGCAGATTCTTCAGATAATCGGGTTGGCGGAGTGCGCGCCAAATGACTCTAAAAAGCGCGAAGGGTAGTGCCAGCCAGAACAAGACCCGATAGAGTGTACGCATCAGGACAGGGCGCTTCGCAGTAGCCCCTGCATATCGATGACAACGTCGTAGCCCTTGGATCGGATAGTATTGCGGGTGTGCGCGATTTCTTCCCGCCAACGAGAATGAAACAGTAGGTTGCGCCAACGTCCGAGGGGTACAGGAGTCACCCGCGTGACACCTGGATGCAGCCCCGGCAAGGGGAGAAAAGCCTCTTCGATCGCCCAGTGAGTCTCAGTGTCGGGCACCCAACGGTGAATGTCCGTAACGACCGGAAGGTTGTGAACGATATCGCCCAGGGATGAAGTCTTGACCAGCAGGACACGTGGCATGCCGCCATTGTACGGACGTGGAGGCTGTTCCCAAGAATCGGCCTGACTCTGCGTGCGGATGCTTGCGGCGCATATATTGCTAACCTGGCGGGGTTTGTTCCCGCCACAATTCCCATTGTTGATGAGTAAGCCCCCGGAATTACCGCAAGACAACGCCCTATTCGACGCTCCTATGCGCCGAGCGCGTCGATGAAAGTATTGGTTACCGGCTGCGCCGGCTTCATCGGGATGCATCTTGCGCGCCGCCTTCTGAACGATGGCTTGGAAGTGGTGGGCGTGGACAACCTCAACGACTACTACGATCCGCAATTGAAGCATGACCGCATGCAACGACTTGCGTCGGACAGCGGCTTCAGCTTTCACCGCTTTGATCTGGCGGACAAGAGCGCCGTCGACGCCGTGTTCAAGAGCGCTAGGTTCGAGCGCGTGGTCCATTTGGCGGCACAGGCTGGGGTGCGCTATTCCCTCACCAACCCGCAGGCCTACATCAACTCCAATCTCGTGGCCTTCGCCAACGTGCTGGAGGCATGTCGCGCCCATCCCACTGGGCATCTGGTCTATGCCAGTAGCTCCAGTGTCTATGGCCGCAATCAGAAACTTCCCTTTAGCGTTGCGGACCGTACAGACCACCCCGTCAGCCTGTATGCGGCGACCAAAAAGGCGAATGAACTGATGGCGCACAGCTATAGCCATCTGTATGGGATAGCGACCACGGGATTGCGGTTCTTTACCGTGTATGGCCCTTGGGGACGGCCGGATATGTCGGCCTTCCTCTTCACCCGGGCGATTTTGTCGGCTAAGCCGATCCAGGTGTTCAATCACGGAAAGATGGCACGGGACTTCACCTACGTCGACGATATCGTCGAGGGTGTAGTGCGGGTGATGAACACCGTTCCCACGGCGGAGCAGGGTACCCCCTACCGGCTATACAACATAGGGAATCATCAACCGGTACCGTTATTAGACTTCATCGAGACCCTTGAGCGGGTACTGGGCAAGACCGCCCTGAAAGAGTTGCTGCCCATGCAGCCCGCTGACGTGGTGGCGACTTACGCCGATGTCGAGGATTTGCACAAAGCCGTTGGGTTTGCGCCCAACACGCCGTTAGAAACAGGATTGCGTCGCTTTGCCACTTGGTATCGCGACTACTACAAAGTTTGATGCAAGGGAAAACCCCGAAGTTTGCCCCCGCGCCAAGCGCCGGGGGATACGAGTTAATACTAGGAGTGAATATGGCTGATCAAGTCGCAGTGGTGGGTTTGGGTTATGTGGGTCTCCCTTTGGCCATCGAGTTCGGCAAGAAGGTGCCGACCATCGGATTCGACCTCTCTGAGCGCAAGATCGCCGCCTATAAGGAGGGCTACGATCCCACCGGCGAGGTGGACAAGGAAGCCTTCGTTCAGGCCAAACACTTGACGGTCACCACCGACGCCAGCCAATTGAAGAAAGCCAACCTCGTGATCGTCGCCGTGCCCACCCCCATCGACGCGGCGCGTCAACCCGATTTCTCGCCATTGATCTCGGCCAGCCGAAGCGTGGGGCAAAACCTGTATCCGGGTGCCACCATCGTGTTCGAGTCCACCGTATACCCGGGTGCGACGGAGGAAGTGTGTGTGCCGGAAATCGAGCGCGTCTCCGGCAAAAAGTGGAAGAAAGATTTCTTCATTGGCTACTCCCCCGAGCGGATCAATCCTGGCGACAAGGAGCACACCCTTACACGCATCATTAAAGTCGTCTCGGGCGATAGCCCGGAAACCCTGGAAAAGGTCGCGAACCTCTACAAGACAGTGGTCACGGCCGGCGTCTACAAAGCCAGTTCCATCAAGGTAGCCGAGGCCGCCAAGGTGATCGAGAACACCCAGCGCGATCTGAACATCGCGTTGATGAACGAGCTGTCCAACATCTTCGACAAGATTGGGATCGACACCCTCGAGGTGTTGCAGGCAGCGGGCACCAAGTGGAACTTCCTCCCGTTCCGCCCGGGCTTGGTCGGCGGGCATTGCATCGGTGTGGATCCCTACTACCTCACGCACAAGGCCGAAATGCTGGGCTATCACCCGGAAGTCATCCTCGCCGGCCGACGCATCAACGACGGGATGGGCAAATTCATCGCCGAGCAGACCGTCAAGCAGATGATCGTTACCGGTAGCTCGGTCAAGGGCGCCAAGATCATCGTGCTGGGCCTCACTTTCAAAGAGGACGTTCCCGATCTGCGCAATTCCAAAGTCATCGATGTCGTGCGCGAACTGCAAACCTACGGCATCCAAGTTTCCATCCACGACCCCATCGCGGAATCGGAAGAGGCGCACGAAGAGTACGGCGTGCACCTCACGAAGTGGGAAGACCTGCCGCACGCCGACGCCATCGTCGCCGCTGTTTCGCACAAGTGGTATAGACAGCAGCCACTGGAATCACTGGTGGCCAAAATGAAGAAGGGAGGTTGCTTCGTCGACGTCAAATCCGCCTTCGAGCCGGCCAAGATCGAGGCGCTGGGGGCGCTGCATTGGCGTTTGTAGTGGCCCGGTCTGGCTTGCGCACTAAAGCCGCCTCCCAATTTTTGGCGGTAGCGATCTCATCCTACCGAGAGCGGAAAGTCTTTTTCAGTATGAAATCCTGATCACTTTGTATCGTGGTAAGCTTTTCGTCCACCCGAAGAACAGTCCTCCTAGATATTCGTACAACGAACTCGTGCGAGCTCTTGCCCTCGATGAACGCCCCTTGAGTGAAGGGGATGTTCGCGATCTTAATCGTATCGTCTTCAAGGAGGGATTCTGGCGCGTCGCGCAAACGCCTCCAGGAGAGCCGACGAGAAAATGGATCGAACCAGGACAGTACAAGACCGAGCCGAATCATGTTCTGACGCCTACCGGAGAAATGTTCTACTTTGCCACACCGGAAGAGACGCCTGCGCGGATGGCGGAGTTCGTAAAACGGCTTCGAGAAGAAATGCAGTCTCCCACCCTGACCCTTCTAGCCTTGCTGGCAAGAGTGCATCGCGACTTCATTCGCATTCACCCATTTGATGATGGCAATGGACGGGTGGTGCGATTGCTGATCAACTTCGTTCTGCTACACCTCGGGTTGTTGCCGCTGGTCATTCAAAGCAAGCATCGGCGCCGCTATCTAGAGGTAATCGCCAGCGCCGATGCCGGTGACTTGGCGCCAATGGCTGAGTTCTTCGCGCAGGCGTTGCGGTGGTCGTTGCAACTGGGCGCGGGGGCAAGTTCCGGGCTCGTCGAGTTGCAAAGTGAGGACGACTGAGGATCGAGAGCGCACGCAGCTACCGTCAATTCAAGAATGCCAAATCAAACTCCAGAGCCCGCGCCACCGCGGTGTCACGGATAAGCGTTTCAACGGTACCGCTGGATCGCAAGAGTACTGGTGGTTCGCTATCGCTTGGATGTCTGGAGGAAGGGGGCTCAAAGCAACGCGGCGAGTGCGGAAAGACACCCCCCCTTTGAAATAATTCTAGAGAATTCTCTCCCCAAACTTTTTCACCGCTTTCTCGGATAGGGTTAATCCTAGGCCCGGCGCCTCCTTCAACGTGAGCCAGCCGTTGGCGATCTTCGGCGGATCTTCGAACAGTTCCGCCTGCGGCGGATCGCGTTCGGGATCGGTGAAGGATTCGACTATACAGCCCGCCGGCGACGCGGCAACGATGTGGGCATGGATGAAGCAATCATGATGAGGCGCCACCTGAACGCGATCGAATTCGCATAGGGCTGCGAGCTTGCGGCCCTCGGTGAAACCGCCCATCATCGTGCAATCGAATTGGAGAATCTGAATGGCTTTCTCTTCGAGCAGCGCACGGCAACCATAACTGGTAAGTTCGCTCTCCCCTGCGGAAAGCGGGATGCGGGTTTCGCGCGCAAGCAGTTTTAGCTCGCGACGGTCGTCCGCCCAGCGCACCGGCTCCTCCAGCCAACGCGGACGCAGTGGTTCAATCAGCCGCGCGCCTTCGATGGCGGTGGCCAGATCCCAACCGCGATTGACGTCGATCATCAGGTCCTTGTCCTCGCCGATGATTTCGCGAATCAGCGCCAGTCGTTCGATGTCCTCAGCCAGCGAAACTCCGCCCGCCTTGGCCTTGAACCCCTGGTGTCCTTGTGCCTTGAGCATCTGCATCTCGTCGCGCAGTTCGGACATGCCTTTGCCGTCACGATAATAGGCGCAAGTCACGTAGCAAGGCACCTCGCTACGAAAGCCGCCGAACAGTCGGTACAAAGGTAATCCCGCCACCTTGCCCATGATGTCCCAACATGCAATGTCCATCGCTGCGGAGATACGCACCAGCGCCTCGCGCGACCAACCTTTTTCGTGGGCCAACCGCTGCCAGGTGAGCGCGAACAACTTCTGATACAGCTTCTCGGGTGCGAGAGGGTCGGCGCCCACGATGAGATCACCGATGCCGCTGCGAAAGGTGTGAACGGCCGCTTCGATAGGCGTGTAGCTGGTAGCGATGCCGATACCGGTGATGCCCTGGTCCGTGTGCATCTTGACCAGGATCTCGTTAGCACGCGGTACGATGAAGTTGCTGACCCAATGCGGACGGCCGGTGTCGGGTGCGCGCAGGATGTAGATTTCAAGGGAAGTGATTTTCATGGTGAGTAAAGTTCGTGCGAGGTTCGATGCTGCGTAGTGTAGTGCTTCAGGCCGATCCTTGCGTTGTGCCGGTTGCTTGAATTGTCCGCGCGACCCGGCGAAAGGCGGGGTTAATAACCCGCCCGGGAAGTCCCTTTTATTCCTAGAACCGGCTGTTGGTATGGCAATTACGGCGTGATGGAATTCCTATCCTTGCACACGGGCCTGTAGAATGATTCGGGAGATATGGCCTGGAGCTTCTTTATACAATGTCGGTTCAACCACGTACCCTCTATACTTTCGAAGAGTACCTCGCTTGGGAACGAACCACCCGCGAGAAGCACGAATACTTTCGTGGCGAGGTGTTCGCGGTGGGTGGGGCCAGTGAGAGTCACAATCTCATTGTCCTCAATGTGGGCGCTGAACTTCGCCAACAGCTTAAAGGGAAACCCTGTCGGGTTTATCCAAGCCACTTGCGGGTGAAGACGAACTCAGCCGGGCTGTACACCTAGTGTGGTGTCAGTTGTTAAGCAGTAGCATTGCACCGCTAACCACCGACTAGATCACATGAACGTTTCCCTTGCACGATCGCCGCCACAGCGATGGATACCACTGCGTCGAGAGATTTGAATTCTAGTCTTCAAATTGTCGTAGACTCGGCGCCGCGAACAACCTGCGCGAATACACTCACCATGAGTCGAGTTACCCTCACCCA
>JANNFC010000166.1:0-2450 GCA_031379405.1 Betaproteobacteria bacterium | reverse complement strand
GAAACATTCGAGTCTGAGTCTGCCCCCATTTCCACAGCTATTCAGACGATTCACTGTTGCGAATGGAATTGGACTAACCGCCAATCAGATCGAACACTCGTCCGCGTGAGTCCTCGCATGTGCCGACGCCTGCCCTACGGCCAACCACGATTACGCAACGTAGGGTTTCACCGTCATCCGCTCTAAGAATGGCATAAGCATTGCCTCCTGAGCTAACTTGCGACGCCAGGACGGGAGATGCAAGAGTCCCCGGCCTTGTCAAGATGGCGGTGGTTTGCGCTGTCTGTTGCTGCCAGCGTCCGCGATAGACCTTCTGCTCTAGGGTGACCTCCATGCTGCCGCCTCCAGATCCAGTCATTGCTGTGCCTGAACCGCTGAGCTTGGTTCCGTGTTCTTGAATTACAAGCGGGACCGCCATGGCGCATCCGCCGATCAAGGCTACGCATGCGATCCAAGGAAATATCCTCAAGAGGCTTAACTTCATGGGCAATAGGGGCAATAGGGGCAATAGGGGGTCAGGCTTGGTAGGGCAATAGGGGGTCAGGCTTGGTATGTTGAATAAATAATGCAATATACCAAGCCTGACCCCGTTAGTTTTCGTTAGTTTTTCTATTGCCGCTCATCGATGGCAGCCTTCTAACGCCCAAGCTCAGCGGCGACTCTGCCGTAGCGAAGCGAAGGCAGAGACGTCCGCTGGAGCGCCTGGTTAGGTCGCATTTCGGAATAGTGGCAGGCAAGCCGATGCAATTTGTTCGATGTGCCGATGATCGGTGCCGCAACATCCGCCCATCACGTTCAGCTGCGGTAAGCGTTTCTTCAAGTCTGCGTATTCCTGCCCGAGTTCTGTCGCGTTGCCAGCGTCAAGCTCGGGGGCTTCATTCAGTTGGGCGTGACTCATGCGGGAGGCGTTTGCCCGAAGGCCCTGGATTCGCTGCGTCCACCGTTCTCCTTTGATAAGCACGTTGTCGAAATGAGTCGGATGGGCGCAGTTGATCATGTAGTAGCTGGGATAGCCCGAGGTGGCGTCATCCACCTGTTCAAGCGCAGACTTAAGCTGCTGACCCGTCGGAAGTTTGCCGTCAGTTTCGACGGTGAAGGAAATCGCCACGGGTGTGCTGGCTCGCTGAGCCGCACGCGCAATCCCGACGGCCTCTTCCACATAGTTCATGGTGATGGCACACACCATATCCACTGCGGAATCAGCGAGCGTTTCAATTTGTTCCCGATGGTAGACCTCTGCTTCTTGCGCCGACATGGCGCGATCGGGAACATAACCGTCGCCGCGAGGGCCGATGCATCCACTGATGACTATCGGCGTCCGCTCGGTTTCGTATTCGCTGCGGAGTTCCTCAAGCAGTTGAATCGCTCTGCGGTTTGCATCGGCTAACTCCTCTGGCGTGTAGCCGAGTTTCTTTCCCCAGTCTGCGTTGGCTCGCCACGTAGCGCTTTCGAGGATCAGGCCGGTGCCGAAGCGCTTGGCAATCTCCGCATAGGTGCGGAAATACTTGCGCAGAGCGGCCGCGCCTTGCGGCGTCTTGAATAGATGGAATGCGGCGAAGTCCGGGAGCACCAAATTTTCGTGGAAGATCAGCGTCGTTTCGATCCCGCCATCAGTCAGAAAAAACGTCCCCGCAAGCTGCGGCAAGGCGCTTCGGTATTGAGCCATGTGTTGTCTCCTGATTGCGATGCCGCTATGCGACCTAACGTTCCGGTTCAGGCGCGCGCGGCTTCATGCGCGGAATCTTCCCCCGATTTTGTTGACACCGGGTCATGGGGCCTGCTGTTCATACGTCGCAGGCGACACGTAGTTCAGCGATGAATGGATTCTAGCGCCGTTGTAAAAAGGCATGTAGTCGCGCAGCACTGTTCGCATCTGCTGATCCTCGCTGAAATGCAGCCCGTGATAGATCTCCGACTTCATCGAATGGAAGAACGACTCGATGTAGGCATTGTCCGTGACCTTGCCTGGCCGGTTCATGCTCTGCGTCATGCCCAGTTCGATCAGCCGCGCCTTGAAGGCCCCGGCCGCGTATTCGATCCCCCGATCGGTATGGAAGATCAGCCCTCGCGGCGGCTTGCGGTAGCGCACCGCCCGGTTTAGCGCTTTGAGCGTCAGCGCCACGTCCTTGCGGTTGCCGTAAGCCTATCCGATCACACGCCGGGAGTACTTGTCCATGACTACGGCCAGGTACCGGTAGATGTCCCCGACTTTCAGGTAGGTGATGTCGCCCACCCACACCTGGTCCACTGCGTTGGGTCGTACATCCATCTGCGCAGTGCCCGCTCCGGCAAAGAAGCGTTTGAGCGCTGGGTTGGTGTAGCGGATCGTGGCCACCCGCGCCTTGATGCCGTGCTTGCGCATCACCCGCGCCACCCGGTTCTCGCTCGCCTCGCAGCCCTGGCTTCGTAGTACCTGATACACCCGTGGGCTACCGTAGGTGTGGCGGCTG
>JANNFC010000151.1:0-2084 GCA_031379405.1 Betaproteobacteria bacterium | reverse complement strand
GCGCTGAGGCAGCCGGTTTCGCCGCTGCCGCACCACCACCCCTGGCCAGACTTTGCAAGCGCCTACAGATCTCTGTAGAGGCTGCCGGATCGCTGGTGGTCGCGTTGCGGTGGGCGTCCAATTGCCCTTTGAGCACGTCTCCCGCGGCGAGGAAGGCATCCACCATTTCGGTGATGAGTTGGCGTTCGCCGCGCCGGAGTTTGTCGAGCAGGCTCTCCAGAAATCGATGATCGGGGTCGGGGATCAAAAGTCGAACGTATGGTGTACGTGCTACGCACCGTGGCGCGCGGGGCGCACCCTAACCGATCACTTTCTTCACGACCTCGAGCAGCTTTGGCGGATCGAAGGGTTTGACCAACCAGCCGGTGGCCCCAGCGGCTTTGCCTTGGGATTTCATGGCGTCGCTGGACTCCGTGGTCAGTACCAAGATGGGTGCGGACTTGTAACTCGGCAGCGCTCGGAGCGCCTTGATCAAGGTCAGTCCATCCATCTTGGGCATGTTTTGATCGGTTAAGACCAGATCCACCTGCCGCGACTTGGCTTTAGCCAGACCATCCTGGCCATCCACTGCTTCGACTACTTCGTAGCCGGCGCTTTTAAGAGTGAAGGCCACCATCTGCCGGATGGAAACCGAATCATCCACTGTTAACACACGCTTGCCCATGAGAAAGCTCCTTAATTACGATCTCGCTTACTAAAACAAATCGACGGCGCCGGTACGCATTTCCGCTTGCGCCACGGGGTTGCGCAGGGTTAAGGCCCGCGCCCGCGCCACCGAATCTTCGATTTCCTTGCCTTTGGCGACCTGCGCTATGAACGGCACGGTGGCGAGCTTCCCGATCTGATCCATCACCAAACCGATCGCTTGCGCACGACATTTCACATGGTCGAGCAGCTGGGTAGTCATATCCTGAAACTGCAATCCGCTTACCAAGGCGTCGACCGCACGCGCCACCTTGTCGGCGATGGCGCCGGCTTCCGCCGTCGACTTCGCGACGCTCGAATTCATGGCGACCAGATTAGTCATCGCAGCGTCAGCCCGCAGTTTGGAGGAAAAAGCAAATGTCATATCGCGTGTGGCCATCGTGTGCACATCGACTTCGACCCGTTTAATTTCCTGGTCCATTTTGTTCATGTACTGCCGAATCTGCCCGCTAAATTCCTGCGTTCGGCTGGACAGATCGCGTACGGCGTCCGCCACCACGGCAAACCCACGGCCCGCCTCGCCCGCGCGCGCGGCTTCGATCGCTGCATTCAGCGCCAACAGATTGGTTTGCTTTGCAATTCCATCGATCTCCAGCAGAATGCGCTGGATATCGATCATGCATTGATTGATGTCATCCACGCGGTCCACCAGGGACATGCAGGTTTCACTTGTCCTGATGGTGCCTTGAACAAAGTTGTCCAGGGTTGCCTTGGTTTGCGCGACGAACTGCTGAAACCCGGAGCTGAGATCACCGGCCGATTGACCGCCGTGCACGGCGGCGAGCGCTAGATCGCGTTGGCGATGCGTTTGTTCAGCCACCCCTGAGAAGCCCTGCACCAGTTTGTCGATCGCGCCCGTGAGGATCGAGCGCGCCCGCACCAACTCCTCGTAGGCGGCGCTGGACTGGGTTCCTACTTCGGCATGCGCCACATCCAGCGCGCGCGTCAAGACACCTGAAGCGGAACCACCTTCGTTGACTTGCGACACTACGACTTCTTGCCCAGGCGTACGGCCAAGGCGTGTCACCGCTCTCCAAAGCGCCACGCCCCACCCAAGAGATGTGACAACGAGCGCGCTCAACCATGTCATAGCAGATTGCGGTTGGAACGCCAGGCAGGTGGCGATAACCAGTATCGACCACGCGCCGCCCAGCACCAACTCCCGCACAAGTTTGTTTCTATCCAAGGTCATGATTCCTATTGCGGGAAGCTGAAGGGAGTGTTTTTTTGGGTCCTATGCGCCCCTCCCCCCGCAGGGCAATAAAGGGGACTTCGCGGGCGGGGTATTGACCCCGCCCTTGACCAAAGGGGGCTACGTACAAGTCACTTCGCCCCCTTTGAAAACCCCCGAAGTTTGCCCCCGCGCCAAGAGCGCAGGG
>JANNFC010000107.1:0-7934 GCA_031379405.1 Betaproteobacteria bacterium | reverse complement strand
CGATGCATGTAGAACTTGCGGTAGTCACCGGATTCGATCAATCCCTCCACGCTGCCCTTGAGCAGACCTAGGTCCAACATGCCCTGTGCCAGTACCTTGACCGCCGCGTCGTGCGGAGCTTGAAAAACCCGCCCGGGTTTGACTTGTGCAATGGCGGCGGCTTGCGCGGTGAGTACCAGTTCATAAATGTCTCGCTGGGGGCCGCTGAATTTGCCGTTGATTGGAAACGTGCGCGTGATGTCCGAGGCGTAACCATCCAATTCGCAGCCGGCGTCGATCAACAAAAGATCGCCGTCCTTCATTTGCGCGTCATTGGACACGTAGTGCAGTACGCATGCGTTCGCACCGCCCGCGACGATGGAAGTATAGGCGGGCGCCTGCGCACCGTTGCGCCGAAACTCATGCAACAACTCGGCTTCGATTTCGTATTCGTAGCGTCCCGGCTTGGTGGCGCGCATGGCACGGCGGTGGGCGTTAGCGGCAATCTCCGCCGCTTGCCGCATGGTGCCGACTTCCTTGGCGTCCTTGTAAAGACGCATTTCATCGAGCAGTTGCCGAACGTCATGCAGTTGCGAGGGTGCCGTAATGCCGCTACGACCTTTGGCGCGCACGGCATTCAACCATTTGATCAAGCGTGCGTCCCAGTCCGCATGCTCGCCTATGTCGCAATACATGACCGGCTGGTCGGCCAACAATTCAGGTAGCTTTTCGTCGAGCAAGGATAAGGAATGAGCTTCGTCGAAACCGAACACGCGCATGGCTTCTTCTGGACCATAGCGGAAGCCGTCCCAAATTTCACGCTCGATGTCCTTGTCACGACAGAACAAGATGCTTTTTGATTTCTTACCGGCAATTACCACCAGGACCGAATCTGGTTCGATGAATCCACTCAGATAGTAGAAGTAGCTGTCGTGACGGTAGGGATACTGTGTGTCGCGATTGCGTTGGCGTTCGGGCGAGGTTCGCAGTACCGCCACGCCGGATTTCATTGCGCTTGCCAAACGCTTTCGGCGTGCGCGAAAGGCACTCAAGTCAGCCATGTAGGTCTTCGATAGGTGATATGAAGGGATTATAGCGAGCGCTTCAGCTCACGAACCCCGAGCGTGACCGCATCAGTTCGATGAGTTCAGCGTCCCCCGGACTTGCGCTTTGTTCGAGTGCGGAAATGACCTGGTGCCGGTCCTGAGGCGTACGGTTCTGGCTTAGTTTGAATTTGCCTTGGAGTTCTAGGATAGTGAGTTCGAATCCCACGATATGGCCGGCCATCTTGTGAAGGTAGTCGGGGTCCTCTGGAGCTCGCCAATGCGTGCCGTTCTCGCGTTCGAAACGCTCCGTCATGGCAGCGGTTAGTCGCAGCAATGCATCAGGGTCGTCGATCAGTTGGCAACTGCCGCGCGCGTGCACAACGGCGTAATTCCAAGTGGGTACGCTGGGGTGTACGTCATACCACGACGGCGTGATGTAACGATGCGGTCCGTGGAAGATGGCCAAATGCGTTCCCATTGGGACATCTCGCAAACATTGCCAGTGCGGGTTTGCGCGTGCCATGTGGCCGGTCAGCACGCCGCGATCTCCCCTGTTCGAATCGATCAGTAGCGGGAGATGAGTCACTTGGACATCATTGTGCACAGCGCTGATCAGCGTGGCGAAGGGTGCGCGCTGCATCAGACGCTGCATGCCCTGTACGTCGGGCTCATTGAAATGTGCGGGGATGTAGATCATCGGAAACGCTCCATGGCGATGCGATCGGCTTGCGCCAGGCGCTCGGGTGTTCCCACATCGAGCCACAGTCCGTCGTATTTGCGGCCGGTTACTTGACCCCGAGCAATGCATTGCTTGAGCAACGGGCCGAGCGCGGCGCGCGTGCCCGGCGAGATTGCGTCAAACAACTCCCTGCGGTAGACACCGATGCCGCTGAATGTATGACTCGGCGCGCTATGCACGGTAACCCGATCATTCTCCAGCGCGAAATCGCCCTTCTGGTTGTGCGCAGGATTGTCCACCAGCACGAGATGGGCGAGGGGACTCTCAGCACTCGTTTGCATCGCATCGGATGTCGAAGCAAGCTGCGCGAAATCGTAGTCGGTCAAGATATCGCCATTGACGACGATGAAGGCGCGGTTGCGAAATAGCGACAGCGCCTTGGCAATACCCCCGGCAGTCTCCAATGCCGTGCCCTCCGCGGAGTAGCGAATGCATGCGCCGAATCGGCTTCCATCGCCGATGCTCGCCTCGATTTGTTCGCCTAACCAAGCGTGGTTGATTACGATGTCCGCGTAGCCTGCGGAACTAAGGTGTTCGACGTGCCACTGCACGAGGGACTTGCCGCCCGCTTGCAGGAGACACTTGGGCGTATGGTCCGTGAGCGGTCGCATGCGTTCGCCGCGACCGGCTGCGAGGATTATGGCTTGGCGCGTCACTAGAACGTCAATCCTGCCGCGGCCTGCGCGCCTTCGAGTTCATCAAGCAATCTTAGCAGGGGGCTCATCTCGCCGTAGCGCTGACAAGTCTTGCGCAGATACGACATCACCAAGGGCAGGTCCTTCAAGTAACCGTTCTTGCCGTCGCGATGCCAAAGCCGGGCGAAGATACCGAGTACCTTCAGATGGCGCTGCATTCCCATCCACTCGAAGTTCTTGTAGAACTCGCCAAAATCCGCTGGGACGGGCAAGGTGGCCTTGCGTGCTTTCTCCCAATAGCGCACCGTCCAATCCAGCACCCGTTCTTCGTCCCAGGAGATATAGGCATCCTTGAGCAACGACACCAGATCATAAGAAATGGGGCCGTGCACGGCGTCCTGAAAATCAAGTATGCCCGGATTGGGTTCGCATATCATCAGATTGCGCGAATGATAATCGCGGTGGACGTATGCATTTCCCTCACCCAGATTGCGCTGCAAGATCCGCTCAAAGGTGGATTCGAGGGCACACCTTTGCTCATCGGAGAGCGAAACCCCGAGATGGTGTTGGACATACCAATCGGGAAACAACCTGACTTCACGCCAAAGTAACGCGTGGTCGTACGCCGGCAACTCGCCGGCTAAGCTTCCCTTTTGAATGCGAACTAGCGCGTCGATGGCATCCAGGTAGAGGGCGTCGGCGCTGGCCGGGGACAGTTCATTCAAATAGGTGCGATCGCCCAAGTCGGAGAGCAGCAAGAATCCTTGCTCCAGATTCTGCTCGATGACTTGCGGCACGTGCACGCCGGCCTGGTGGAACAAGCGCGCCACGTGCACGAAGGGGCGGCAGTCTTCCTGGGGGGGCGGCGCATCCATGGCGATGAGGGTGCGCTCGCCCAGCGTGAGGCGAAAGTAGCGGCGGAAGCTGGCGTCTTCCGATGCGTTCTCAAGCCGAAAGCTGGTTGAGCCAACGCGCTGTTCGATCCAGGCCCTGAGGTGTTCCAGTCTATCCATGCTGATGGGATGCTGATGGGATGCTATTGGGATGTTATTGGGATGCTGCGGGGATGAAGTTAACTATAGAATTGTAACCGTGTACCTTTCCCGGTCCCTGCGCCTTCTCATGATGCATTATCGATCCCGCGTTCTCGCGGCATTTATTGCGGCGACGTTCGCGTCATCGGCTCTTTCGCAGGAACTCGGGCCTCAGCTTGATCGGCCCGACGCGTCGATTCTGAAGCACGACTCGAGAACGGAAGTGTCATCTTCTTTTCCCGTTCCTTCGGATGATGTGCACGCATTCGATTCTCCGGACTCTCCCCTTGTCATCGAGGCCGATCACCTCACCGGGCATTACACCGGGCAATACCACGCGCAGGGACAGGTCATGCTACGTGGCCAGGGGCTAAAGGCATGGGCGGACGACTTGTTCGGTTCCATTCCGGACAATGAAGTATCCGGGAGCGGCAATGTCAAGTTGGACCGCTTCGGGGACGTCATAACCGGAGATCGCTTTTACACCGAGATCGATACCTCCGCAGGTTTCGTTGAGCGGCCGACATACTTTCTCAAGCGCTATGGGGCGCGTGGAAAGGCGAGCTTCGCGGAGTTCGCTGATCGGGATCATTTCCGTGCGAAGAATGCGACCTATACGACCTGCGACTTGGGGCAAGACGACTGGTATCTCAAGGTGAGCCAACTCGATATCGACCGCGTGCGCGATGTTGGCGTGGCGCGTAACGTAACCTTGCGATTCAAGGAGATCCCGATACTGTACACACCTTGGATCGATTTTCCCGTATCCAGCAAACGCAAGTCCGGGTTGCTCGCCCCCATCATCGGCACGACTCAACAGGGCGGCTTCGAGCTGACCATGCCGCTCTACTTGAATCTAGCACCGAACTACGATGCCACCATTTCTCCGCGTTACATCGATAAGCGGGGAATCTTGTTCAACAATGAGGTGCGTTATCTTACGCACTCGTTATCGGGCGAACTGCGTGCCGAATATCTGCAAGAAGACCGGCAGACGAATACAACGCGGTCCGGATTCGTGTTCAAGCACTACCAGGACTTGGGCAGCGGATTTTTTGCGGCGATTAACCTGAATAAAGTGTCCGACGATCGGTACTTCGTCGACCTCAGCGACAAGATCGCTGTCACATCGCAAACCAATCTTCCGCGAGAGGCCTCCTTGGTCTATAACGCTGGCTGGTGGAACCTCAATGTGCGCACCCAGCGCTTCCAGACCTTGCAAGATCCGCTTGCTCCCGTGGTACCACCCTATGGACGAGTTCCGCAGGTGACATTGAATGCCGGGCGACCGAATGAGCGCGGCTTCGATTTGAACTTCTTTGGCGAGGTCGTCGACTTTCGGCATCCCACGCAGGTAGAAGCCGTTCGTCAACTCTACTATCCTAGCGTGCAGATGCCTGTGCAGACGTCGTACGTCACACTCACGCCCAAGGTTGGACTGCACTATCGACGCTACCGCTTCACGAACACGCAGCGTGAGGACGAGCACGTAACGATACCAATTTACAGCTTGGATTCTTCCGTGACGCTGGAACGCGACGCCACGCTGCTTGGACAACCTTATGTCCAAACCCTGGAGCCGCGCTTGTATTACGTTCACATCCCTTTCAAGGACCAAAGCCGGCTGCCGCTGTTCGATACCGCCGTGGCGGACTTCAGTCTAGGGCAGATCTTTACCGAGAATCAGTTCAGCGGCGGAGACCGGGTCAACGATGCGAATCAGCTTACGGCGGCGGTGACTAGCCGTTTGCTGGACGTGGATACGGGCGAGGAGTATCTGCGCGGCATCCTGGGCCAGCGTTACTACTTCAAGGATCAGGAGGTGTCGCTCAACAACAACCAGGTACGTGAATTTGGCCGATCCGATATATTGGCGGCGCTTAGCGGGCGTCTTACACGCGAATGGTCCATCGATTCGGCCATGCAATACGACGTGAACATCGGAGGATCGACAAAATTCAGTAGCGTGTTTCGCTATCGACCCGAGCCCGGAAGGCTCGCCAATTTTGCCTATCGCTATCAGCGCGACTTTCTAGAAACCGTGGATATCTCTTCGCAATGGCCACTGAGCCAACGTTGGACGGCGCTCGGCCGCTGGAACTATTCGCTGCGGGATCGGCAAATTGTCGAGGGACTGGCTGGCCTTGAATATAATGCCCGTTGTTGGGCCGTGCGCGCGGTGGCGCATCGGTTCGCGACGGCGACCGGCGTCGCGGTCAAATCATTCTTCGTCCAGTTCGAGTTCACCGGGCTTGCCGGCCTTGGCAGCAGCCCCCTTGATGTGCTTCGCCAGAACATTGGTGGATATAGCAAGACTAACGAACTTCCCACAAACCGAAACGGCTTCGATACGAGATGAAATCAATACCATGTAGAGCGGATGGGTCAGTTATGGCCACGATCGTACGCTCGATCCTATGCCTAGTTCCCTTGTCGATCGGAATGTTCTGTGCGCTGTCCTATGCCGCGCAAGTCGAGAAGTCTTCGAGGATCGTCGAACTAGACCGAGTAATCGCGGTGATCAACGAGGATGTGATTACTTCCGTCGAACTTGACGAGGAAGTGTCTCGCAGTGAAGGGATTCTGAAGCGTCAAGGGACCAAAGTTGCGAACAACGAGGTATTCGAGCGACAGGTATTGGAGCGGTTGATCACAAAGCGTGTCTTGCTGAGTAACGCGAAAACGCTTGGAGTACAGGTCAACGATGCCGAGCTGGATCGGGCGATGGAGAAGATTGCCGAAGACAACAAACTTAGCGTTCAGGGGTTACGCGAGGAGCTTGAAGGTGAGGGTCAGAGTTTCGCTGCATTTCGCGATGAAATTCGTGCGGAGCTCCTGATCGCGCGACTTAAGGATCGTGAGGTCGATAGCCGATTGGTGGTAACCGATGCCGAAGTGCTGTCCTTCCTGGCCCAGCAGGAATCGCAAGGGGCCAACAAGTCCGAGGAATACAATATCGCGCACATCTTGGTTTCCGTTTCCGAGCAAGCGAACGCGGAAGAAGTGAACACACGCAGCACTAAGGCGAACGAAGCCCTGGCACAGATCAATAAAGGAGTGGACTTCGCACAGGTGGCAGCAAGCTATTCGGACGCCTCGGACGCGTTGCAAGGTGGCGCGATGGGATGGCGATCGCCCGCGCGCCTGCCGGCCTTGTTCGTGGAGGCATTGCGCAAGCTCGCGGTTGGTTCGGCCGGCGGTCCGATTCGCAGTCCCGCCGGTTTTCACATCCTTAAGCTTATCGACAAGCGTGGTGCGGATACGCCGACGATGGTGCGCCAGACCAAAGCGAGGCATATTTTGATTCGATTGAACGAGATCGTGTCCGAAAGCGACGCGTTGAATCGCTTGAACGATCTCAAGGACCGGATCGAGAACGGCGCGGATTTCGCAAACCTCGCGCGCTTGCACTCCGATGACACGAGCGCTTCAAAGGGAGGCGAACTCGGCTGGATTGCGCCGGGAGACACCGTGCCGGAATTCGAACGCGTACTGGTTGCGCTTGAATCTGGCAAAGTTAGCGCGCCCTTCCGTACGACTTTCGGTTGGCATATCGTGCAGGCCATGGAGAGGCGCGACCAGGATATGTCCGAGGATCGGAACAAGATGCAAGCTCGGCAAGCCATCCGTTTGCGCAAATCCGAGCAACAATGGCAAGACTGGATTCGGTACCAACGAGACAAAGCCTACGTCGAATATCATCTGCAAGAGTAGCCCGTATGAATCACCTTCCGCGCAAGCGGTTCGGGCAACACTTTTTGCAAGACCACGGTGTTATTCGACGTCTCGTTGATGCCATCGATCCCAGACAAGACCAACCGATCATAGAGATTGGCCCCGGAACGGGCATGCTCACGCAAGCGCTGCTCGATCGCAAAGTGGCACTCCAAGCAGTGGAGATCGACCGTGACCTGTGTGCGCAGTTGCGCGCTCGGTTTGCCGGTGAAAGCTTGGTGGTACACGAAGCGGACGTGCTGAAGTTTGATCTACGAACTCTCGGATCATCGGTGCGCGTAGTGGGGAATCTCCCGTACAACATCTCCACGCCACTGCTGTTTCACGTCGCCGAGGGACTTCCCGGTCTGGTGGATTGTCACTTCATGCTGCAGAAAGAAGTGGTGGATCGAATGGCAGCCGAACCCTCTACCAGTGAGTTCGGTCGGCTGTCCGTGATGATCCAGATGCGATTCGCCGTGGAGAAACTTTTCGATGTGCCGCCGGAGGCATTTCGACCTCCGCCCAAGGTGGACTCCGCCGTGGTGCGGTTGGTGCCTTGGACGCGCCCACCGGTGGAAGTACATGACACCACGCTGTTCGAGGATCTAGTGCGGCACGCCTTCACGCAGCGCCGCAAGATGATTCGCAATGCCCTGAGCGCGTTCTTGCGGGAAGGCGATTGGGCCGAATTAGGGCTCGACCCGAAGTTGCGTCCGGAAAATCTGTCGGTGACCGATTTTGCCCGCGCCGCCAATTTTGTGACGGCGCGCCGAACAAACGCATC
>JANNFC010000071.1:0-1625 GCA_031379405.1 Betaproteobacteria bacterium | reverse complement strand
CTCGACCAGCCCCGCGACGAGCGCTTGCCCGATCCCACCTGCCGCACCGGTAACGATGGCAACCTGCGAGCGCGCCATGTTCTGCTACGCCCGGAACGGGGGATTGCGACGATCCAGATAGCGCCACATGGCAGGCGACTCCATGACACCGGTTGCTCGTCGTGTATCCGGTTTGCAACGAATGGCACCGAGTCGTATCAATTGCGCGAATTGCATGCCCCAGCCTCCAATTGATGGTTACAGTATTTCACACCATACGCTTGGACTAGCCAGCTTCCGGGCTTCATGGCGCTGTCTTGTGCTCGGCTAGTTGCCGCCACAGGACATCCCGCCACACCTGCCGGACGAGATGGGGGCGATTGTCGCCGGAGCGGCCGTGCTTTGCAGCGTCGGCACGCTGCGCCAGGCGGACCTTCATGGTGTTCTCGATATCGTCGGTCTCGATTCCGTAGATGGCCAGGTACTTCCCGCGACCTTCCCGGAACTCCTTGATTCGGTAGCGCGTGGCGCTGACGAAGCCCGGCGTGCGCAGTACGTCCGGGAGATGGATATCGTCGTACCACTCCCTGAATTCATCCTCTCGTGCAGGATCGCAATTGAGCTCGACGAAGTTGAGCCACTTGCCGCCCTTGCCGGTCGAGTTGCGCGGTGCCGTCAACACCGAGATCTGGCTCCACAGCACGTCGCGCCATACCGGGAACTCGAAATCGGGACGACTGGCGCTGCCCCGACCAAACTCGTTCTCATGTGACCGCCGTTGTTCCCTGTCCTCCATGGTCTTCTCCAGATCGTCCGTCTCGATCTCGCAGAGGGTCATGTACTTGCCGCGGCCATCGCGAAACTCCTTGCTCTGGAAGCGCCTCGCTCGCACGAACCCTGGCGTCTTCAGCACGTCGGGAATGTGAATCCCATCGCACCATTCGTTATATTCCGCCTCGCGGGTGGGATCGCAGTTGGTCTCATCAATGCTTACCCAGCGTTGCATGGCGGTTTCCTGTCAATGTCACGCGACGCATGATTTCTCCTGGTCGGGGCGAAAGGATTTGAATCTCCGACCATCTGCGCCCCATCCGTAACCGTAATGTGGGGCATTTTATCAATCAACGCCTTGCAACGCCCGCTTGCCCCATGCAACGTCCCAGGAAAACCTTGGGGTTCGAGTCGCCTGCCCGGAAGGTGTCCAGGGTTATCCGGCCACAAACTTCGGCGCGATCTTGCGCAGCTTCTCCGGATCGATGCGCCCGCTCCTCTGGATGTAGCTCCAGGCGAAGTCGCGGGGCGCGAGGCGCATGTGCTGCGGGAACTGCTCGTACCAGAGCGCGCTCGCGTCTGCGGCCGCCACCAGCTTCTCGACGATCGGCCGGCGCGCCGCTTCGAACGACGCCAGCGCAGCCGGAATGTCGCGCTTGAACTCCGCCAGCGCTTTCGCAAGCGCGATCGCATCCTCCATCGCCAGGCGCGTGCCCGAGCCGATGGAGAAGTGCGCGGTGCGCTGCGCGTCGCCGACCAGCACGACGTTGCCGCACGACCAGTGCCGGTTGCGCACGTTGGGAAAATTTCTCCAGATGGACTTGTTGGATACGAGTCCGTGGCCCTGCAACGCTTCGGCGAAGACCTGCTCGCAG
>JANNFC010000714.1:0-3008 GCA_031379405.1 Betaproteobacteria bacterium | reverse complement strand
ATTTCGCCACTTTTGTCCCAATCAAAGGCTTTCTGATCCTTCAACTTAAGTGCCGTCAAGAGTGAAGCACTACACTAGGAAATCCCGTTGGGACTTGAACCGGTGTGATAACAGGAGTCCAGAATGCATGCGTTAGAACAGTGGGCAAGAACAACAACGGGCGCGATAACGTTGCTGGCGTGCGCGGCGGCAAGCGCAGCGGGTATCAGGGACGTGGAAGTTGGCCTCATCGTTCCCATTTCAGGACCGTGGGCGCGCCAGGGCCAGGTGATGAAGATGGGCGCCGATCTGGCGATCGAAACCATCAATAGTCAGGGCGGCATCAAGGCCCTGGGTGGCGCCAAGCTCAAGCTGATCGTTTTTGACACCGGCGACAGCGTGGAGAAAGCCAAGAATGCGGCGCAACGCATGGTCGCCGATTCGCCCAATCTGGTGGGTGCCACGGGTTCTTATCTGAGTTCCTTTACCTTGGCGGTCACCGAGGTCACGGAGCGCGCGCAATTGCCGATGCTGACTTTTTCGTACTCGGACATGATCACCGCGCGCGGCTTCAAGTACGTGTTTCAAACCTCTGCCACCGGGGATCAACAAGCGGAAGGCTCGTTGCCCGCGCTGATGGAGATTGCCGAGAAAGCCACCGGCAAACGCCCGAAGACCGTGGGCATCATCATGGACAACACGGCGGCTTCGGTGTCGTTCGTGAAGCCCATCAAGGCCACGCAACTCGTCAAACTTGGGCTAACACTGGTGGTGGATGAGACCTACACGCCGCCGCTCGCCAACGCCACACCCCTCATTCAGCGCGTGCGTTCGCAGCGTCCCGATATCTTGCTGCTGTTGCCCACCGCCACACCCGATGCCAAGTTGCTGTTGGAAAAAATGAATGAGTTTGGTTTGGGGCGCGGCAAGATTCCCACCGTGTCCAACGGGTCCGCCATTCTCGATCCGGATTTGCGCAAGAGCATGAACATCGAGCAATTGGAAGGGGTCATGTCCGTCGTCGCCAATTGGACCACCAATGCGCAGCAGGATCTGGTGGCGGATTTCAAGAAGCGCACCCCCGAACCTTGGCCTGTGCAGCATTTCATGACCACCTATGGCGATATGTGGATCCTGAAGGCAGCGTTGGAAGCCGCTGGCAAAGCCGATCGTGCCGCTGTGGCCAACGCCCTTCGCGCCATGGATTTGAGCGATGGCCCTGCCCGCTTCTTCCCGGGTGGCAAGCTCAAGTTCGATGAGCGCGGTCGGCGCGTGGGGGCTGGACTGCTTATCGTGCAATGGCAGAAGGGGGTGCCGATCAGCGTTTACCCGCCCAAGATCGCGGTGGGCGCGCCGTTGTGGCCGAAGTAGCGCGGGCGCGGCGCTACTTTTCCTCCAGGAACATTTGCACGTCCTTGAACAGCCGCATGCGGTTTTTCTCCATGATGAGCGAGTGCGTGCCTTCAGGAATGACGGAGAGTTTTTTCTTGGGCACGTTTTTGAGTTGCTCCATCAAGGCAAGTGCCATATAGCCGGGCGTGTCCTGGTCCCAGTCGCCGTGAATGAGTAGGGTCGGCGCCCGGATGCCGGCGGGGTCGTAGGAGGGTTTGCCGGCCGACCAATATTCGCGCCCATCCTGCAACACGCCGTTGGGGGCGCGTAGCTGGCCCGATTGGCCGCTTTGCGGATCGGTGGCCCAGGTGGCTTCGGCCCACTGCTCGAACCAGCCCTCGGGGATCAGGCCGAATTGCTTGTTCAGCGGTACGCCGGTGAGCCAACGCTTCTTGGCGGCGTCCTGGGTCACGGTGCGATAGGTGCCGAGCACCCCGCCGGTGGCGATCAGCGATGAACTCTTGCGCAGCCACACCGGCGCATACAACACCAGCTTGTTGACTCTGGCCGCATTGGTCGAGGCGTAGGTGCCCATGATGACGGTGCCCCACGACCAGCCCAGGAGATTGAGTTTCTTGATGTTGCGGCGCTGCACGATGTGCTCGACGGCGCTGCTGACATCACGCACAGCGACATCGGTCCGGACGATGGGCGAGCCATCTTCGGCTGGGGCGTCCATGGCAGCGGGGCGTGTAGACTGGCCGTATCCGCGCAAATCCACCAGATAAACGTCCCAGCCCTGGCAGGCGATATAGTCCATCCAGGAGAATCCGCCCAGCGCTAAGTCGAAAGCCGTTTCCGCAGGGTAGGTGGCGCCGTGGACATAGAGCAAAATGCGCTCGGGCGTGAACTTGGTCATGTCCGCCGGGCGCTTGTTTCTCATGTAGAGTTGGACCGCCTCGGTGTCGGAATTGATGTGGTAGCTATCGGAGTGGATTTCCCGGTTGGGCAGGCCCGCTTCGCCGCAAGGTCCGGCGAAGGCTTGCGGGCAGATGAGCAGACTCGCCAGTAGACCTGATGCCAGGTAAGCGCCTTTCATGAGTGTCTCCGAGTTGTTCTACGCTGCGAAGTGTGAAGGGTACCGCATCCTTGTGTGGTGTGTGGCCCCCTTTCTGTTTGACCGCCCTCAGGGATCCGAAAAAAGCGGAGCGCTGCCTGGCCTACGAGAATGCCATGCCCTTTGAAATCTTTTTTAATGACAGGATGAACAGGATTGACGAGATGGTGGGTGCGAAACGCCAGTCTGTGAGGCTGGCGCTGATAGCGTTTGTCGCTTTGTTTTCCTGCTACGTACACTCGGCGCGAGCGTGGAATTTGGAGGGCCATCGCACGGTGGCGCAGGTGGAGTTGCCCTATCTGACGCCGGAAGCCAAGCGGCGGATCGAGCAACTATTTGGCGAGCCGGCCGAGGTTGCGTTGGCGGCGAATGCGTCCTGGGCGGATAGCATCACTACCGTGAGACCGGAGACGCGCCCTTGGCACTACGTCAATATTCCGCGTCGCGCCGATGGATTCGATCGTTATCGCGATTGTCCCGATGGCGCCTGTGTAGTGGGCGCCATCGAGCAACAATTGATACGCTTGCGTGACCGGGACCTCGATATTTCGCAGCGGCGCGAGGCGCTGAAGTTTATCGT
>JANNFC010000681.1:0-5073 GCA_031379405.1 Betaproteobacteria bacterium | reverse complement strand
GAGCCGCTACTATCGCGCAACACAAAAGACGTCGTGCTCTGGCCCGAATCGATGCTGTGCCAGCGCTGATTGCGCCGCTGCTCTACGCTGTAGCGGTACCAAACGCAGGGCAATCCGCTTAGCTTGCTGAGTACTTGGTGGCCGGGAATCGATTCGGAGCGCCCGACGAATTCCACATAGCCCTGCGCTGCGGAGGCAACCTTGGAAGTGGGCGTATCGAGGATGGTGCGCTGGTAGCGGAACGTGCGATACCAGTTGCACACACCGATGCTGATGACGACGACCAGTGCGACCAGCCAAATCTGCGGCGTACCCGCCAGCCATGCGGCGAGCAGAACGGCGGCCTGAATCCCATGCGATAAGGGCAGCCATTCCGCGTAAGAAAACTTAATCAAGCTAGCTGGCGAATAACGCTTTTAGATTGACGTCTTCCTTCCTCGCGGCGCGGAACTCCAGCAGCACCTTGGGGTGGAAGTCGAACATGCGGGCGACCACGACATCGGGAAACTGCTCGATGCGCACGTTATTCAAGTTGACGCTCTCGTTATAGAACTCGCGACGGTCAGCGATCGCGGATTCCAGAGCGGTGATGCGGTCTTGCAGGTTGAGGAATTGCTGATTGGTGCGCAGATCGGGATAGGCCTCGGCCACGGCGAACAACTGCGCCAGAGTGCCCCGCAAGCGGGTCTCGGCCTGACCCAGGGCGGAGACATCCTGCGATTGGCTGGCGCCCATGACCTTGGACCGCGCCTCCATGACGCGCTGCAGGGTGTTTTGCTCAAAGTCGCGATACTGCTTGCAGACTTCGACCAATCTGGGCAGCTCCTCATGGCGCTGCTTGAGCAATATATCGATATTCGCCCAAGCCTTCGCCACGTTGTGCTTAAGCGTCACCAAACTGTTGTAGATCACGATCCCGTAGAGGGTGAGTGTGATCGCGGTGGCTAGAAGGATGATGGTATACAGGCTCATGGGTGGTATCAGTGCGGTGTTCAGAATGTCACAATGCACCTTCTATGCCGGAGAGCTTGAGGGAGGGGCACCATAAAAAAGGATTCGGGTAAACTCCGCGCCTTTCTTAGTTCGGGCAATTCGTGGATCCACGTGGATCCCACGTGAATCGCAACGGCTTGCTTGGCGCCAAAGCCGCGCAAGGCGGCTAGCCTCAAAACCAGAGTCAGGCATGGCACTCATAGTTCAGAAGTTTGGCGGTACGTCAGTCGGCAGCGTGGAGCGCATCAAGAACGTCGCGCGCCGGGTGGCCAAGTGGAAAGCCAAAGGCCACGATGTGGTGGTTGTGCCCTCGGCTATGTCGGGGGAGACCAACCGGCTGATCGCCCTGGCCAGGGAAATTCAATCGAACCCCGACCCGCGGGAATTGGACGTTGCGGCCTCGACCGGCGAGCAGGTCACGGTCGCATTGTTGTCCATGGCCCTGATGGAAGAGGGCGTCAAGGCCAGGAGCTACACCGGACCGCAGGTTAGAGTGCTCACCGACAGCGCCTTCACCAAGGCGCGCATTCAGGCCATCGACGAGGCAAAGCTGCGGGCCGATCTGGCGCAGGGCATTGTTCCGGTGGTGGCAGGTTTTCAGGGGGCGGACGCCAACGGCAACCTTACTACCCTGGGCCGAGGCGGATCGGATACTTCTGCGGTGGCGTTAGCGGCGGCCCTCAAGGCCGATGAATGCCAGATTTTCACCGACGTCGATGGCGTCTACACCACCGACCCGCGCATCGTCCAGGAAGCCCGACGCTTGCACACCATCACCTTCGAAGAAATGCTGGAGATGGCAAGTCTGGGATCGAAAGTGCTGCAAACCCGCTCCGTAGAGTTTGCCGGCAAGTACAAGGTCCGCTTGCGTGTGCTGTCCAGCTTGACTGACCCCATGATCCCAGTGGAGGTGGAAGCCATGTCGGGCACCCTAATCACCTTTGAGGAAGACCAAAAGATGGAACAGGCCATTATTTCCGGAATCGCCTTTAGCCGCGACGAGGCAAAAATCACCGTCATGGGCGTGCCTGACCGCCCCGGCATCGCCTATGCCATCATAGGCCCCATCGCCGACGCCAACGTCGACGTCGATATGATCATCCAGAACGCCAGTGTAGATGGCACGACCGACTTCTCTTTTACCGTGCCCCGCAACGACTATAACAAGGCCATGGACATCGCCAAAAAAGTTGTCGGCCACATCGGCGCAAGAGACATCGTCGGCGACAACAAGGTGTGCAAGGTGTCCCTGGTGGGCTTAGGTATGCGATCCCACGTCGGCATCGCCAGTCAGATGTTCCGCACGCTGGCCGAGGAAGGCATCAACATCCAGATGATTTCCACTTCCGAGATTAAGATTTCCGTCGTAGTGGATGAGAAGTACATGGAATTCGCCGTACGCGTGCTGCACAGCGCTTTCGGATTGGAGATCGAGCCGGCCTGATTCCCTCTCCGACGTCGCGAAGACTTAGGACGCTGTGATATATTCGCGCCTGTTCGATCTACGCCGTGCGGGCGTAGTGGCAATCGAAGCAGTTTAGTTTAGGAACAAGCGGAATCCGGAGAGATGGCCGAGTGGTCGAAGGCACTCCCCTGCTAAGGGAGCATACGGGCTTAAACCTGTATCGAGGGTTCAAATCCCTCTCTCTCCGCCAGTCAAGTCCCTTACGTGACTGATTTGTCCACGTTGCTCTCAGATGGGTTAGCTCTAACCCATACTTCTACCCATATTCCAGCTCGGACTTCGGGCTAGCACGCCAATACGGGCACTCAGCGTGCCATCCAAAATTCCCTCGGCACGTTCTCGGTTTCCGTAACGCTGCAATCGTGTTGCCCCAAACCCATGGACTTGTCACGGTAGGCAGGATTGGCCGTAAATGTAATCGTTGCTCTCAATCGTTTGGTCGTCCTGGCGGGAGCCTAGTCAAGTAGTAACCGCAACCTACCGGGATCTCGCATAAGTGAAGAACGGCCCTACTACGCCGTTATTGCCAAGGCTGAGGAGTACATGATCTACAAACGAATGAAGCATGCAATATCCTCGTGGCCACGAACCTATTCGGTCACTCTTCGCGAGGGTAAGGTGGTCAAGTTCGGCGAACAATACGATTAAAAAAACACATCGGCATACTGACTCAGACTTCACAACGATCGCGAATTCTCCACGATCACAAATTCTTCTCGTGAATACGCCTCCACTGTATCAGCGCTACAGTGCAAGGCAGTGACTCAGAGCATGGCCAATCCTTTGGCTGCGTCTTGGTCTGTGCGGCCTTTGGATGTAGACGAACGATTCACTAGTTCTCTCCTAGAACCTGCGCTTCGACATCATAGGCGACATACACGGGTGTAACCGATCCTTAGAGGCGCTACTTTCCGTCCTCGGATTCGCGTCGCCGAAGTCCCCGTAGACGTTGCCGCTGCCGCGGATGATGTCGAATTCCTGATCTTTCATTTCAATAGCTCCTTCAACCGCTTTGTCCGTTCCCTTACCAAATCGATTTTGCGCTTGGGCGTCTTGATGCCCTGGGTCGTTTTCTTCTGGAAGGCATGTACAACCCAAATACCGTCTCCAAGCTGGACGGCATAAACGACCCGAATCGCATTGCCTCGGTAAGGCAATGCGATTTCGAGCACACCGGAGCCCAGGCCTTTCATCGGCTTGTTGGGCCGCCTTCTTCGACTCGCACTGCTTCACCAAGTCCCAGCTCCAGCAGAATCTGTTGTAGCTCCGTCGCGAGACTTCCCGCGGTGTCGGCCTTCACTGTGACTGTGAAGTCCAGACCAATCCGGAGTTCGGAACCCGACCGCAGCTTCGGCAGGATCTTCGTCCCGAGACGGTTCCAGACCTCGGCCGGAACCGTTCCGACGAGGCGCAGGGTCTTAGTAGTGGCGCCAGGCGTGGGCTCGGGTCCCGGCTCCGGCAAGAGGATGGGTTCGGGACCGGGATGTGGACTCGGCCCAGGCACAGGCTCGGGTCGACCACCCGACTGGAGCGTCTTCACTGAATCTTTCCTCAGTAGGAACACGCCGGCATCGAAGGCAACCTCGTCCGGCGCAACCAACTCCTCGAACCACACCCGCTCGTAGCTGCCGTCGGGTTTCCCGCCCGACGCCAAGCCAAAGTCGCCCCGGCTGACGAACTCGACGATCTTGGCTCTAAGGATCGCATCGGGATCCACGAGACGGGTGAGCGAGCCGTTGAGAAAGCTCTGCCGCAGGCTCGCCAGCGGCCACGCCGCGGACGCTTTCAGGGCCGGCGGCCAATTGCGTTCGATGTACCCGGCGCCCACGGACTCGTTGAGAAGCGCCTCGGACTTGAGCGCGCCGATCACGCGGCCGCACAGGGTTTCGCCACTCGAAGAATGCCCGGCGCCGAGGTCGATCACCTTAAGGCCGTCGGTTTCCTGCCCATCGGCAACCACCGCGAAACGATAGTCGCCCCAGACTTCGTCCTTCGCCGCTTCTTCCGCGTCCTTGACCTTCGATTGAAGCTCCACCCGATCGCCCCTTTCGAACTCACCGCCGAGCGTGCCCTCGGCGACCTCGCGCGCCACCCGCTTCCATGCGAGCCCCAGTTCCACCTTGGCGCGCAGATCCCGCCCGGGCTTCTTGAGGCACCAGACGAGCGCTCCCGGATAGAGCCGCGGCGACTTTCCGCGCAGGCGTGTCCACTCGGCGAGCTGCGCGCGCAACGAGCCACCGCCCGACCATTCCACCTCCGGATCGGCTACGACGAGAGTCAGTCTCGGCGTGTCCGGGATCTCCGCCCCATCGCCCGGGAAAGCCACCACGGAGATGCTCGCGCCGCGCCGGAACTCCTCCTCGACGAGCTTACGCAGCGCCGGCTTGACCTCGGTTTCCTCGTCGAGCGACGCGCGCCGGTCGCTCACCACCTTCTTCATGGTCGGCTGGTAGCCGATCCGAAAGCCGTCCGCCCCCGTCTTGCGGATGAAGTACGACCTACCTTCGAGAACCAACGCGGCGTTGTCGATCGATGTCGTGTCCAACTCGGGCTCGCCGAGTGCGAAGCGCAGCTCGGGGAGGTGCGCGACCTTGTCGGTCTGCCCGCCCGACGAC
>JANNFC010000629.1:0-2825 GCA_031379405.1 Betaproteobacteria bacterium | reverse complement strand
GAATGTCTCCTTCGGGCGAGATACAGCTGCCATCGGAGGGCGCTCCCAATGATTGCAAGCAAGCAGATCCTGCCCGTCGCAAGATTTGAGCAACCCAGTCGGCTGCGGCCTTGATCTAATCAATCGACATTTGGTGGGCCGCACAATTGACCAGCGCTGCGCTGGAAAGCGTTATCGTTGAAGTAGAGTTTGCATAGCCCACCGAGGCGACCGCGCTGGATGAAGGGTGCGTTTCGACTGATAAACGAGCAACAAGGGGACGTCATGCCGAGAGCGCAATTGGTGCATGTGTTCAATATGTCGGCCAGCGACCTTTGGGCGCTGATAGGTGATTTTGGCGACACCGGCCGTTGGTCGGGTCGTCCTGCGGACGCCTGCATCCAAGAAGGCAAGGGGATTGGCGCACTTCGTACGCTCACTTTAGAGGACGGACGTCAGATCGTGGATCGATTGGAGGCTCAGGGCGAGTGCTTCTACAGCTATTCGATCGTGCGCTCTCCGCTTCCCGTGAGCGCCTATAAGGCGACGATGGCAGTTTCACCCATAAATGCTTCGTCTTCGCGGCTCACGTGGTCGGGCGAGTTTGAGCCCATTGGTATGAGTGACACAGATGCAATCAGATTCTGGGAGAATATTTATCGCATGGGCGTTGGACTGATGGAAAAGACAATTGCACGACGCATCTGAACTAGCGGTAGCTAAGGGCGAGAAACAGCCGTCCTGCAGTAGAAACGCGACTGTCCGCTATAGAGCGACCCCAACGTTCGAAACGCCACTGCCGTCCGGACGTTTCCAGCCACGCGAAACTCTTGGTGTCGTGGCGCAATGACAACGAATGGACTGATTCGCATTGCAACCTGCTGAAGGGCCTCAATTTGCTTTTGGCCGAAACACACTTAATCTGCCGCGCAACGCCTCACTCCAACGATAACCGATTATGTCATCTCTCGCGTCTTCTCTGCGCGCGCATGCAGCGCTCGAATCCAACCTCTGGTCGACTTGGTCGCAGTTTGGCCGAGCGAGCGGGTGTTCGTTGCACGACCGTGGCGGCGCTCTATGGTTTGAAACCCCGATCGAAGTACCGCCTTACAACATGGTCCTGCGTTTTCATGGCGATGCGGATGCCGATGAAACCATCGAGTCAATCTTCCAGAATTTCTCACGACGTGGGGTGCCATTTCTTTGGCTTGTTCATCCCTCAGCGCGGCCGATTGATCTGACGGCGCGTCTGAAGTCGCGAGGCTTTGATGAGGTGGAACTCATAACAGGTATGGGCGCTGACTTGAACGACCTACCGCCGGTTCCTGTTACGCCGTCGAATGTTCAGATTCATGAGGTCACCCCCACGCACAGCTTTGCTCCGTTAATGGAACTCGTTGCCACGCGATGGAACTTACCGGAAATTGCGCGCACAAACTTGCTGTCGATGGCCCGTGAAGTCTTCCGCATCGGCGAACCGGAGTCGCCCAATCGTGCGTGGATCGCAATCAAGGACGGTGTTGCGGTTGCGAAAGTCGTGACGCACGATACAGCTGACGCAGGAGGTTCAGTTGGCGTTTATGGCGTGGCGACAACGCCCGAAGCGCGCGGTTTAGGGCTTGGGCGTCTTTTGTGCATCAAAGCCCTGACAGCGGCACGCGAACGTGGCCATGATCTCGCAGTCTTGCATTCAACACCGATGGCGATATCGCTCTATCGTGGCATGGGGTTTAGTGATCTCGCATCCTTCCACATCTATGCCGCGCCGCAATCATTCCACGCCTGAGGAATTGTGAATTAAAGGGACGCTTTATTTAATTGCTGCGCTACACTCTGAGATTGGACGCGGATGCTCTGCGAATTAAGTAAAGCGTCCATGCGTTAGGAAGTTGGCGCGATCCATCGCGGAGCTGGTGGAGCGAAGGGCCGGGGCCGAGGAGAATGCGCATTGTCGCGACACGTACCAGGCTCAGAACTGGGAACGCATGGCATGGCGATGAGCGCACGCCAAGAGATCGGCGTCATCATCCAAGGTGGGAGCCGCATGCGGGAAAGCCGCAGGTGCGGATCTGTGCGGGGGCGCTCTGCAATGTGCGTCCCTACCGCGATCTTTAATTCAATGCTGGAGATCGAAGTTTTGGACAAGCGCATGCGCGACATGGCGTATACACCTGCAACAGGCCTCGAACGGTACATCCAAAAAATTGCAAGACTTGGTTGTTATCTTACACGCAATAACGACCCGCCTCCCGGCACACATTGTGATGTGGCGCGGTCTTGCCAGGCTTGCAGACATCCTTTATGGTGTCACTCTAAATAAAATTTCTGTGGGTAATTGAAAGACCCGCCGGAGGGTTACCATGTTGCGAGTATGACTTGTCGAGCTTTAGAAATTCCAGAGCTCTTCGCGGTTCACTCTACATCCTGAAACCCAAGTAAACCCACCTTATTCCTGCTCCGATGCCGAGTAGTAACATAGGAATTAAGGCAGCTGCTACGGCGTATTGCCATTTGTTAGCGATTCTCGATTCTCGTACGTTATCTGCTGCTCGCCGCTCGATCTCACTCACGGTAATTTCCTTGCCGTCAAATACATCTATATTCGCACCCACTTCATCAGACCAACCATCAGGCTCGAACCAAGAGATCGCAACCTGCGTGACAGCTTTTCGTTCTGCCAAACTCTCCAAGTTCAACAAGAGGCCTCTATCGCGTGCACCGCAGCGAACACCGGAAGTGGCTTTCCGTTCCATCGATTTGGCTAGCTCTGAGTCATCGAGACTGGCTGAGTCGCTTTTCGAAACGGTAAGGAACTTGTAACAGGCCTCTTCAACATAGACGTAATG
>JANNFC010000610.1:0-3127 GCA_031379405.1 Betaproteobacteria bacterium | reverse complement strand
CATATCCGCTGCCACAGGGCGAGCACCGTGTTCTGCATCAAGTTGATCTAGGCACACCGCAAGGCCCCTGCCGCCACCTGCAGAGCCGAGGAGAAACAAGAGTGGCCGAGCACCAAGTGACTCGAGTTCGCTGCGAAACTTATCAGCGAGCCGAGATTCCGTGAGAACCGCTTTCACCGCGCAGTTGTGCATGATGTAGGCGTTGCGCGCTGGCGGAGCACCAGGGTCAACGGGCACGTATGCCGCTCCGCTCTTCAATACGCCGAGCAAGAACGCGACGCCGTCAATCGACTTTCGCACATACATCCCGACGCGATCGCCCCGTGCAATACCCAGGGCATGTAGCCGATCTCTTACTCGGTTGGACATCGCGTCCAGATCCGCGTAGCTAATATGACCGAATCCTGGCTCGACGACCGCTATGCGGTCGGGATAGCGCTTGGCCGCTTCGATAAAGGCAACGTGCAAGGGGCGCGCGGTATTCATGCTGCCATCAACTGCGCTTGGATTCGGCGGTAGCCACCATCAAGTCGATGGTGTCCATATTCTCTTTGTCTGCTTCGTGAGCCTCGAGAACGATTCCACACTTTTCTTCCAAGAACAGCACTAGCTTGAGCGTCGCGATCGAATCAAGGATTCCGGTGCTGATCAATGGAAGGTCGTCGGTCACGTTCTCTGCTTTTTCTCCGGGCAGAAATTCACTTAGGATATAGCCCTTGATGGCGTTTCGCAGTTCGGTGCTGTTCATTCGAGTCCTCTCTAAAATGGGTGGGTTAGTGCTCAACTATCACATTCTTGGCAGCCTTAAATATCGTGTCGCGCTTCGCCATGAGTTCGTCAAAGAGTTTATTCGCGATAAGCTCATGGCCAACGGCATTCGGATGATGATCCCATTCCGCCAACCGAATTTTGGCCATATCATGCCCCTTGTAGACTTCTCCTAAGTCAATCATGTGAAAACCTGCGGACTGCGCGATCTTAAGGAACTCTTGTTTTTCTTCTTGCCAGACATTTTCGCGGGACTGCCCCAGAAACACCCACACTGGCGTAACACCCTTATCCTGCGCCTGTGCCACCATTTTCTTGTAGACGTACGTCAGTATCTGTTCCCTGAATGGCGTCAACTTCTTAGTGGCTTCGATTTCGTCCATCTCAGGGCGAATTCCCGAGTCTTCCACGATCTGCCGCAACTCCTCATAAGGAATGTCGATTCGCTTGCGTACGACCTCGACAATGTAGTTCACGGAACGCGTGATCTCCATTCCGGTCGCCACGAGAATGACCACATCGGGGGAGAAGGCCAACGCTTTCTCGAGAGCGGGAATCTGCTGTGGGGGTTGATAACCGGGCACGCCAAAATTCAGTATCTCGTACTTCTTGAACTCACCGGTGTTGAGTTCACGGTTCAGGCGCGCTTCCAGAACGGCTTCAAACGTATCGTTGTCACCCACTCCCCAGCCCATGACCGTGGACGGCCCAAGAATTACCGCGCGGAAGGACTCCGGTGTTCGCTCTTTTGTGTAGTCCTGATCGCGCATGCCCCATCGATTGATTGTAATTGTTCCCCATTTAGTGCGCGAAACAAAGGAAGGAATGAGTTCCGCCTGTTCGAAGCCACTCACAAATCGCTTTAAGTTTGCGAAGTCCACGTCAAGCCAATTGCGTGGCTTCTTGGAATAGACCTCCCATAGTTGCGAATTGAATCGATCCACGGAGAGGAGGTTTTCGTAATAGCCCTGTTCCAGCTTTGCCACATCCAGGCGACTTAGTTTTCCCGAGCGCAGAGAGTGAACGAAGGTTCCGATCTGAGATCCCAAGCCAGTCGATATGGCCTCTACGCTTATTATTATTAGACTGCACAGTGCCACCACAGTCACTACTCGAGACCGAATCCACTCTTGCTGGTCCTGTGCAGAGAGTTTTGTATTGCGCAAGGTATCACGCGGAATAGACCCGAGGGCAATAACGGCCAGAACAACGAGAGGCCAAAGCAACACCTCCCACGAGTAATTGCCGCCCAACGCCCCCCATAGTGAAGACCACTGCGAAAGGGACTCGGATGTCCAGAAAGACCAAAGCACACAAATAAACCAGAATGTTCCGTAGGTCTTCAATACGGGCCACACCATATCCTTAGCGGTACGCTCCGCCTTTACGATGGACCGTACGCGACCGTGCTTGATCTCATAGAGCGAATTCAGCACCACCAGGACACCAAGAATGGTCCAGAACAGAATATCCTGCGCCACGAACAGCAGGGTTCCACGCAACCAAAACCATTGATACGCGTGCAAGAACCAAGTCATGATAAACACGTAGAGCGTCGCGATCACTAGTGCCTGAGTGGTACCCAGTTTCTTCAATTTGAACACGGCTGGGTAGTAGAAGATCTTCTGCATGAAGTCCTTCCAGTAAATATTGATGCGCCGCCAAAAATCCGTAAAACTCGCCGCAAGCAAATATCGATTGTGCGTTTCGGACATCCTAAACCCGAACAGATAGAGCATACCCACGATCAAATGGAACAAACCGGAGACCCGCAGATAGAGCATGAAATTCGAAACCAGGTATTGCGCTAGCTCTGTCGGCCCAGTCACCTCGGCTGGCGCCAACACAAAATAGTAGTAGAAGACGCGATAAAGAATCAGATGTATGACCCCTCTAACCATCCAATCCACTCCGACCTGGTAGGTGCGGTAGGCATCATCGTCGAAGTGCGCCCGTCGAAAGGCTTTGTAGTCCACTACCGGGAACAATGGGAAGCAAGCATTGGGTAGCATGAAGAAGTACGCGATCGCTTGTAGGGGCGTCCCTGGCACCTTGTCGTGCCGCAAGTCGTAAAAATAGACGATCAATCGGAACATGAACATCGAACCCAGAATGGGCCAGATTGCTTCCGACCAAGGGAAGGGCATAACGTTGGCCCGCTGAGCGGACAGTAGGGCGCCGACCAGAAGCAACAATACCCCGCGCCATTTGAAGGCAATAGGAATATGACATATACCTATTAGAACCAACCCCAATGCGATGAGCCATGCTGCATTCTCGTACCCGAGTACCAAGACGGTTCCAACCAGACTCAGCAATACAAAGAAAGCTAGGCGGTATCGAAGTGGCAAGTAAGCGT
>JANNFC010000579.1:0-9158 GCA_031379405.1 Betaproteobacteria bacterium | reverse complement strand
GCCATGAACTTGGCGCCGGAGGCCGTGCGGGTAGTGGTGGCTCAGGCCGATAGCGTAGGCGTAAATACACCGGAATCGAAGCTGCGCCCGACGGCAGATCGTGCGGCACACGTGGTGCTGGTCGTGGAATGGTTACAGGCGGCGTCGGCTCATCTGCATGCACTACGGGAATCGCTCACGCAAGCAGGCTGGGCGATCGAACAAGATCGCGGCGGCTTGTATCGATTGCTGTGCGCCCGTCAGAACGCGGGTGCGGCATGAGGCTTGAAGGAAAAGTGGCGCTCATCATTGGCGCTGGCCAGAGTCCGGGTGAGGGCATGGGCAACGGCCGCGCCACCGCGCTGCGCTTCTCGCAAGAGGGCGCACGCATCCTGGCGGTGGATCGCGATGTGGATTCCGCCCAGGAGACCGTGGCGATGATCGCGGCGGAGAAAGGCGAAGCTATCGCTTTCCAGGCGGATGTGGTGAAGGAGAGTTCGCTGGCCGAGGCGGTGGCGTTTGCGCATCGGCGCTGGGGTCGCATCGATATTCTGCACAACAACGTCGGCGTTAGTATCGGCGGGGGCGATGCGCCCCTCCTGGAACTGACGGAAGAGGTGTTTGACCGGATCTGTGCGATCAATCTGCGCGGCACTATCATGGCGTGCAAGCATGTCGTTCCCATCATGCGACAGCAACGCGCTGGGTCCATTATCAGTATTTCGTCCGTGGCGGCGTGGATCGACTACCCGTTGGTGGTCTACAAGGTCACCAAGGCGGCGATGATTGCGTTCACCCAACAGCTTGCGCTGCAGAACGCCGCCTATGGCGTGCGAGCCAATGTCATCCTGCCTGGGTTGATGAATACCCCCATGGCGGTGGATACTCGGGTTCGATCCACGGGGAAAAGCCGCGAGACGGTGGCCGCCGAGCGCGATGCCAAGGTGCCCTTGCGCGGCAAGATGGGCACGGCGTGGGATGTGGCCAACGCGGCGTTGTTTCTGGCATCGGATGAGGCGAATTTCATTACGGGCGTGGCGCTGCCCGTGGATGGCGGCGCGTTGGCGCGCATTGGATAGTGTTCGGTGCGTAAGCGCAGCTTGCGATGACGGGTTTGAAGAAAGGCGATGTTGTAATGTCGAAAGGCGTAAAGAAAGGCAAGGTACTGGTCATCGGAGGATCCGTCGCCGGATTGTTCGCGGGTCTTCTGTTGCGTGAGCAAGGGTGGGAAGTCGAGATCTTCGAGCGGGTCGCGGAATCCTTGGCAAGCCGAGGCGCAGGTATCGCAACGCACACGGAACTGCTCGACGTGTTACAGCGTGTGGGCGTGCCGATCAATGCAACCGTGGGTGTGAGCCTGCGCACCCGCGTGGTATTCGATCGGTCGGGCGCCATCGTGGGGCAACTGGAGTATCCGCAGGTTCTCACCTCCTGGGGACGCATTTACGAGCTGCTGTTGCAGCGCTTTCCCGGTGAAAACTACCACCAGGGTGTGTCATTGCTGCGCGTGGAGCAAAACGCGACCGAGGTTACAGCCTATTTCGACAACGGCGAGAAGCACCGTGCGGATTTGCTCGTCGCCGCGGACGGAACACGATCCAGCGTACGCGCGCAGTTTCTGCCCGCGATCAAACCGCTATACGTGGGCTACGTGGCATGGCGCGGGTTGGCCGAAGAGTCGCACCTTAGCCCCGAGACGCACGCGGCGCTATTCGGGCGCTTCAGCTTCTGCCTGCCTGATGGCGAGCAACTGGTGGGATACCCAGTGGCAGGGGAGGGCAACAGCACACAACCGGGAAAATGCCGCTACAACATTGTCTGGTATCGGCCCGCGGACGAACACACTGATCTAGTGGACATGTTGACGGACGCCAACGGCAAGATATTCGAAGACGGTATCCCGCCGCCTTTCATCCGTAACGAGGTCGTCGACAAAGTTCGCGCCGATGCGCATCGATTGCTCGCGCCGCAATTCGCGGAGGTTTTGGATCGCACCGCTCTGCCTTTTTTCCAACCCATATACGATCTGGAATCGCCCAGGTTGGTATTCGGTCGCGTGGCACTCGTGGGCGATGCCGCCTTCGTTGCTCGCCCCCATGTGGGGATGGGCGTCACCAAGGCCGCCAGCGACGCCGCTGTCCTTGCGGATGCGTTGGCGCAGCCCGGGACGGGGTATGATGAAGCCTTACGGTCCTTCGAGCGGCAGCGCATGCGGGTGGGGGTGGCGATGATCGCCAGAGCGCGCCATCTGGGGGCTTATATGCAAGCGCAAATTCGTACGCAACGCGAACGCGAGATGGCGGAACGCTACCGCACACCGGATGCGGTGATGCGCGAAACCGCCGTCGCGTTTACCATTCAGTAAAGCATCGCTAGGAGGCAATCATGCCCATTGGAAAACTCGATCACTACACCATTCGTACAACCGATCTGGAAGCTTCGCGTAAGTTCTACACCGAGGTGATGGGATTCACTGCGGGACACCGGCCCCCGTTCAAGTTTCCCGGACTGTGGATGTACAACGGCACCACTTTTCCCGAAACCTATGGCGTGGTGCACATCATCGGTGTGGATCCGAACGACAAGGAAGCCCTCAATGCGTACATGGGCGACCGATACGACGTCAACATGTTGAAGGGCACGGGGGCGGTGGATCACATGGCGTTTCGCGCCACCGGTTTCGAAGACACCAAGGCCAAGCTGAGAAAACAAGGCGTCGCATTTCGCGAGGCCACTGTTCCCGATCTGGGCTTGCATCAGGTGTTCCTGGAAGATCCCAGCGACGTCACCATCGAACTGAACTTCTTCGCCAACGATCAAGGAACAGTGGGCTCATAAGAGACTAATTAGTCGTGCGTCAGTCACCTGCAATGACAGTCGAGAGTATCGTCTCGCGCCGTTCTATCCGCCGCTACGAGCGCAAGGACATTCCGCAATCCGTGCTGATCCGATTGCTGACAAGCGCTACGGCCGCGCCCTCGGCACACAACCGCCAGCCCTGGCGGTTCGTGGTATTGACGGATGCCCACGACAAAGACAATCTCGCTCGCACCATGGGTGAGCATTTGCGCAACGACCGCATGCGCGACGGTGATCCGATTGAAGCGGTGGAAGCCGACGTGGCGCGCTCGTATGCGCGATTGACGCAGGCTCCGGTGGTCATCGTCGTAGCACTGACCTTGGAGGACATGGACAGCTATCCAGACGCCAAGCGCTCGCAAGCCGAGCGCATCATGGCGATTCAGAGTACCGCCATGGCTGTGCAGAATCTGCTGTTGAGTGCCGAAGCGGAGAAGTTAGGTGCCTGTTGGTTATGTGCTCCGCTGTTCTGCGCGCAGGTGGTGCGTCGCACCTTGGAATTGGCGCCGCACTGGGAGCCGCAAGCCATCGTCACATTGGGTTATCCCGCCAACGCCGGTAAACCTTATTCGCGCCGCCCACTTTCTGATGTGGTGAGGTTCCGTAATACGCCGTCGTGTTCTTAGCGTTGGCGGGGGGGGTCGGAGGCGCGAAGCTCGCCACTGGCCTGGCGAACATTCTTCCTGGCGCCGATCTCACGGTGGTGGTGAACACCGGAGATGATTTCGAGCACCTCGGGCTGCACATTTCGCCTGACATCGATACGGTGATGTACAACCTGGCCGGTATTCACAATCGCGCAACGGGCTGGGGCGTGCAGGGCGAGACCTGGCATTTCATGCGGGCATTGAAAGCGCTGGGCGGCGAGACTTGGTTTCAGCTTGGCGATCGCGACCTCGCGACTCACGTCGAGCGTACACGAAGATTAAAAAGCGGCGAGAGCCTGTCTGCCATCACCAGCGATTTTTGCCGCGCATTGGGCATTCCGTGCAGCGTGGTGCCGATGAGTGACGACCGCGTGCGGACTATCGTGCATACGGATCGCGGTGCACTGGCATTCCAAGACTACTTCGTGCGGTTGCGATGCGAACCGCGCGTGCTTCGCATTGAGTGCGAAGGTGCCGAGCGCGCGCGCATGAGTGCAGGTTTGGAGGCTGCGCTGAACCACACGCGCCTGCAAGCAGTGGTGATCTGTCCGTCGAATCCTTTTCTCAGTGTGGCGCCCATTCTTGCGATTTCCGCCGTGAGGGCGTCGTTACGCTCCAGAGGTGTCCCGGTGATTGCCGTGTCGCCCATCGTGGGCGGCCAAGCCGTCAAAGGTCCCGCCGGGAAAATTCTCAAGGAGTTGGGTCAGGAAGTCTCCTGCATCGGCATCGCACGCTACTACCAAGGCATGATCGATACTTTGGTAATCGATGACGCGGATCGGTCATTGGCACCATCCATAGACGCACTGGGTATCGAACCTGTCATAACCGACACCATCATGCGCGAGACCTCAGACAAGGAGCGACTGGCGAAACTGATCATGGCCCTTGCCAGCAAGAAATCTAGCGCTGTAACTCCGGAATGTCCCGGTACAACTCCAACGCCTCAGGATTGGCGAGCGCCTCGCGATTCTTGATGGTGCGGCCATGCACGATGTCGCGTACGGCCAGTTCCACGATCTTGCCGCTTTTGGTGCGCGGGATGTCGGCCACCTGGACGATCTTGTCGGGCACGTGGCGCGGGGTGGTATTGGCTTTGATGTGTTGCTTGATCTTCTTACCCAGTTCGAGATCGAGCTTGAGCCCGTCACGCAAGCGCACGAACAATACCACCCGCACGTCTTTGTTCCAATCCTGGCCGATCACCAGGCTTTCCATCACCTCCGGCAGCTGTTCCACCTGGCGGTAGATCTCGGCGGTGCCGATGCGCACGCCGCCGGGGTTGAGCACCGCGTCCGAGCGGCCGTAGATGATGGTGGTGCCGCGCTCGGTCAGTTCGATGTAATCGCCGTGGTGCCAGACGTTGGGGTAGCGCGCAAAGTAGGCGTCGTGGTACTTCTTTCCTTCTGGGTCGTTCCAGAATCCCACCGGCATGCAAGGGAAGGGGGCGGTACACACCAGCTCTCCTTTTTCGCCCACGAGCGGACGGCCATCGTCGTCGTACACCTGCACTTTGAGTCCAAACCCGCGCGCTTGTATCTCGCCGCGATACACCGGCAGCAAGGGGCTGCCAAGCACAAAGCAGGACACGATATCGGTGCCGCCAGAAATGGAGGAGAGCAACAGATCCTGCTTGATATCGTTGTAGACGTACTCGAAGCTCTCGGCCACGAGCGGCGAGCCGGTGGAGGCCATGGTCTTCAACGCTTTCAGGCGGTGAGTGGTGATAGGTCGTTGGCCCACCTTCTTGATGGCGTCGATGTATTTGGCGGAGGTGCCAAAGATGGTCATGGCCTCGGCGTCGGCAAACTCGAACAAGATGGCGGGGTTGGGGGCCAACGGCGAGCCGTCGAACAGCAGCAAGGTGGCGCCCGAGGCCAGCCCTGAAACCAGCCAATTCCACATCATCCAGCCGCAGGTGGTGAAGTAGAACAAGCGGTCATCGCGCTTGAGATCGGTGTGCAACTGATGCTCCTTCATGTGCTGGAGCAAGGTGCCACCGGCGCCGTGGACGATGCACTTGGGCACGCCGGTAGTACCGGAGGAATACACAATGAGTAGCGGATGATCGAAGGGCAGGCGCACGAAGTCGATGTCTTTGGTGGAAAACTTGCCGACGAATTCCGCGTACATCTGCGCGTTGGCGACACCACTGAGATTCGGTTTGGTCTTGACATAGGGCACTACGAGCACGCGCTGCAACGTGGGCAGACCGTTGACGATGTCCCGCACGCGATCCATGACGTCGATGGGCTTGCCGGCGTACCAATAGCCTTCGGCGCAAATCAGCACTTTGGCTTCGATCTGCCCCAGCCGATCCAATACGCCTTGTACGCCGAAATCCGGTGAGCAGGACGACCAGATGGCACCGATGCTGGTGGCGGCCAACAGTGCGATGATGGTCTCGGGCATGTTCGGCAAGAAACCGGCGACCCGGTCGCCGGGCTGGATGCCCATGGCGGTCAGGGCTTGCGCGAGCCTGGAGACTTCATCGTAGATCTCGCCGAAGGAAAGATGGCGACGAAATTTGTGCTCGCCCCAGAAGATCATGCCGACCTGTTCGTCGCGCCTGCGCAGTAAATTCTCGGCGTAGTTCAGGCGCGCTTGCGGGAACCATTTGGCACCCGGCATGCGATCGCCGTCAATGAGGTAGGGTGACGCGCCCATGTCGCCGACCACTTCGCAGAACGTCCACAGCGATTGCCAGAACTTTTCCGGTTCGCGGATGGACCAGTCGTAAAGACTGTGATGGTCGTGCGTGCCCGCTTGCCACTTGTCGTTGACCAGCGCGATGAACCGGGTGAGATTGGCTTGGGCGATGCGCTCGGGAGAGGGCTCCCAAAGTTTGACGGCGGTTTCGGTCATGGCAACTACTCTTTGCGAAGCTGTGGAAAAAGAATGACGTCTCGAATACTTGAGCTATCGGTGAGCAGCATCACCAGGCGATCGATGCCGATACCTTCACCGGCGGTGGGCGGCAGGCCGTGCTCCAGCGCCCGGATGTAATCGGCGTCGTAGTGCATGGCTTCATGATCGCCGGCATCCTTCTGCTGTGTTTGCTCGAGGAAGCGTGCGGCCTGATCTTCCGCGTCGTTCAATTCGGAGAAACCATTGGCGATCTCGCGACCTACCATGAACAATTCGAAGCGATCGGTGATCTCCGGATGGGTATCGTTGCGCCGCGCCAGCGGTGAGATTTCTGCCGGGTAGTCGATGATGAAGGTGGGCTCGAACAACAAGTGTTCGGTGGTTTCCTCGAAGAAGGTGATCTGCAATCCGCCCAGCCCGTTGCTCGCCTCGTGCCCGATGTCCAGCTTCTTGAATTGATCGATCAACCAGTTGCGGTCGTTGAGTTCGCCATGCGTGATGTCCGGGTGGTACTTGCACACAGCTTGCACCACCGTCAACCGTTCGAAGGGTTTGGCAAGGTCCATTTCGCGCCCTTGATAAGTCACACGAGTCGTTCCGAGTACCTTGTTGGCCACGTCGCGGAACATCTCCTCGGTGAAGTCCATGAGATAGCGGTAGTCGCGATAGGCCTCGTAGAACTCCAGCATGGTGAACTCGGGGTTGTGGCGCGTGGAGATGCCTTCGTTGCGAAAATTGCGATTGACCTCGAACACTTTTTCGAACCCACCCACCACCAGGCGTTTGAGGTAAAGCTCCGGTGCC
Source organism: Betaproteobacteria bacterium (assembly GCA_031379405.1). Taxonomy (GTDB): domain Bacteria; phylum Pseudomonadota; class Gammaproteobacteria; order Burkholderiales; family SHXO01; genus SHXO01. Next base: position 2,001 of record JANNFC010000579.1, on the reverse strand, counting down.
ACGCGCAGGTACAGCTGCATATCCAGCGCGTTGTGATGCGTGATGAAAGGCCGTGCCGTGGCGCCGCCGGGAATGGGGTGCATCATCGGCGTTTCCACTTCGAGGTAGCCGCGCGCACTCAGGAATTCGCGAATGGCTTGCACCGTTTTCGAACGCACGGTGAAGACTTTGCGTGAATCTTCGTTGGTGATCAGATCAAGATGGCGTTGACGGTACTTCTGCTCCTGGTCGGCCAGGCCGTGAAATTTTTCCGGCAAGGGGCGCAGGGATTTGGTGAGCAGGCGAATCTTGGTTACCTTAACGGTCAACTCGCCGGTGCGTGTTTTGAACAGCGTGCCCTGCGCCCCCAGTATGTCGCCCAGATCCCAGTGCTTGAAGGCATCGTGCGATTCCAGGCCCACACCTTCGTTGTTGAGGTAGAGCTGAACGCGACCGGACATGTCTTGCAGCGTGGCGAAACTGGCTTTACCCATCACGCGCTTGAGCATCATACGACCGGCGACCGCGACACGTACATTCACCGGTTCCAACTCTTCGTTGGTCTTGTAGCCGTGGGCGTCTTGCAACTCGCCCGCCAGGTCTTTGCGCGCGAAGTCGTTCGGAAAGGCATTGCCCTTGCGTCTGATGGCAGCGAGTTTGGCGCGACGCTCTTCGATGATCTGATTGGTGTCTTCTGCTGCGGGTTGGATTGCGTCCGTCATGGTTACACGCCTTGCTTCAAACTGGCTGAGATGAAAACGTCGAGATCACCGTCCAACACGGCCTGCGTGTTGCCGACTTCGACGTTGGTGCGCAGATCCTTGATGCGCGATTGATCCAGCACATAGGATCGTATCTGATGGCCCCACGCGATGTCGGTCTTGCTGTCTTCGAGTTTCTGCTTGTCCGCGAGTTGCTTGCGCAGCTCTTGCTCGTAGAGGCGCGATTTGAGCATGGCCATGGCTTCGGCCTTGTTGCGATGTTGCGAGCGGTCGTTCTGGCATTTCACCACGATGCCCGAGGGCACATGGGTAATGCGGATGGCGGACTCGGTCTTGTTCACGTGCTGACCACCGGCGCCGCTGGCGCGAAAGGTATCGATCTGCAGATCGGCGGGATTGATGTCGATCTCGATGCTCTCATCCACTTCCGGATAGACGCAAACGCTGGCGAAGGAAGTGTGACGACGCGCATTGGAATCGAACGGCGATTTGCGCACTAGGCGATGCACACCGGTTTCCGTACGTAGCGTGCCGAAGGCATAGTCGCCGGAGATTTTCAGTGACGCGCTCTTCAAACCCGCCACTTCGCCGGGTGACTCCTCCAGCACTTCGACTTTGAATCCGCGACGCTCGCCGAAGCGCACGTACATGCGGGTCAACATCTGCGCCCAGTCCTGCGCCTCGGTGCCGCCGGAGCCGGACTGAATCTCGATGAAGCAGGCGTTGGGATCGAGTGGATTGGAGAACATGCGGCGGAACTCCATGTCCGCCACGATCTTCTCCAGCCCCTGCACGTCGCCGGCTACGCTCAGCAGGGTGGATTCATCGTCTTCGGCCTGGGCCAGGGCGAGGAGTTCGTCGTTGTCGCGCAGGCCCTGAACTACTTGCGCCAGCGAGCCCACCACGGATTCGAGGGACTTACGTTCTTTACCGAGTTCCTGCGCGCGCTTGGCGTCGTTCCACAGGGTGGGGTCTTCGGTTAGTTTGATGACTTCGTCGAGACGCTGTTTCTTGTCCTCGAAGTCAAAGATACCTCCTCAACTCGTCGGCACGCCGAGTCAGGTCCGAGAGCTTGAATTCGATGGCATTGATCTGTTCGCTTTGCATGGCGTGGCGTGGGTGGGAATTTTGAGAGGCGCAGATTCTACCCTAGCCGGTCTCTCGCCAATGCTCCACCACCAACTGCAACGAGCGATGTCCGTTGAACTCGTTGATGTCCAGGCGGTAGACCAGTTCCACCGCCACCGGCAACGGACCGGTGTCGCCAAACAAGATGGCGTCGAGAAACTTGCCGCCGCCA
>JANNFC010000556.1:0-2156 GCA_031379405.1 Betaproteobacteria bacterium | reverse complement strand
ATCCACCCCAAAACGCAATCGGAAGCGCCAAAGACTAACGTTGTGTTTCGTGTTCAGCAGCAATAGGCCATTGCCGGAATTGGTTTCCTGAATATTGACGTAGTCCCCATTGCTGGCATCGAACCTGTTCATCTGCTGACGTAACCTGAAATCACCGTAGAACTTGAAGCGCTCAAGCCACTCCGGGTAGGCCACTGGTCTTCCCCACTTCTCCTCCCTGGCTGCCGCCGCCACCTCCTGTTTGATTTCTTCCTTGATCTGATCGCGAACGACCTTGGGTACGTAGGGCACGCGCACCACGGCGTCCTTGCCCTTCTTGGCCGGTTGGGTCTCACGCGCCGAGCGTAGTGCGTCATCCAGAACGGCTTGCGCTTTCTCCTTGGTGAGAATTCCGCTTTGAATCAGCAACTCGATGAGCTTGTTGGTGGTCTGGCGCACGGCCTCGATGTCGGCGCTGCCACCCTTTTCATCCTGCGCATTCAAGGAACCGGCGCAAGCAACCCACGTAGTCAACAGTGCGGTGAGGATCGCTTTCTTCATGCTTGCGATGGGATGCGGGATAAGCACATTTTAGAAATTAGAGGACAACCGGAATCGAATAGGTTGCGGCAAGTCCATCGGCGGCACGTCGCGCAACGGCGGAATTTCGGCCAGCGCCAGTTGAATCTTCTTGTCCTTATCCGCATCTCCGGTGGATTCCATGAGCTCGACTCGATTCACTCTTCCGTCAGCCTCAACCCATACGCGCACGATCACCCTGAATTCCGCACCTCGTAGACGATCGTTTCGCGACAGCACCTTCTGGATTTGCGAGCGCAGGACGCCGGCGTACCACGCAAACTTGTCACCGCCTCCGATGGTCGTCACATCGCGCCCACCTGGCTTACCCACCAACCCAAAGGAATCACCCGTACCCGTGCCTTGCGCGTCCACGCCGAGTTGTTCACCAGGAGGCGGTTGGTCGGCCTGCTGGGGCTCAGGTTCAGGTTTGTCTTCTGGGATCTTCACCTCCTCTTTTTTCACCTCGGGTTCGGGAATTTTCTCTTCCGGTTTGGGCGGTGGCGGAGGCGGTCTGAGCAGCGCGATGTGCTGCACGGATTGCTTCTTCCTCGGTGCCGTATTCTGAAACACGCCAAACACCAGCGCGGAGATGACGGCGGTAGTCAAAGCGACTCCAGCGATGATAAGTAGCGGTTTGAGCCAGCGTGGTGTTTCGCGCGCGCTCGGGTCATCGTCAAGTAACATGAGAACTCGGGCGTTACTTGACGATGCGCTGGGTCACCAGACCCAGTTGCGTAATTTCGAGCCGGCCAAGCAGGTCTAGTACGTCGATTACTTTCTCGTACTGCACCTTCGAGTCTCCCTTCACCACCACGGGAAAATTTGGCGTGCTCGCCCGGTACTGCTGAAGTCGTTGTTCCAGTTCCAGCATGCTGACCGGATAGGTGTCCAGAAAGAGGCTGCCATTCTCGGTGATGGTAATCGCCTTGGTGGTGGGCTTGGCCAGACTGGGCGAGTTGCTGGCTTTGGGCAGATTTACTTTGATTCCCTGAACCGATGCGGTGGTCATGATGATGAAAATCACCAACAGCACATAGGCCAGATCCAACATGGGCGTCACGTTGATATCGTCGTAGGGCTTGCTGTCGTCTTGTACCTGCATGGATCTAGTTCGCGTACCCTTCTGCCAGTTTGGTAATCAACTCGTCGGCGAACACATGCATGTCTGCCGTCACGCTTTTGATGCGGCTCGACAAGTAGTTGTAACCAAACAGTGCGGGAATGGCGACGGCGAGGCCCGCCACGGTGGCAACCAGTGCGGCGGCAATGCCCGGTGCAATGGAGTTGACGTTGACATCGCCCACGGCGGCGATGGCCGCGAAGGTGATCATCACACCGACGACCGTGCCCAGTAACCCAAGGAACGGTCCGCCGGAAATGGCGATGGTCAGCAACACCATTTGACTGTTGAGACGGTGAGTTTCCTTCACCAGCCCCGCATCCAAAGTGGCTTTGATGGCATCGATGGCCTGCGGACTAAGCAACAATTGTTGTCCGCGCGCCTCATAGAGATTGAAGCGTCCCACCAGTTCATCCATCCCGACGCGATAGATGCGAAACAAGCTGGAACCAGCGTAACTCGTGTTGGCCGCGTG
>JANNFC010000550.1:0-18113 GCA_031379405.1 Betaproteobacteria bacterium | reverse complement strand
TTGCGGGAAGGCGATTGGGCCGAATTAGGGCTCGACCCGAAGTTGCGTCCGGAAAATCTGTCGGTGACCGATTTTGCCCGCGCCGCCAATTTTGTGACGGCGCGCCGAACAAACGCATCGCCTACGCAGAGCGCGCCTTCTGGATGAACTCGATCTTGTAACCGTCCGGATAGTCCGTGCGACGCAATTCCTTCATACCGAGGACTTGTGTATAAAAACCTAGCGATCGGTCGAGATCGCCGACTCGCAACATCGTGTGCAAGATTCTCATGCGCGTGCTCCTTATACTTCCACCATTTCGAAATCTTCCTTGCGTGCGCCGCATTCGGGGCACACCCAATTCACCGGTACGTCTTCCCAGCGAGTACCCGCCTGGATGCCTTCCTCAGGCACACCGGAGGACTCGTCGTAGAGATAACCGCAAATCACGCACATATAGGTCTTGAAGACTTGGACGTCTGACGTCATCGTTGTTGTTTCCGGAATCAAGTAAACTCGACATTTTATAGGAATGCCCACTCCGGCAGAACTCGTGCAAGTAGCCCCACCTCCCGTAGTTCTGACGTTCGCTGCCTCCGACCCCAGTGGAGGCGCCGGTATCCAAGCCGACTTGCTCACCCTGTCCAGTATGGGATGTCATGCGCTATGCGTGCTCACGGCGATTACCATTCAAGATACCGTCGGTGTGGAAAGCGTACACCCCCTGGACGCCGACTGGATTAGGGATCAGGCGCGCTGCGTGTTGGAAGACATGCCCGTAGCCGCCTTCAAGGTGGGTGTGATGGGCAGCGTGGAGGCGATCGCCGCGGTGGCGGAAGTAGTTTCGGACTATCCGGAAATTCCACTGATTTTGGATCCAGTTCTGGCGTCGGGACGAGGGGATGAATTGGCGAGCGAAGCGGTGCTCCTCGCCATGCGGGAGTTGCTCATTCCCCAGACCACGGTACTCACTCCCAACAGTTTAGAAGTACGTCGCATCGTTCAGAACGATTTCGACGAAGATGAGGTGAGCATCGAGGCTTGCGCGCTCCGCATCCTGGACCTGGGATGCGAGTACGTGCTGGTCTCTGGCACCCATGAGAACACTCCCCAAGTGGTCAATCTACTGTATTCGCGTGAGGGCCTGGTGAGAAGCGATACCTGGCAGCGCCTGCCCGGCAGTTTCCACGGATCGGGATGCACCTTGGCCTCAGCCATCGCTGCCACCATCGCCAACGGCCTGGACGTGCCTGAAGCGGTGCGCGATGCGCAGGAGTTCACTTGGCAGACATTAAACGGAGCGTACCGACCCGGCATGGGACAAATGATTCCGGACCGGCTGTTCTGGGCGCGTGAGGATGCGCAAAGCCCGTCCGATTAGCGGCTTGTATGCCGTCACGCCGCACACCAGTGATGATGCGCAACTGTTCTCTCAAGTCGAACAGGCGCTGATGGGCGGCGTCGCGATACTTCAGTATCGCGATAAGCACTCAGATTTGACTGTGATGCGCCTGCGCGCGCGCCGACTGCGTGAGTTGTGCCAGCTGCACGACGCGCTCTTCATCATGAATGACAACCCGGGCATGGCCGCGGAGGTATGCGCGGATGGCGTACATCTTGGTCGCGATGACACGCCGGTGTTACAAGCGCGATCGCTGCTGGGGCCGAACGCGATTATTGGCGTCTCCTGCTATGATCGAATGCAACTGGCGCGGGATGCGCGCAACCAAGGTGCCGACTATGTCGCTTTTGGTAGTGTATTTCCATCACAGGTCAAGCCGCGGGCGGTTAAGGCGTCCCTGGATCTGATTCGACAGGCTCGCGACGAACTGGACTTGCCCATCGTGGCCATCGGAGGCATTGATCTTGACAACGCTCAGCAAGTGGTGCATGCCGGTGCGGATGCGCTGGCGGTGATCAGCGCGCTGTTCGGCGCATCGGATATTCGCGCCAGCGCACGCGCATTTACGACTGTGTTTTCTTCCGTTCACTAATGCTTCACTAATGCTTCTGATCGACCATGACTTCACGCAACCAAACGTTGTTCGAATCCTCACAAAGAGTCATTCCCGGCGGTGTGAATTCTCCTGTGCGGGCGTTTCGCGCCGTGGGTGGAACACCCATCTTCTTTTCCAAGGCGAGTGGCTCGCGCTTTTGGGATGCCGACGCTAAGGTCTACATTGACTATGTCGGCTCCTGGGGGCCGTTGATTCTGGGTCACGCGCATCCTGAGGTCGTCGCCGCCGTGCGCAAGGCTGCCGAATTCGGATTGAGCTATGGGGCGCCAACCGAAGCCGAGCTGGAACTTGCGCAATTGCTACAACAGCGTCTGCCTTCCCTTGAAATGCTGCGCTTGGTGAGTTCTGGTACGGAAGCCACCATGACGGCCATTCGGTTGGCGCGCGGGTTTACCGGACGCAGCAGGATCATCAAGTTCGAAGGCTGCTATCACGGCCACGCCGATGCCTTGCTGGTGAAAGCCGGATCGGGTGCTCTGACCTTAGGTCAGCCCAGTTCTGCGGGCGTGCCCGCCGAGACCGCGGCGCACACCATCGTACTGTCCTTTAATGATACGGAGGAGTTGAAAAGAACTTTTGCCGAAATAGGTGACAGCATCGCCACCGTCATCGTGGAGCCGGTGCCGGGGAATATGAATCTGATCCATCCTGCACCAGGGTACTTGCAGTTGCTGCGTGAACTATGCACCCGACACGGTGTGGTCTTGATTTTCGACGAGGTCATGACGGGCTTCCGGGTGGGGCCGCAAGGCGCGCAGGGCCTGTTCGGCATTCAACCGGACCTGACGACACTGGGAAAGGTCGTGGGCGGAGGCATGCCTTTGGCGGTTTTTGGCGGACGGCGCGACATCATGCAGTGCATCGCCCCGCTTGGGCCCGTCTATCAGGCAGGCACGTTATCGGGCAATCCGATTGCGGTAGCCGCCGGTTTAACCACCCTGCGGCTCATTGGAGCGAGCGGGTTTTTCGAAGACCTGAGTGTGCGCTGCAAAACGTTGGTGGAGGGGGTGTCCAAAGTGGCCTCCGAACTGGGTGTCGCGTTCTGCGCCCAGTCCGTCGGTGGCATGTTTGGCATGTATTTCAGTGCGCGCCCGCCCTCTAGCTATGCCGAAGTGATGCAATGCGATCAGGAGCGATTCAACCGCTTCTTCCACGGTATGTTGCAAGAGGGCATCTACCTGGCGCCTTCAGCGTTCGAAGCGGGATTTGTTTCTTCTGCCCACTCGCAGGCAGATATCGATGCGACCGTGGATGCCGCTCGGCGAGTGTTGGCGAAGCTTAGCGGCTAGTCAGCAGGTAGTTTGGCGTCTACTTGAGCCCACTCACGTATTGCGCGAGAGTCTCAATGTCATGGTCGGTCAGTTTCGCAGCGATGGCGCGCATCATGTTGTTGGGATCGTTGGTGCGATCGCCGCTGCGAAAAGCCTTCAGTTGGGCAACAGTGTAGTCCGCATGCTGGCCTGCAATGCGAGGGTACTGGGCTGGGATGCCGGCCCCGTTGGGGGAGTGGCAACCGGCGCAGGCGGCGACGCCGTTGGCGAGGTTCCCGCCACGGTACACTTTGCGGCCGGCTTCGACTGACGCGGCGTCCTTGGCGCCGCCGCCCTTGGGCGCTTGGCTGGCGAAATAGGCGCCAATATTCTTCATGTCGTCGTCGCTGAGGTTGGCCACCATGGGTGCCATGATCGGATTTTTGCGCTCGCCGGATTTGAAATTCTTGAGCTGCTTGATGAGGTAATCGGCGTGTTGGCCGGCTAGGCTGGGATTGACCGGAAGCGAGCTGTTGCCATCGACCCCGTGGCAGGCGGCACACACTTGGGCGAGTGACTGTCCCTTCGCGGGGTCGCCCCCGGCGGCGTGTACCATGCTCGCAAAAACTAAGCACGCCATCGTCAAGAAGCTAGACGACAAACTGGAAAGGCCCATTTGAACTCCGAACAAATAAGTGGCGGGGATTGCAGGATAAGGTCGTGACAGACTATGACCCTGTCTTGCGCCCTTGCAAGAACTTCACCCGGCGCGGCGAAACTAGCGATGGGGACAGGCGACCCGTGGAATGAACCGAATTCTAGCGTAAGTGAAATGACGCAGGCATCGATGAAAACAATGTCATGGACATAGAGTTCGCTTTCGGCGCTGCGCGCCTGGACCAACTGCCACCCGAGGACGAACCGGAAGTGGCCTTTGCCGGGCGCTCCAACGCCGGCAAGTCGACGGCGCTCAACGCCATCTGTCATCGCAAACGCTTGGCGTTCGTGAGCAAGACACCGGGGCGTACCCAGCAGCTCAATTTCTTCCGCATCGCCACCGGAGGCTTTCTGGTGGATTTGCCAGGGTATGGCTACGCCAGAGTCGCCGGTGACTTGCGCTCCACTTGGGGTGAATTGCTAGGCACCTATGTGACGCAACGCCAAGCTCTTCGCGGCATCGTCGTGGTCATGGATAGCCGGCATCCGTTTACGGACCTCGATCTGCAGTTGCTGGACTGGGTGCAGCAGTCTCCGCGTCCCATCCACGTGTTGCTGACCAAAGCCGACAAGCTCAATCGACAACAGGGCAATCGAACCCTGCGGGAGGCGGAAAATTTCCTGAGTCAGCGGCCGGGGACATACAGTGTGCAGTTGTTCTCCGGCCCCGGCAAACTGGGCGTGGAGGAGGCCAACACGCAGGTGTTGAGTTGGCTGCAATGAGTTGGCTTCAATGAGTTGGCTTCAAGACGGGCCGGTCCCCGGCGCGGACTGACTTCCACGGTCATTGCGGGACGTAGAATGGCATTCTCCGGGCAAAAAAAGACCCCGGTCAAAAGGGGAGATACCGGGGTCAAGCCTTACTGGAATAAGGCGCCCGCTCAGGGAGGAGAAGCGGGAGACGTTACCGTCTACAGCTTTAGTTTTTTAGGGATCGGAAAAGTTCCGCTGCGGTGCCCCGCAACTCGATTGCCGTCCGCTTCGGTCCATTGCTCCCCCATTTCGATGAGGAAATAATCAAGATGGAAATACTAAGCGCCTATCCACGCAAGAGAATGCGGCGTTTGCGCCGGGACGACTTTACCCGGCGCCTAGTACGCGAGCACTCGCTTACAGTCAACGACTTCATTTATCCCGTTTTCGTATTGGACGGGGCGAACCGAACGGAGCAGGTAGAGTCCATGCCCGGGGTCGAACGGATGACGTTGGATATGCTCTATCCGGTGGCCGAGCGCTGCGTGCAGCTTGGTATTCCGTGTCTTGCGTTGTTTCCGGTCATCGAGCCAAGCCTCAAGACTCTTCGTGCGGAGGAGGCTTTCAATCCGCAAGGCTTGGTGCCGCGGGCCATCGCGGAGCTCAAGAAGCGATTTCCGGAATTGGGTGTCATGACCGATGTGGCGCTCGACCCCTATACCAGTCACGGCCAGGATGGCGTCATTGATGACAACGGCTACGTCATTAACGATGTAACGATCGAGATTCTGGTGAAACAGGCCCTCGCGCATGCGCATGCCGGTGTGGATATCCTGGCCCCCTCTGACATGATGGACGGCCGTGTGGGTGCTTTGCGGGCGGCCCTGGACGTGCATCGCCACATCCATACGAGATTACTGGCCTATTCAGCCAAGTATGCCTCGAGCTTCTACGCGCCGTTTCGTGATGCCGTGGGGTCGGCCGGCAACCTGGGCAAAGGCAATAAGTACAACTATCAAATGGATCCGGGAAACTCCGACGAGGCGCTATGGGAGGTCGGGCTCGACCTCGACGAAGGCGCCGATATGGTCATGGTAAAGCCGGGAATGCCCTACCTGGATATCGTCAGGCGGGTGAAGGAGACTTACAAGGTCCCGACTTTCGTCTACCAGGTGAGCGGTGAGTACGCCATGCTCATGGCGGCCATCAAGAATGGGTGGTTGAATGAAAGAGCTTGCGTACTGGAGGCCTTGCTGGCATTCAAGCGTGCGGGCGCCGATGGCATCCTGACGTATTTCGCTGTGTCAGCCGCCGAATGGTTGCGGGAGGGCTAGGGATCTAGGGATTGGTCAACGCCCGCCGATCGCGCTCGATCTGAAGCACCAAGCGTTGAACTCGTATTCCCCGCGCCAAGAGCGCGGGGAATACGAGTTGATGGTTTTGTTGTTCCAGATCATGTGTCGGTCCAAGACGTGGCCACACCTTCCAACAAAGCCTCAACCGAAAGTAGCGTCGCCTTTGGCAGTGGCCGACCCTCGGGTGAGATGCGAGAAGGCTGCCGCTCGTGATGGGAGGACAACACGGCGATCTCAATGGCGGCCTCTTCAGCTTCGATGGCGAAGCCAGGCGCCTTGAATTCCGTGTTGCCAATGTACAGTTTGGTTTCTTTCACGGTAAATGGCACGCGTTGATTGAGCAGGTACATCTCCACGTCCTTCGCGCTGTCTGCATACAGATGCAACTGCACGCTGGAAATCTTGCCAATGTTGCCGGTCACCAGGGCGCCGACCAACTGAGGCCGAAACTGTTCGAACAAACGCATGCTATCGCGTGCCAGCGTGCGCAAGGAAGTAAGGCGGTCTCGATGTTCATCCGCGTGGTAGAGCGCTTGATGACTTCGTAGCGCATGCTCAACCTCTTCGTTGGTGGGCAGAGCGCGTGAATCCGATGCTCCCAACTGGCGTGCGGCCTTGCGTTTGGCTGCTCCGAGGTCGGTAATACCATCTTCGGCGATCAGTCGCGCGGCTTGTTGGGCGATGCGTTCGCGCATCTGCCCGCGTGTCACATTGTCTCTGGGCATGGGGAAAGCGGGCTAGTACAGTTCGCCTTGCTTGTCGTCTGTGGGCTTAGGCGCGATACCCATACCGTTACCGGGGGCGCCATCGATTTCCGGTGGCAGATTCTCTTGATAGAAGTAATCGGTAATAGCGCCCGCACCTTGATCCTCGCGCAAGCCCGTATCCGGATTTATCCTAGCCGTTACCACACCCTCGGGCATCGGCGGCAGCTCCCCCGGGATTCCCTTGAGCGCGGCGCCCATGAATTGAATCCAGATCGGTAGTGCTGCCATGGCTCCGGTTTCGTTGGAACCCAATGTGCGTGGCGTGTCGAATCCCATCCAGGCCACTGCGGTCAGGCGTTTTTGAATGCCCGCGAACCAAGCATCCATCTGATCGTTTGTTGTGCCCGTCTTGCCTGCAATGTCGCCGCGGCCCAGCTGCATAGCGCGAGCGCCGGTCCCGCCACGAACGACGTCTTGCATCATGCTAAACATGATGAAAGCGTTGCGCGCTTCAATGGCGCGCGCAGCCCCGCTGCCCGCCATCGCCGGCTGTGCGCGGCTCAACTCCTTCCCCGTCGAATCCTCTACCCGCGAGACGTAGTATGGCGACACCCGGAAACCCCCGTTGGCGAATACACAATAGCCGGTTGCGAGCTCCAATGGCGTGACAGAACCTGCGCCAAGCGCCATGGTGAGGTAGGGCGGATGGCGTTTCTTGTCGAAGCCAAATCGAGTGATGAAATCCTGCGCGTACTCCGGCCCTATGGCCCTCAGAATTCGGATGGAAACCAGATTCTTCGACTTGGTCAACGCCGAGCGCATGCGCATCGGACCCTCATAGGTACCGTCAAAGTTCTTCGGTTCCCAACTAGCGGAGCCCGTTTCCGTGGCATCGAAGCTCAGCGGAGCATCGTTGATGATCGTGGCGGGCGTGAATCCTTTTTCCAGAGCGGCGGAATAGACAAAAGGCTTGAAGCTCGATCCAGGTTGCCGCTGGCTTTGCGTAACGTGGTTGTATTTGTTGCGCGCATAGTCGAAGCCACCCACCAGTGCGCGAATGGCACCGGACTCCGGGTCAACTGCCACGAAACCGGCTTCGACCTGTGGAAGCTGAGCGATTTCCCAGGCCCCCTTGTCGTTTTGCCGGACTCGAATGAGAGCGCCGCGGCGCAAGCGCTTGTTGGCGGGGGCTTTGTCGCCAATCAGGTTCTTGGCCCACTTGATGCCGTCTCCGGTCAGTTCGATTCGCTCGCCGCCTTTACGCATAGCTTTGAGGCTTTGCGGGCCGGTTTCCAACACCAGTACCGGAATCAGATCGTCGCTGTCTGGCTGATCTTGCAGAAAGTCATCCACGATCTCGTCAGTGAGCGGCTGTGGTAGGTCAGGAAATCCTTCCGCGCCACGATAGCCATGGCGACGGTCATAGTCCAAGATACCCTTGCGTACGGCGGCGTAGGCGGCGTCCTGATACTCCTTGTTCAATGTCGTGAATACCCGAATGCCGTGCGTATAGATGTCTTCACGGTACTGTTCGTACAGTACTTGACGCACCATTTCATTGAAATGGTCGGCGTGGGTGCTGAGGTTGGAAAGAGGATCTTTCCGGACCCTCATGGGTTCAGCCAGCGCGTCCTTATATTGCGCTTCCGTAATGAAATTGAGCTCGCGCATACGTCGTAAAACATAGCGCTGGCGTAGCGTAGCGCGTTGCTGATTAACGACAGGATTGTAGCGGGAAGGGGCCTTCGGTAATCCCGCCAGCATAGCCATCTCGGAAAGACTCAAGTCCTTTAGGTTCCTGCCGAAGTAGGCCTGTGCTGCGGCGGCGTAGCCATAAGCGCGCTGCCCCAGATAGATCTGATTGACGTACAACTCGAGAATTTGATCCTTAGTTAGGCTGTGTTCGATCTTGAAAGCAAGCAGGGCTTCGTTGAACTTGCGACTCAGGGTTTTCTCCGAGCTGAGAAAGAAGTTTCTAGCCACTTGCATGGTGATGGTACTAGCGCCTTGTCTCGCTTCACCCGCCGTGAAATTAGCTAGGACCGCTCGCAAAATGCCAATGTAATCGATGCCGCCATGCTCATAGAACCGTTCGTCTTCCGCCGCAATAATGGCCTGCCGCAAGGGCACCGGGACTTCGTGAATACGCACCACGGCGCGACGTTCTTCGCCGAATTCACCGATCAACACGCCTTCCGTGCTGAAGATGCGCAGTGGAACTTTGGGGCTGTATTGGGTGAGGGCTTCGAGCGAGGGCAGCTTGGGATAGGCCAACGCCGCGGCGAATCCGACAAAGAAAATCGAGGCGAGTACCAATGAGACGAGCGCGAGAAGCGGAAATAACCACCAGCGGTTGGACATGTGAGTGGGTTTGCGCCAATCGGTCTAGCGCTGAGTTGGTTAGTTTGGGTAGCTTGAGTCGCTTAAGTGGCTTGAGTCGCTTGAGTCGTTTAAGTCGCTTAAGAAGTGGGCCGTGCTGTGGATAGAAGTGAATCGGCTATGCAGCTTGCATTCTATCTTTGTAAACCTGTCCTGAATACTTTGCCACCGGCGCCGATATAACGGCCACGATCCATTAAACGATTTGCCATCGGTCAATCCTACTATGTTGACAGCGAGACTACCCGAGAAACTCCGATTCAATGGTGAGGCGATAGCCAAGCTATTCAAGCCCAAGACGCCGCCCATGATTGGCGTGGACATTAGTTCATCCTCCGTCAAGATGGTTGAACTGGTCGATGCCGGAAAGGGTCGCTACCGCCTGGAGCGCTACGCCATCGAGGCGCTGCCGAAGGACGCCGTGGTGGATGGCAACGTCATGAACCTCGAAGCGGTGGGCGAGACGCTACGCAAGGGTTGGAAGCGGATGGGGAGCCGGGTCAAGAATGTGGCCATGGCTCTGCCCTCCGCTCAGGTTATCACCAAGAAGATTGTCGTGCCCGCGGGGTTGCGCGAGGACGACCTCGGAATTCAGGTCGAGACCGAGGCGAACCAATACATTCCCTTCGCCTTGGAGGAGGTCAACCTCGATTTTCAGATCCTGGGCGCCAGCGCGACCAATCCCGAGGAAATGGAAGTGTTGATCGCGGCATCGCGTAAAGAGAAGGTGGAAGACCGGGTCGCCTGCGCGGAAGTGGGCGGATTGAAAGCGGTGGTCATGGATATCGACTCCTTCGCCGCACAGAACGCCTTCGAGCTTATCCAAGCCGAGCTTCCGGAAGGCGGCAAGGACCAAGTCATCGTCCTGGTCGATATCGGGGCATCGCTCATGAACATCAACGTACTGCGCAACAATCAAAGCGTTTACATGCGCGAGCAGCCCTTCGGTGGCAATCAGCTCACGCAGGAAATTCAGCGGCACTACAACCTGTCGATGGAAGAAGCCGAGGCTGCCAAGCGCAACGGCGGTCTGCCCGAAACCTACGAAACCGAAGTGGTGCAGCCTTTCATGGAAACGCTGGCCTCGGAAGTCACCCGGGCGCTTCAGTTCTTTTATACATCCACGCAATACAGCGTGGTTAATCACATCTTCCTGTCCGGCGGGTGCGCGACCATTCCTGGGTTGGACAGCGTCGTGTCTCGGCGTACCAACGTTACCGCGCATGTCGCCAATCCATTCTCGGCCTTGGATGTTTCGCCGAAGATCAAATCCCGCCAGTTGGACCAGGATGCGCCGGCGTTGGTGGTCGCTTGTGGTTTGGCGTTGAGGAGGTTCGACCAATGATTCCAATCAACCTGCTGCCGCACCGCGAACAGAAACGGGCGGCGCAACAAAAGCAATTCTTCGCGATGGCTGCCGGCATGGCGATGATAGGACTTGGCGGGGTGATCCTGGTGCATGGATTCTTCTCGCAGCGCATCGATACTCAAATGAGCCGCAACAAGTTTCTCAGCACAGAGATCACCGGTCTCGACAAACAAATCGATGAGATCAAGAAGCTCAAGGAGCAGACCCAATCCTTGCTCGCACGCAAGAAAGTGGTTGAGGCGTTGCAGGCCAATCGAACCGAGGCGGTTCGATTGCTCGACCAATTGGTGCGCCAGCTACCCGAAGGGCTCTATCTGAAGGCAATCAAGCAGACCAACGATATGGTCAACATTCAAGGATATGCCAACTCGAACGCGCGGGTCTCGACCCTGATGCGCAATTTTGAGGCTTCGCCGTGGTTGGAAACGCCCACGTTAGTGGAGATCAAGGCAGCCAAGATCAACGACAACCCGATCAGCGAGTTCAGCCTGAACGTAAAGATCTCGCGAGCGCATCAGGAAGACGAAGCCAATGGCAAGACCAAGGCGGTCCACGGTGCCGGCGCAACGTCGGCGCCCGCAAGTTCTTCACCGACTAAGAGTTAAGCCATGACCTTAGACGAACTCAAACGCTTAAACCCCAGGGAAATCGGTTCGTGGCCAGTGTTGCCAAAGATCGGCGCCCTAATGCTAATCCTTGTCCTCATCCTGGGCAGCGGTTACTGGTTCGATTGGGCTAACCAATGGAATGAACTAACCTCCGCGCGCAACAAGGAAGCCGAACTGCGTAACGAGTACGTGGATAAGAAGCGCCAGGCTATCAACCTCGAGGCCTATACCAGACAGCTGAAAGACATCGAGCAGTCCTTCGGTGCGATGCTCAAACAGCTGCCCAATCGGGCGGAGATGGAAGCGTTGTTGTCTGACATCAATCAGGCGGGTTTGGGACGTGGGTTGAATTTCGAACTGTTCAAGCCGGCGACACAGGAAACGCTGTTTGACTTCTATGCGGAGTTGCCCATCACCATTCGAGTATCGGGCAACTATCACGACGTGGGGTCGTTTGCCAGCGATGTAGCGCAACTTCCTCGGATCGTGACACTAAATAATATTTCCATGGCGACCGATAAGGAAGGCAAGTTAACGATGGACGCTATCGCACGCACATTCCGTTACCTCGATGAAGGGGAAATGATGGCGCAGCGCAAGGCGGCCAAAGAAAAGTCTGCCAAGAAGGATAAGAAGTGATGCGTGCGCTTGCTATAGCTTTGTGTTGCGTGCCGATGCTTACCGCCTGCGGGCCCGGCGAGTTTCAGGATCTGAAGGCGTTCGTCGAGCAATCGGGTTCCGGATTGCTCGGCAAGGTGGAACCGCTGCCGCAGGTGGCACCCTACGAACCGTTCCTCTACAACGGCTTCGATCTCGCCAACCCTTTCGCTCCACGTAAGAAAGAAGCCACTCGAACCGGGGGAACAGGCCCCCAGCCGGATATGGATCGAAGGCGCGAAGCGCTCGAAGCCTTTCCCTTGGAAAGTCTCAAGATGGTGGGAGTGCTGGAACGCGCTAACCACCACTGGGCGGTTGTCAAGACGCCCGATCACAACCTCTACCGAGTTCATTCGGGCAACTATATGGGCCAGAACTTCGGCAAGATCACCATGGTGACCGACGCCAACGTCACCCTACAGGAACTCATTCAAGATACCACCACCGGTAGTTGGAGCGAGCGCACCAGCACGCTGCAATTACTTGAGGAAGAGGAGCCAAGCAAATGAAGCGTTTTGAGTACTGTGTGTCTCGCCTAATGGGCTTGATGTTCGCGGCGTTGCTGGGTGCTTGGCTGGCTCCAATGAGTTTGGCGCAAGATACCAAGCCGGATAATGCACTACAGAACATCGACGTTGAATCGCAGTCCGGCAAGGTCGTGGTCAAAATCAAACTGAAGAATGCTCTTCCCACACCTCCGGTGGGCTTCAGCCTATCGAATCCGCCTCGGGTGGCGTTTGATTTCCCTATCCTTGCCAACGAGACCGGTCGCAGTTCGCAAGATGTGAGTGAAGGCGACTTGCGCTCGATACGAGTGGGTGAAGGTGGCAATCGCACGCGTGTTGTGTTTACGCTGTCGCGATCGATGACATACGATAGCAAAGTCGATGGCCAATATGTCATCGTGACCTTGCTCGGCGCGGGTGGCCAAGAGACCGCTAATTTCTCCGAAGGCAAGGCCGCTAAACAACCGCATTCCATTAAGAAACTCGACTTCAAGCGTGGCCGCAATGGCGAAGGTCAGGTGGTAATCGATTTGTCGGATACCGGAACGGGCATCGATATTCGCCAGCAAGGAAAGAACGTCGTGGTCGATCTGTTGCAGACGGACATGCCTAAGACGCTGGAAAAGCGTTTCGATGTGACCGACTTCGGCACGCCGGTGGAGTACTTCGAGGCGGCCACTGTGGGCGAACACGCTAGAGTTACCATTCATGGCAAGGGTAAGTGGGAGCAAGCCGCATATCAAACGGACAATCGCTTCGTGATCGAACTCAAGCCCTTCATCGAGACCGTGACCAATCAGCGCAAGAACGGTTTCACCGGCGAGAAGCTCTCGCTCAACTTCCAGAATGTCGAAGTACGCGCCGTGCTGCAAGTCATCGCGGATTTCACCGGATTGAATATCGTAACGAGCGACACCGTATCGGGGAACCTGACACTGCGCCTGAAGGATGTGCCCTGGGATCAGGCACTGGATATCATTCTGCAAGCCAAGGGTTTGGATATGCGCAAGAACGGCAACGTGGTTTGGATCGCGCCCAGGGACGAGCTAGCCACAAAAGAGAAGCTTGCCTACGAATCGCAGAACCAGATTCTGGATCTCGAACCGCTGCGCACCGAGAGCTTCCAGTTGAACTATCAGAAAGCGGAAGCCATCCAGAAGTTGATTACAGACGCGGCGCAAAAAGTACTGTCCAAGCGTGGCAGCGCTGTGGTCGATCCGCGCACCAACACCGTGTTCGTGCAAGAGACGCCCAGCAAGCTCGAAGAGGTGCGTGCGCTGATCAAGCAGATTGACGTATCGGTACGCCAGGTCTTGATCGAGTCCCGGATTGTCGAGGCTAAAGATACCTTCGCCAGAAACATTGGCGCCCGCTTAGGGCTGATAGATTTGGGAGGGATTAGGGGTGCCAAGACGGGTTGGGGACTCAATAGTGGCACGCGCATCGTGCCAGGTGGCAGTGTGCGCAGTATGGGTGTGGCAAACGGTATATCGGAGGATTATCCGTCAAGCTTCTTCCCGGATTCGTTCAGCGTGAACATGCCCGCTTCTTCGATCAATGGCACCTCGCCGGGTCAGTTCGGCGTGAGCTTGTTCAACTCCGGAATGACGCGGTTTCTAAACCTTGAAGTGTCCGCATTGCAAGCGGACGGTAAAGGTAAGATCATTTCCAGTCCGCGAGTGATTACCGCTGACAACGTCGAGGCGGTTATCGAGTCGGGCACGGAGATTCCCTACCAGCAAGCGACCAGCAGTGGCGCCACCAGCATCGCTTTCCGCAAGGCCACTTTGAGCCTCAAGGTCAAGCCGCAAATCACCCCCGACGACAACGTCATCATGAAGCTCGACGTGAACAAGGACAGTGTCGGCCAGACCACCCAGGCGGGCCCGGCGATCGATACCAAGCAGGTCACGACCGAGGTCCTGGTCGAGAACGGTGGCACGATCGGCATCGGCGGCATCTACACCCAGGACGAGTCGACGCAGTCGAGCAAGATCCCCTGGCTCGGCGACATTCCGTTCATCGGCTTCCTGTTCCGCAACGAGCGTCGCTTCAACGACCGCCGCGAGCTGCTGGTGTTCGTCACCCCACGCATCGTCAAGGACAACCTCACGTTGCGGTGAGGTGACGCCCACCCCCAGCCTGCGCTGCGCGCTACGGCTTCCCCCTCCAGGGGCCGCAGCGTCCTCGGGGGACCCTGTGGGGAGGTGACCCCCACCCCCAGGCTGCGCTGCGCTACGCCTTACCCCTCCAGGAGGCGCCCCGTCCTCGGGGGACCCTGTGGGCGGGGCCCCTCCGCTTCTTGGATTCCCTTCGTTCCGCATCGCTGCGCTGCGGCAGCCCCGGCCTGAGCTGCGCTTCGGCTGGCGGGCGTGAAGACGACTCGCCCACCGGTTTGCCACGGTCGATGCACTACAATCCGTCGATGGACGATGTCGAGACCAACGGTCGCGTCAACCTGCCCGGCAGCATCTTTCTGGTCGGCCTCATGGGGGCCGGAAAGACCTCCGTCGGCAAGCTGCTGGCGCGCCGGCTCGGCAAGACCTTTCACGATGCCGACCACGTGATGGAGGCGCGCACCGGCGTGCGCATTCCCGTCATCTTCGAGATCGAGGGTGAGGCCGGATTTCGTGCCCGCGAGAGCGCGCTCATCGACGAACTCACGCAGCTCGACGACATCGTGCTGGCCACCGGTGGTGGCGCGGTCATCGCGGAGTCGAATCGTGCCGCCCTCAGGCAGCGCGGCACCGTGGTCTACCTGCGGGCGAGCGTCGACGAGCTGTGGAGCCGGACCCGCCATGACCGCAATCGCCCGTTGCTCCAGACCGCGGACCCGCGGGCCAGGCTGGAGCAACTCCACGAGCAGCGCGACCCCCTCTATCGCGAAGTTGCCCACCTCATCGTCGACACCGGGAGCCAGAGCGTGAAGACGCTGATCGCACGCCTCGAGCTTCAGCTCGCCGAACGCCGGTCCGGCCAGGAACAGGGGGCCTCATGCTGACCGTGGACGTCGGACTCGGTGACCGCAGCTACCCGATACACATCGGCGACGGCTTGCTCGACGACGCCACGCTGCTGGCCCGTCATCTCGGCCGGCCGCGCGCCGCGATCGTCACCAACGAGACCATCGCGCCGTTGTACCTCGACCGGGTGGTGGCCGGATTGACCGGCCAGGGCGTGGCCGTGATCGAGGTCGTGCTGCCCGACGGCGAATCGCACAAGACGTGGCAGTCGCTGGGCCTCATCTACGATCGCATGCTGGCGGCGCGTTGCGAGCGAAGCACCACCGTGATCGCGCTCGGTGGCGGCGTCGTCGGCGATCTTGCCGGATTCGCGGCCGCCACCTATCAGCGCGGCGTCCCCTTCATCCAGATCCCGACCACGCTGCTGGCCCAGGTCGATTCCTCGGTCGGTGGCAAGACCGCCATCAATCATCCGCTGGGCAAGAACATGATCGGCGCCTTCCACCAGCCGACCGCGGTGCTGGCCGACATCGCCACCCTTGCCACCCTGCCGCAACGCGAACTCGCGGCAGGCCTCGCCGAAGTCATCAAGTACGGGATCATCGGCGATCCGGCTTTCTTCGAGTGGCTCGAGGCCAACATCGACCGGCTGGTGGCGCGTGAGCCGGAGGCGCTCACATGGGCGGTTCGCCGGTCGTGCGAGAACAAGGCCGCGGTGGTGGCGGTGGACGAGCGCGAGACCGGGCCGCGCGCCATGCTGAACCTGGGGCATACATTCGGCCATGCCATCGAGGCCGGCCTGGGATTCGGCGTCTGGCTCCATGGCGAAGCGGTCGCGGCAGGCATGGTGCTGGCCGCGCGCACCGCCGTCGAGCTCGGCGAACTCGATCCGAGCCAACTGCAGCGGATAGAGCGGCTGATCCTCCGGGCCGGACTGCCGGCCGAGGCCCCCGACCTCGGTTTCGAGCGCTGGCTGGCCTTGATGGGGCACGACAAGAAGGTCGAAAGCGGCGCGATCCGCTTCATTCTCCCGCGCGGGATCGGCTCCGCCTTCATTCACGGAAGCGTGCCGCGCAAACTGCTGGAGCAGGTGCTCACACCGAGCCCATCGCATGCCTGAGGTGACGCCCACCCCCAGCCTGCGCTGCGCTGCGGCTTCCCCCTCGGAGGGGGCCAGTGCGCTTGGGAGCGGCCCGGCGCGCACTGATCTGGCGCCTTACGCTGCCAGTGCCGAAACCTCGCGAGGGCGTCGTGTCTCCGAGGCGGCGCCCGAGGGGCGCAGCGAGTTCCAGCGCGACCGCGACCGGATCGTGCACTCGGCCGCGTTTCGGCGCCTCGAATACAAGACGCAGGTGTTCGTGAACCATGAAGGCGACCTGTTCCGCACCCGTCTCACCCACTCGATCGAGGTAGCCCAGATCGCGCGGTCGATCGCCCGCAACCTCGAACTCAACGAGGATCTGGTGGAGGCGATCGCCCTGGCGCACGACCTCGGCCACACGCCTTTCGGCCACGCCGGTCAGGATGCGCTCAACGACTGCATGCGGGACCACGGCGGCTTCGAACACAACCTGCAGTCCTTGCGGATCGTCGATCACCTGGAAAGCCGCTACGGGGCGTTCGACGGGCTGAACCTCACGTTCGAGACGCGCGAGGGCATCATCAAGCACTGTTCGCCGCGCAACGCCGAGCGGTTGGGCGAACTGGGCGAGCGGTTCCTGCTGCACCGGCAGCCCGGCCTGGAAGCGCAGCTGGCGAACCTCGCCGACGAGGTGGCATACAACAATCACGATGTCGACGACGGTATCCGGTCCGGCCTCATCAGCACCGAAGAGCTGGCCGAAGTCCCGATCTTCGCCCGTCACCTCGCCACCGTCCGCGTCGCGTATCCCGGTCTTGCGGACCGTCGCGTGATCCACGAAACCGTGCGACGCATGATCAACACGCTGGTGGTCGACCTGACCCGCCAGACCGCCGAGAACGTACGGCGGCGGGCGCCCGGCTCGATCCAGGACGTGCGCCTCTGCCCGCCCCTGGTGGGTTTCAGCGACGACATGCTGGCGGAGCAGCAGGCCCTGAAGAACTTCCTCCGCCAGCGTCTGTACCAGCATTACCGGGTGGCTCGCATGGCCGCCAAGTCGCGACGCATCGTTCGCGAACTGTTCGAGGCCTTCATCGCGGACCAGCGCCTGCTGCCGCCCGAGTTCCAGCAGCGGGCTCGCGACGATGCCCCACGTGCCATCGCCGACTACATCGCCGGCATGACCGACCGCTACGCCATCCGCGAGCACCGCCGCCTGTTCGCGATCGAAGAGATCTAGACCCACCCCCAGCCTGCGCTTCGCTCCGGCTTCCCCCTCGTGGGGGCGCAGCGTCCTCGGGGGACCCTGTGGGCGCTGCCCCTCCGCTCCCGATTTACCCTTCGTTCATCGACGATGCGAGGCCGTTCCGCTTCAGACCCCCTCTTCTTTGGCGGCGAGCGTCCTCGGGGGCAATGACGCCGAACGCCCCATTCGGGGCCGGACACCGGTTCGTTATTGAAGGACCGAGGGCCTCGCGTTAGACTTTACCTCCCCCTGCTTGGCCTGCTGCCCGGGTCTCGACAGGATTTGCAGTCCCGTCCTGTGTCGTCCGTCCGCCCGTCGCGACGTGTAGCGGCAGGCCGGGACCCGACGTGATTGCCGACCCAGTCCGCAAACGAGGTTACACCGTGGCGCATCCAGCTTTGCCGCAGCGGCAGGGACTTTACGACCCTGCAAACGAGCACGACGCCTGTGGCGTGGGGTTCGTCGCCCACATCAAGGGGCGCAAGAGCCACGACATCGTCGGGCAAGGCCTCCTCATCCTCAAGAATCTCAGCCAACGTGGCGCCACCGGGGCCGACCCGACCGCCGGAGATGGCGCCGGCATCC
>JANNFC010000543.1:0-5082 GCA_031379405.1 Betaproteobacteria bacterium | reverse complement strand
AATGCCCGGCGTCAAACTGCTGCACCAGCAGTCGGACTCAAACACCAAACCCGAATTTATTATGGGGCACTCACTGCAGGCGGTGAGCCTGCTCGTCGAGGCTGCTCACAGTGCCTTCGCCGTACCGCTCGCCGCGCGCATCCACGAGGGGCTGGTGTGGTCCAATCGTGATCGGCGTACCTTGCTCGACAAAATGATCGCGCTGCTCGAGATCGTCGCCATCAACGAGCCGTTCTACTTCGTGGCCGACGCCTACTATGCCGCTCGCAAAATCATCAAGGGATTGCTCGATAAGAACAACCACCTGGTCAGCCGAGTAAAGGCCAATGCGGTCGCCTATCTCCCGTGCCCGCAGCCTGGCCCCCACAAAAGAGGCCGCCCACGGCTCTACGGCGACAAGTGCAGGCTCAAGTCATTGTTCAACGACCCCACGTCCATGCAATCGGCCGCCAGCCCCGTCTATGGCGAGCACAACGTCACGATCCAGTATCGGGTCTGCGATTTGCTGTGGCGCCCGGTCGGCCGCCTGGTGCGCTTCGTGGCGGTCATTCACCCTTCAAGAGGTTCCTGCCTGTTGATGTGCACGGACCTCTCCTTGAGCGCTATCGATATCATTCGTCTCTATGGCCTGCGCTTCAAGATCGAATTTAGCTTCAAACAGGCGGTGCGGCTGATCGGCTCATTCGCCTATCACTTCTGGATGCAGGACATGAAGCCGCTTCGCCGCGGAAACGGTAATCAACATCTTCATCGCGAGTCACTCAAATACCGCGACGCCATCAAACGCAAGATCCACGCCTATCATGTCTTCATCCAGGCTGGCATCGTCTGTCAGGGACTGCTTCAGTACCTGTCCGTCGCCTTTCCCGCGCTGGTCTGGAATTCCTTCCGGTCCTGGTTGCGCACGATCCGTCCTGGCATTCCACTGTTGTCTCTCACACTGTTTTGTGATTCACCGGCATGTTTTTGTCGGAGTGTTTCACCGTGAAGTGGCGTAACGCGGTGACGTAATCAGGTTGAATATCAGGGTTGCTCTTCCGCCGCCAGCGCGGTCACCGTAAGCTTGTAGGCGTTATCGTTCACACAAAGAGGTAGGCCCGCGAAGGTAGGCGCCGACGCGGGCCTGATGCCGGTGCAGCTTCGGTTTGAGACGGGGCTTACCGGCGCCGATTACGTTACCCGAGAAGCGTGGCGCGAGGCAAGGCTTTCGTGCTGCCCATTGCATCCGCGCGGGGGCTGTGGGTTCGCCCGCCATGGCACCTACGAGCGCAAGATGCCGGCGGGAACATTGATCGCGCGCTGGTACTGCCCACAAGGTCATCGCACGTTCAGCCTGCTGCCTGATCATCTGGCGGCGCGCTTTCCCGGCACCTTGTCCGAGATCGAGCAGGTGGTGGCGACGGTTGAGCAGTCAAAGAGCGTAGAGGCGGCCGCTGACGCATTGCGCAGCGATCCGGTCACGCTTGCCAGCGCAGTGCGCTGGGTGCGCCGGCGCCTGCGGTTGGTGCGCGCCCTGCTTACCATCGTGGTGGGATTGTTGCCGCAGTCGCTGCTCGGTTGTGCGCCGACGATGGCCGCCGTGCGCGAGCGCTGGGTCTGCCCGCAGGTGCTGATGACGTTGCGTGAACAGGCCAGCGCGCACCTGCAGGCGTTGGCGCGTCCGCTCGGATTCTGCCACCCCTCATATGCTGGCGGTAAACACCCAAGCACGTTCCAACAACGCATGGGGCCAGACCCGCCGCCGCGCCCGGCGTAGCGTTGCGACTCCCTGAATCCACCTGGAGTCGCCGCATGACCGATGCACAATATCGCCAAGCCCTTGCCCTGTTTCGCTACGGGCTGATCGCCGAGTTCATCCAACTGCCCGCCGGTAGCCGCGGGCTGTATGCGTGCCTGCGTGATAAAGCGCGTGCCGATTACACCATCCCGGGCAGCACGCGCACCCGGGTGTCCCCGGAGACGCTACGCCACTGGCTCAAGGACTACCGCCGTGGCGGGTTCGACGCGCTCTTGCCCAAGGGGCGTGCCGATCGCGGCCGATCGCGCGCGCTGCCCCAGGCGGTGGCCGATGCCCTGATGAGCTTGAAGGACGAGCAGCCGGGACTGTCGATTCCGCAGTTGATCCGCGCCGTGCAGCAAAGTGGCGCCGCGCCCGAATCGCTCGCGCTGCCACCGTCCACCGTGCATCGCCTCTTGAGTCGCGCCGGGCTCATGCACAAGGCGAGCGCGCAAGCACAAACCAGCAACCAGGATCGACGTCGTTTCGCCTACTCCCACGCCGGCCAACTGTGGATGAGCGATGTCATGCATGGACCCAGTGTTGCGCTCCCCGGGCGCGGGCGGCGCAAGTGCTATCTGATCGCTTTCCTCGACGATGCCACCCGCGTGATTCCCTACTGCGCGTTTGCGCTGTCCGAGAACACTCAAGCCTTCCTGCCGATATTCAAGCAGGCGCTCATGCGGCGCGGCATTCCACAACGCTTGTACGTGGACAACGGCGCCAACTACCGCTCGCAGCATCTCGCATTGGTGTGCGCCAAGCTCGGCGTCGCCTTGATCCATGCCCGACCTTACCAGCCACAGGGCAAAGGTAAGCAGGAACGCTGGTTTCGTACCGTACGCGCGCAGTTCCTCAGCCGCCTCAGCACGACCGACACCGACAGCCTGGAGATGCTCAATCGCCGTCTGTGGGCCTGGGTCGAAGGCGAGTATCACCAAGCACCCCATCGCGGCATCGAAGACCAGACGCCGCTGGACCGCTGGGC
The DNA here is from genome assembly GCA_031379405.1 of Betaproteobacteria bacterium. Classification (GTDB taxonomy): domain Bacteria; phylum Pseudomonadota; class Gammaproteobacteria; order Burkholderiales; family SHXO01; genus SHXO01. The sequence goes on along the minus strand of JANNFC010000543.1, from coordinate 2,317 downwards.
CATGAGCGCCGAGCACGTGCGCCTACCCGGTCCGCATCTCGATCTGGATGCGCTGTTCCTGTTCGAAACCAAACGCCGCGTTCAGCGCGATCGCACCGTGAGCCTGAACGGCACCCTGTTCGAAGTCGACGCGGCTCTGGTCAACCACACCGTCACGCTGCGCTTTGACCCCGGCGCACCACCCGCACGTGGCGTGGAAGTCTGGCACGACGAGAAGTTCGTCGGCCGCGCAACCCCTCTGGACGCCTACGCCAACTGCTTCGTGCGTCGCAACCGTCCCACCCAGAATATCGATCCCGATACGCCGCCGGCCATCCCGCGCAACACCGGACTCGCGTTGCGCGATCTGTCAGCCCGCAAACCCGACGATGAGGAGAATCGCTGATGTATCTCGCCCACTTCGGCTTCACCCACTACCCCTTCGAGCGTGCGTTGTTGCCCGATGAACTGTTCGCCTCCAGTGCCGCGCGCGAAGCCCAGGCGCGCTTGAATCACTTGGTTGAATTGCGCGGCATTGGGCTGATCACTGGCGAGGTCGGCTGCGGCAAGACCACGCTGTGCCGGCAACTGTGTGCGTCTCTGCACCCAGGCCTCTACCGTCTGTTCTACGTGCCACTCTCGACTGGTAATGTGCTCGACATGTACAAGGCCATCGCCTGGCAATTGGGACTGCCCATCGAGCGCAACCGTGCCAGCGCCTACCGCGCCATTCATACCGAGGTCACGCGCCTTACCTTGGAGACCAAGATCCATCCCGTGCTCGTCGTCGATGAGGCACAGCACCTGCGCAACGATGTCCTCGAAGACCTGCGGCTGTTGACCAATTACGCCATGGATGCCGAGCGGCGCCTGTGCTTAGTCCTGGTGGGCTTAACCGAATTGCGCCGGCGCTTGACCATGGCGGTGCACGAATCGCTCACCCAGCGCATTGTCGTGCGCTACCACTTGGGCGGACTTACCCGCGAGGAATTGCCCGCCTATCTGACCCACCGCCTGCAACTGGCCGGCTGTGCGCTGCCGCTGTTTGAACCCGCGGCCATCGAGACGCTGTTTCAGGCCACCCAGGGTTTGCCGCGCAAGATCAACCGCACCGCTCACTACGCGCTGTCCGCCGCAGCACTGGCCAAGCTCAGACAAATCAACACCGAGCACGTGCAGGCTGCCCTCGAAGAAGTTCAATGAAACGGCACACCGTCATCCTGCCCTTCCTGCTTCCCCGTCTCACCGACAAGGCAGCCGCTCAGTTGCTTGATTTGCTCCACACCATCCTCACCGGCATCGAGCACCACTACGCCGAGCAGGTGCAGCGCTATCACAAGCGCAAGCTACAAATCCAACAGGATCGGCTGTACCGGCGATCCCCGCTCTCAACACCAACCGATCCTCCGTTCTGAGATCCCCGTATCGACTTCAGATCCGTAACCGGCGTAGCCCGCGGTTGACGCTGTTGATGTCAAAGCCCTCCGGGTCGAAGACACCGCCGATCCAGACCAGTAGATTCTCGTGTTCTTCATGCTCGGGGTCGGAGATGGCCGCAACGAAGTCCAGGTAGCCACCCGCACCGCCGACGTCTTCAGGCGGGCCGGCACGCTCCCCTGCCACACACAACGGATACGGCCAATCGGGCTTAGCCTCGGCAATCGATTCGACCACGATGCGATGCTCCCAGCTGTCACCGAAGTCGTACTGATAACCAAACTCGCGGATCGTGTCTCCGAGCAGAACATCGAGCTTGCGGCCTTTGACGTCAAGCATCTTCAGTTCGTCCAGATCCTCGGCGTTGCTGTATTCGCGATCACCGATCCGGAAGCTGTGCAGGTGCGAGTCAGTCCACCCCATCACAGCCTGCAGCACACGATGTAGCTTGGGCAGCGTGATGGCGGCCGGTACCTGTAAGCGCCGCCAAATGAGCGGATCGATGACTTCGAGTTCCACCCGCAAGGTGTAAATCCTGGTCGTCGTACTGCGCCGAGTGGCCATCGTGAGGGCATCCTGTTCCATCATCCAGAATCAATGGTATCGCAGCGCCGCAATCCTCGCGCTCTGTTCATGCCACTTTGCGCCACCCTCCAGCATTCTTCCACCCGGTAACGCTATCCGGCAGATCGCCCGACTTCCACCACAAATTACCCTGAGAGATTGCCGGTGAAATAAACAGGGAGACAACACCCGGCAGTCCCCGATGTGGGTTTTGTCCGCATTGAGCGTTAAACCATTCGCCTCTACCCAAGCTTGCACTTTGGCGAGTCCCGCCTGCGCTTCTTCGGCTGTTTGACACAGCACGACGAAGTCGTCAGCGTAGCGCACCATCTGATAG
>JANNFC010000537.1:0-4288 GCA_031379405.1 Betaproteobacteria bacterium | reverse complement strand
CCATGCGCACCAGAACCTGCATCGCGGGCATCTCGATAGTCTCGTACACGTGTCGCAGTTTTGCTTCCGCGCACACCTGCGGGTACAGGGTCTGATGCAGTTGTAGCGTGATATCGCTGTCTTCCGCCGCGTATTCGGTTGCGGTTTCTACGCTCACCTGATCGAAGCCGATCTGATTCGCGCCCTTGCCGGCCACGTCGGTATAAAGAATAGTCTTGACGCCGAGATGACGCTCTGCCATGGAGTCCATATCGTGCGGCTTATGGCTTTCCAGAACGTAGGATTGCAGCAGCGTGTCATGCACAACGCCTCGCAACTCGATGCCATGATTGGCAAACACGTGGGTATCGTACTTGGCGTTCTGCCCGACCTTTGCCTTGGAAGAGTCCTCCAACCAGGGCTTGAGGCGAGACAGCGTTTGTTCCAGATCGAGTTGATCGGGTGCCCCCGCATAGCGATGAGCGAGCGGAATGTAGGCGCCTTCATGCGCAGCGACGGATAGCGAGATGCCGACGATTCGCGCCTGCATGGGGTCAAGACTGGTGGTCTCGGTGTCTACCGATACCAGTTCGGCGCCCTGTATGCGATCCATCCACCGATCCAATTGCTCCGTAGTCATGACATTGTCGTAGTGCCGCGCCACTCGTTCCTGAGGTTGTACGATGTGCGCTGGCTGGTCCTCGATGCCTGGGTTCGCTGCTTCCAGCTCTTTGCGCCAACTCTTGAACTCCAGCCGCTCGAACAACTCCCTGAGTGCTGCCACGTCCTGTTGGCCATAATGCAGCGCTTCCAGTGCCGTAGTAGGTAAGGCGACGTCGCACCTGACGGTGAGAAGCCGCCTGGCCTGCGGCAGCCAATCCGTCGCCTTGCGCAGATTTTCCCCAACGACGCCACCAATTTCGTTCGCATGTACCAGCACATTGTCCAGCGAACCATATTGGGTGAGCCACTTCACCGCTGTTTTCGGTCCGACCTTATCGACGCCCGGAACGTTGTCCACGGCGTCTCCGGTCAGCGTAAGGTAGTCGATGATCTGCGCCGGTTTCACGCCGAACTTGGCTTCCACGCCGGCTTCGTCGAATGTCTCATTGGACATCGTATTGACCATGGTGACGGACCCGTCCACCAGTTGGGTCAGGTCCTTATCCCCGGAGGAGATCAGCGTACGCATGCCCTGTGTCTTGGCCACCAGGGCGAGCGTGCCGATGACATCATCGGCCTCGACGCCTTCGATCTCCAGCATGGGCCAACCCAACGCCCGGATGCAATCGTGCAACGGGCCAATCTGCATTCTCATGTCGTCGGGCATGGCCGGACGGTTGGCTTTGTACTGCGGATACCAATCATCCCTAAAGGTCTTGCCCTTTGCGTCGAAAACGCAGGCGCTATAATCCGCCGCCACTTCCTTGTGCAATCGTCGGAGCATGTTGATCACTCCGTAGATGGCCCCCGTGGGTTCCCCTCGCTTATTTCTCAAGTCAGGAAGCGCGTGAAATGCGCGATATAAGTAGGACGAGGCGTCGACGAGTAACAGAGTTTTCATTCGGGCGAGTCTTCGGGTACCAACGTCCTTCACTGTGGCTGCGCATTAGCGCGGCATTACCTCAACTACTGCCTAAACTACTATCGAACGATGGCATTTGCAGAAAAAACTCCGCTTCCGCTGGCGCCGGAACTGATCGGTAAACAATGGACCGGACGCGAGGCCTATCGGGTGCTGGGGATTATGGCAGAGTTCGTCGAAGCGACGGAGCGTCTGAGCCACATCCGCCCCGCAGTGAGCATCTTTGGCAGCGCGCGTATGCCGCGCGATCATCACTACTACCGCTTGACCGAACACATCGCCCGGCTGCTTTCCGACTCGGGATTCAGCGTCATCTCCGGTGGCGGCCCCGGTCTGATGGAAGCTGCCAACAAAGGTGCGTATTACGGCAAGTCCTTGAGCGTGGGCCTTAACATCCAGTTGCCGCATGAGCAATCCGGCAATCCGTATCAGGACATCAGCCAGACCTTTCGCTACTTCTTTGCGCGCAAGGTGATGTTCGTCAAGCAAGCCTGTGCCTACGTGGTGATGCCTGGCGGATTCGGCACCATGGACGAATTGATGGAGGCACTGACCTTGGTGCAAACCCACAAGATTCGCCGAATGCCTATCATCCTGGTACACCGCCCCTTTTGGCAAGGTTTGTTGGACTGGATCAAGGATACCTTAGTCAACGAGAAGATGATCAGCCCGCAAGATATCGACCTTCTGCAAGTGATCGACGAACCGCGCGAGGTGGTGAACGCCATCTTCAATTACTACGAGAAACGCGGGTTCGAGCCCTCCGCAGCGGAGCACGAGGCGCAGCTCAACCTCTGATCTATGTCGGTATTTACCACTGTCACGCCAGAGCAACTGCGCGTTTGGCTGAAGAATTATTCCGTCGGGACGCTTGAGAATCTACACGGAATCCTGAGCGGGATCGAGAATACAAACTATTTCGTAACCACCACCCAGGGACGATTCGTTCTCACGCTGTTCGAAAAACTTAAACCAGAGGAACTGCCTTTCTATCTGGATCTCATGGCGCATCTGTCGGGACACGGGGTTGCTTGCCCGAAGCCCATCGCCAATCTGCGTAATGAATTACTGGGAGAACTTAACGGTAAACCGGCCACGCTAGTGACTTGTCTGCGAGGCACTCCCGCGCTCAATCCGACCCCGTATCAGTGTGCACAGGTGGGCGAAGTACTGGCCGACATGCATCTCGCGGGACTTAGCTATACCGGGCACCTTGACAACTTGCGCGGCGCGAAGTGGTGGACAGCGGCGGCGCAGGAAATCTATCCATTCATCGACGCCGAAGGCGCTGATCTTCTACGTTCCGAGATCGCATATCAGGCAAGTCATCGCACAGAAATGCTGCCACGCGGCGTGGTGCATGCGGACTTGTTTCGCGACAACGTTTTGTTCGCGGAAGACCGCGTGGGGGGATTCATCGATTTCTATTTCGCGTGCATCGACGCCCTGATCTACGACGTCGCCATTACGGTGAATGATTGGTGCATGCGCGATGACTGCACATTGGACCCCGCGCGCAGCCGTAGCCTGCTGCAGGCTTATCAAAATACGCGCGCCCTGGTCCAATTGGAAAAGGACAGCTGGCCCACGATGCTTAGAGCCGGCGCGCTGAGGTTCTGGATCTCCAGACTCTACGACTATCACCTTCCGCGCGCAGGGACGTTGACGCACGCCCACGACCCAGCGCATTTTCGCCGCATCCTCCGAAATCACGTGAGATCCGGAAGCACTTCCATGTCTGTTCTAGGCTGAGGTATCGTGCATATTCGAAGAGTGTCTGCGCTGCGCGGATGGCGATGGGTCCAAGAGGGCTTTCGACTGTTTCTGCGTAACCCCTTGGCCTGGATCGTCATGAGTCTCGCGCTCATGGGGGTGATGTACCTCCTGAGCCTTATCCCGTATTTGGGTGGTCCGCTGGTCTACCTGCTTTCCCCAATCCCGGTGGCGGGCATGATGGCCGGATGCCGTGATCTGGAACTGGGACGTGAGTTGAGGGTGAACTACCTGCTGAGTGGATTTCGCGATGGCGCCAGCGATCTGGTTACCTTAGGGGGTATGTTTGTCATCGCGCAGATACTCATCGGCGCGATCTTCAGCAACATGGCCGGGGCGGAATGGCAGGAGCTGATGAAATCGGGCGCCGCCTTCGATCCCAAGGCAGTCTCGCCGGAAGTTGCCAATCGAGTACTTGGGGCCGTGGCGGTGGGTACGATGCTATTGGTGCCGGTGTCGCTATTGCTCTGGTTCGCGCCGACCTTGGTGATATTGGACGGCATCCCGGCGGGCCGCGCGATGGTCATGAGTCTGCGAGGATGTCTCACCAACGTTGTGCCAACGCTGATTTACTCGACCGCAATGATGCTCCTCCTCATGCTGGTACTCCTGACTCTGGGATTCGGTATATTTGTGTGGCTGCCATTGGCGATCGCCTCCACCTATCGCAGCTATCGCGACATCTTCGAGTCGCAGGAACCTCAGCCCGAAGCGCCGGCAAATAAGTCCGATGCATAAGCGATGGAGACGTCTTTGCTACGCCACAGTTTCCCACAGCTCCAGATAGCTGTGCTCACTTTTGGGCTAGTACTGCTCGCCATCGTCGTCCAGGCCCAAGAGTTACTCGTCGCCGAACGGGTCACGATTGAAGCGTTGATCTCTCACGGCGGAAGGGTGCACAACAAGACATCTGTGGCGGCGCGAGGTGGTTACCCCTGGTCGTGGCTTAGG
>JANNFC010000496.1:0-16901 GCA_031379405.1 Betaproteobacteria bacterium | reverse complement strand
CGCGAAGTCCCTTTTATTTCATGAGCAACGTATTCATGAGAAATCTATTGGCGGGAGCGATGCTGTTTTTGTGTTCGTCACTACCGGCTTCGATGTGGGCGGCGGATGGTTTCGTATTGAAGGACAGCGAAGGCAAGGAGTTGCGCCTGGCAGACTTTCGGGGCAGGTGGGTCGTGGTCAATTTCTGGGCGCCTTGGTGCCCGCCGTGTCTGGAGGAAATTCCAGACCTGGTGGACGCGTACGAAGCGCGACGGGAGCAAGATTTGGTCGTGATAGGCGTCGTGCTGGACTATGAATCCAAGACAGAAGTCATGAAATTGGCAGGGTCTCTGATGGTGTCCTATCCCACGGTTCTCGATCAACGCGCCGCGAAATCCCAGTTCGGCGTTGTCAAAGGACTGCCTTCGAGTTGGATTTACGACCCCAACGGTCGTCTCATCAAGAAGCATCTGGGGCGCATATCATCGGGCCAGTTGGCGAAATTGACTGGACGCTAGGGCCTACTTGGACTCGCCCATATATTGCAGCGGTTCTGGCGTGCGCGTCGCCAAAGGCACCTCTTTCGCCTCCGGTATGTAACGGTAACGCCAGCGTTTCCAGGCTTTCATGATCAGATTGGGATACTCCATCTTTCCCAGACTACCGTTGTAGCGGCCGAGTGCACGTACCAGATTGCCACGTTCAATATCGAGATAGTGACGCAGAATTACACAGCCATAGCGCAGGTTAGTGCGCATATGAAATAGGTTGTGGTCCGTATTGCCTATCAGCTTGACCCAGAAAGGCATCACCTGCATGTAGCCGCGTGCGCCGGCGGTAGAGATGGCGTACTTGCGAAACTTGCTTTCAACATCGATCACGCCGAGGACGAGCTGCGGATCCAAACCCGCGCGTTTGGCTTCGTATTGCACGCTGATTAGAAAGTCCTCGCGGTACTCGACATCGGGCAGGTACTTCATCATCCGCTTGGACATTACATTCAGCCAATGCTGGCCTTGTACCTTGGAGTCGAAAACCAATCGTGGACTTGCCTGGTCCGCCACCGTGCCTTGCAGGTTTGCTTGCACACTGGTCGCCAAGGGTTCGTATTGCTGATTGCCGGCGTGCCCTGCCGCTGGAAGAACCAGCCAGGCGACCCATATGAGTAGGGGAAGGGTAGCAAGCGATTTAGCGGTACTACTGAACATTCGACTTCAAGAACGCCAATGCCGCGGTCAAGGCCACGGGTTGTGCCTTCGTGTCCTGGCGGGACTGATATTCGATCTGCCCTTGCTTGAGGCTTCGGTCGCCCACCGTGATGCGATGGGGAATGCCGATCAACTCCAAGTCAGCGAACATTACACCTGGGCGCTCATCGCGATCATCGAGGAACACCTCAAACCCTGCTTGCGTGAGTTCAGCGTAGAGCCGCTCGGCGGCAGCTTTGACGTCAGCGTTACGTCCGTATCCCACCGGTGCGATAGCGATTTGAAACGGTGCGATGGGCAGGGGCCACACGATACCGCGCTCGTCGTGGTTCTGCTCGATGGCGGCGGCGACGATGCGCGTGACGCCGATTCCGTAGCAACCCATTTCCATGGGACGGGTGTTGCCCGCTTCGTCCAGGAAAGTACAACTCATCGCTTCGGAGTACTGAGTGCGAAGTTGAAAGATATGCCCTACTTCGATACCGCGGCAAATATCCAGGACGCCCTTGTCGTCCGGGCTGGGATCTCCGGCTACGACATTGCGGAGATCCAAATACTCCGCAGGCTCGGGAAGATCGCGTCCGAAGCTCACACCGGTGAAATGGTGGTCGTCCTCGTTGGCGCCGCAGGTGAAGTCGCTGATCGCTTTCAGTGTCCGGTCCGCGAGCACGGGTACATTCGCCGCCACAGGACCGATGGACCCGGGATGGGTCGCCATGTGCTGTTTCACTTCGGCGTCGGACGCGAAACGGAATTCGCCCAATCGCTTAGCCGCTTTGACTTCGTTCAGCATGTGGTCACCGCGCAGCAGCAGCAGATAGGGTTGGCCAACGTTGGTGATCACCATCAGGGTCTTGACGATTTTCTGGGCAGGGATTCTCAGGAAGGTCGCGACATCTTCGATGGTGTGCGCCTTCGGTGTCGCAACTTTCAGCATCGTGACACTAGGCGCGGCACGCGGGGCGGCCGGCGCAAGCGCCTCCGCCAATTCCACGTTGGCCGCATACTCGGAAGTCGGGCAAAAAGCGATGGCATCTTCCCCGGAGTCCGCCAAGACATGGAATTCGTGTGAGCCGGTGCCACCGATGGCACCGGTATCCGCCGCCACGGCGCGAAATCCAAGTCCAAGCCGCTGGAAAATACGCGTGTAGGTGTCGTACATGTTGCGGTACTCGCGTTGCAGGTCGGGAAACCCGGTGTGAAACGAGTAGCCGTCTTTCATGATGAACTCGCGCGCCCGCATGACGCCGAAGCGTGGGCGAATTTCGTCGCGAAATTTGGTTTGTATCTGATAGAAATGCACCGGCAACTGGCGGTAGCTCTTGATCTCGCGACGCGCTATGTCGGTGATCACCTCTTCATGTGTGGGGCCGAAGCAGAAATCGCGTTCGTGCCGATCCTTGATCTTGAGCATTTGCGGGCCAAACTTCTCCCAGCGTCCTGATTCTTGCCAAAGCTCGGCGGGTTGCACAGCCGGCAGAAACAATTCCACCGCCCCGCCACGATTCATCTCTTCGCGCACGATGTGTTCAACCTTGCGCAGAACGCGCAGTCCCAGCGGCATCCAACTATACAGGCCGCTCCCCAGTTTCTTGATGAGTCCGGCTCGCAGCATCAGTTTGTGGCTGATCAGTTCCGCTTCGGAAGGTGCCTCTTTCAGGGTGGAAAGAAAAAACCGCGTTGCGCGCATCGAATGTCCCTGGAAAAAGGCCGTATCTTACAATGCGCACACCATGGAAAGGATTCGGGGCCGGTCATGAAGTGGATGGGACGTTGGTCGCGTTGGGGGCAGGAAAGCGCGATCCAGGTTGACGTCAGTGAAAGCGCAGGGGTGCGCTATCTGCACCTTGGAAGCCAAACCGTGCAGAGCGCCATGCGCATAGCCAACCCCGATCAACTAATACTTGCCTATACGCGCACAGCCATGTCCTTCATGCTGTTCAAGCCGGAGCCCGCGCGCATTGTCACCATTGGGCTGGGCGGTGGCTCCATGCAGAAATGGCTATCGAGCCGGCTGCTCTCAACGAAACTGCACGCCATTGAACTGCATGATGAAGTCGTGCGAGCCGCCCAGCAGTACTTTCAGGTGCCGACACACGATGAGCGTTTCCAGATCATTGTGGGAGACGGCGCAGAGTGGATTGGTTCACGTACGGATTTCGCGGACGTGCTGATGGTGGACGGATACGACGGTCGCTCGCAAGCCGAGTCCGTGTGTAGCGAAAGCTTCTATCGCAGTGCTTACGCCCATCTTTCCGACGAAGGGATTCTGGTGGTCAATCTGTGGGGAAGCGATCGCCGCTACGACGATAATCTAAAGCGCATCGAAACGGCCTTCGAATCGCGCGTGTTGTGCGTCCCTGCTGCGGAGAAGGGCAACATCATTGTGCTTGCCTTTCGCCGTCCCCCCCACCCCACCGCCTGGGATGCACTCACCCAACGTGCCAAGGACCTGGAGGCAAAGCACGGGCTCGAATTCACCCAGTTTGTGCCCATGTTCAAGCGGCTGAACTTGCACAACGAACGCCGGTTGCTGCTGTGACGCCGGCGCGCGAGGAGACTAGAACTTCTCCAAACCAGCGTTTTGTGAAACAATCCTCTTCGGCAAATTTCCGCCTTGGGTGATGAAATGATTGACCGAGATGGCTATCGCCCAAATGTCGGCATCGTCTTGACCAACATCAGGAACGAAGTGTTTTGGGGCAAACGAGTTAACGAGCACGCATGGCAATTTCCGCAAGGAGGTATCAAGGCAGGCGAGGCTCCCGAGCAAGCGATGTTGCGGGAGCTGATGGAAGAGGTGGGTCTTAGTCCGCACCATGTGCAGATTCTGGCGCGCACTCGAGGGTGGCTTCGCTACGATGTACCGTCCCAATGGATCAAACGGGACTGGCGCGGCAACTATCGGGGGCAGAAACAGATCTGGTATCTGCTCAGGCTAGTGGGCCGCGACTGCGATGTGTGTCTGCGGCGTAGTCCGAAGCCTGAGTTCGATGCGTGGCGTTGGAGTGAGTATTGGGTCCCGTTGGAAGACGTGATCGAATTCAAGCGTGAGGTCTACCAGCGCGCGCTGGCGGAACTCTCGCCCCATCTTCCTCATGTACGGCGCGATTCGCGCGGAAAACCGCATGCACAGGCCGGCGGTTAACTCGCGATCTTCAGGGGGTGGGCGGAAGTGCATTCCCGAAGATCGGCATCATGTGAATGCGACCGGAGGCAAGCTTGCTGCCTCCGGCCCGCAGTCCTCTCGTAGCAGCACGATGAAGGGGCGCTCCTGCTCCTCCCAGTAGGTGCTCACCTCGGCAGTATTTCCAGCGCGGTGCGGTAACTGTCAGGATCCTGTGCGGACAAGCGCTCCATACCCTCGATCAGGACCACCCAGCGCAGTCCCGGCAACCAGGACAAATCCATCAAACAATCGGTAAGGGCGTCCCAGTTCCGACCGCAATACGCCTGGCGCCGCGGTCGCGGGAGCCCGGCGTGGGCACCGTGTACCCGTGAGATTAGAAATCCAACATGATCTTGCCGATATGAGTGCTCGACTCCATCAGCGCATGCGCTTGTGCGGCCTGCTCGTACGGAAAGCGGCGTGCGATGACGGGTTTGACTTGGCCCGCCTCGATCAGTGGCCAAACGCGCTTTTCCAAGGTGGCGGCGATCCCGGCCTTGAACTCCACGGTACGCGGCCGCAAGGTGGAACCGGTAATGGTCAAGCGTCGTCGCAGCACATCGTTGAAGTCCACTTCAGCTTTGCTGCCGCCCAGAAAGGCGATGATGGACATGCGGCCGTCGTCGGCGAGGCAGCGCAATTCCCTTGGGATATAGCTGCCGCCCACCATATCCAGAATCACGTCCACGCCACGGCCTTGGGTGGCGGACTTGATCACCTCCACGAAATCTTCGCTCTTATAGTTGATCGCGCGCTCGGCACCTAGTTGCTCGCAGGCCGCGCATTTCTCGGGCGATCCTGCGGTGACGAATACGCGGTGCCCAAGCGCGCGCGCCATCTGGATGGCGGTTACGCCAATGCCGCTAGAGCCCCCTTGGACCAGAAGTGACTCGCCGGGCGCGAGTTTGGCGCGCTCGAAGACATTGATCCATACGGTAAATACCGTTTCGGGCAGGGCGGCCGCAGCCGTGGGAGAAAGGCCCTTCGGAATCGGCAGGCAGTGCCCAGCAGGCGCCACGCAATACTGCGCATAGCCACCGCCAGGCGTGAGGGCGCAGACTTGATCGCCTACCTTCCACCTCGATACTCCCGCGTCGGTCTGGACGACGGTGCCCGCCACCTCGAGGCCAGGCAGGTCAGAAGCGCCCGGTGGCGCGGGGTAGAGTCCGGCGCGCTGAAAACAGTCAGGGCGATTGACCCCGGCCGCTGCCACGCGGATAAGCACCTCACCCGGCTTGAGTGTCGGTAATGGACGTTGCGTCGCTCGCAACACGTCCGGCCCACCGGGCTGAGAGATTTCGATGGCGTGCATGGTGGCAGGGAGGGTGGGGCTCATGGGGAATCGCGTTGGAGGTGGGCCGACCTTTATAGCATCCCGGGTTGCGCCCCGACAAGCCAAGTATTGCGCAAGCCTTGAGTTCCCCTGAGCTCCCCTGAGCTCCCTTTAGTTCCCGTTCGGCTCGCCGTTATTTTGAAAGCCACAGAGCGCTCGGCTGAGAACATTGCGCACGTGCCCCAAGATTCACTACTTTCCACGAACGAAGCGCCTGCCAAGGACGGAGATCGATCTGAGCGCTGCCTCCAACAAGGGGTCCATTCCGCGTCTGCATGCGCGCCACGTTGCATTGGCCATCGGCCTCGCCATCGTTCCCTTGTTCCTGATCGTATTCGCGACCTATCAGGGGCTCCAATCCCGCTTGGAAAAGCAACACAATCAGATTCGATCCGAGTCCATGAGTGTGGTGACGGACAATATTCTGGCGCGCTTCAAATCGATGGGCGGCAAGCTACGCACCATGGCGTCTATGCCCCCGGTTCTTGGGATGATTCGGGCGCAGGACGGATTGGGAATCGACGCCGAGGACGGCACCACCATTGAGATGTGGGCGCAGCGCTACTCCCACATTCTGCAAGGATTCGGCGCGAATGATCCGCATATTCTGTCGCTGCGTTTGGTCAGTCGAAATGAGAAAGTGCTCGTGCGCGAGGATTTTCGTGCTGGTGTCCTTGTCCCACCCGATGCGCGACCGCCTTATGAGCCCAGCGAAGATGCAGGATTTGTCAGCACTTACCGCATGCCCGAGGGCAAAATCTTTGTCTCACAATTTCGGCGCCTGCCCGCTGGAGGAGTCGGTGCGGCAAACGATGGCGTTATCACCTTTGCCATCCCCGTGCACTACAACGGAGGCGGACGCGCTGTGTTCGTCATGGATGTGCTTGCAAGCGGGATGTTTGTGTCTATCTCCGGGCAATTGCGATTCGGCAAGGTGATCGTGGCAGATGTCAAGGGAGACTACGTCGCAAATGCTGCACAAACACCGCAGACTTCGTCGCCGGCGGCGTCGATATTCGCGGATTGGCCAGGACTGGATCCGCGCAAACTAGGCGTACCCCAGTACTCGAAGTCCCGGGGAATGGAGTTGGCGGCTCTTCTTGTCGACGTCAATCCGAACGGTGCGGCAAGTTTTTGGATGATTGGCATGGTCAAGGACGGAGACATCGTTGGGACTATGCTTAAAGATATTGGAAGCCTGGTGCTGCAGTGGGCGACTATCCTGGGTGTACTTGCGGTGAGTGTTGCGCTGGTGATGGCGGACCTCATCTCCAAGCCACTCAAGGTGCTGGCCGAAACAGCCCGCCGCGTGCAACTCGGCGACTTCGCACTTAGGGCGCCAGTCGCTCGCAATGATGAGGTGGGTGATCTGGCGCGCTCTTTCAACGCTATGCTCGACTCGTTGCAGGCCAGCAACAAGTCCTTAGCCGATGCACGTGTGCTAGCAGAAGAGGCTACCCGGGCAAAGTCCGCCTTTCTCGCTAATATGAGCCATGCGATACGCACCCCCATGAACGGAATTCTGGGAATGTTGGAATTGCTTTCCCTGACGGAATTGGAGGCGAAGCAGCGTGAATTCTCGGTTACCGCCAAGAACTCGGCGGAGGCCTTGCTCAATGTGCTCAACGATATTCTGGATTTCTCCAGGATTGAAGCCGGCAAACTGGCCATCGAACACCTCTCCTTCGATTTGCGGGGTCTGGTGGAGGAGTGTGTCACCTTATTCTCCGCGCGTGCGCAAGAAAAGAATCTGCATCTGACAACTTTTATCCCGGCCGACATTCCCGCCCACGTGGTGGGTGACTCAACTCGCATTCGCCAGATCCTCATGAATTTTCTGGGCAATGCTGTCCAGTTCACGCACCAAGGAGAAGTCGCGCTTTCCCTGCGTGCGCGGGCCGAAGCGGGTGGACGCCACGTCGTGCGTTTCGATATCAAGGACACCGGTATTGGCCTCACGGACCAGGAGCGCGAGAACCTATTCAAACCTTTTACCCAGGCCGGCGAGTCAACGATGCGCAACTACGGCGGCACGGGACTCGGGCTAGCCATTTGCCAGCGTCTGGTCAAATTGATGAATGGGGAAATCGGCGTAGATAGCAAGATAGGGCAGGGCAGCCGCGTCTGGTTCGAGGTCCCACTGCGTAAAGGTGAGGTCAATGTTCCGACGCTGACCGCGCCGAGTGACCTGTCAGTCTCACCTGGCGTGAGGGATCTCACCGGATTCCGTGTGCTGCTGGTGGAGGACAACCTGGTCAATCAACAGATGGCGCTGTACGCCCTTAGACGTCTGGGTCTCGATGTAACGGTCGCAGCCAACGGTTGCCTGGCCCTGGAAGCGATGTCCGAGCGAAGCTTCGATCTGGTATTGATGGATTGCCAGATGCCCGCAATGGATGGTTTTGAAGCCACTCGGCAAATTCGAGATCGGGAAGCCGCAACCGGCGTCTCGCCCATTCCAGTGTTAGCAATGACTGCCAATGCACGCGACAGCGATCGAGAGCGCTGTTTGGCGGTGGGGATGAATGACTGCCTTACGAAGCCCTTCAAGCAAGATCAACTGCGTGAGATTCTTGAACGGTGGCTCGATTCGAAGCCTTCGGGCGCACGGCCCGTGAAGAATAGTAGCCCTGCATTGAGCGGCTGATCCGAGCTACCATGGGGCCTTCCGAATTCTTCGGGGCGGGGCCATGACGACCAGAAAAGTTGCACTGATAACGGGCGGTTCAAGAGGTATTGGGGCGGCCATTGTGCGAGCGCTGGCAGCGGACGGATTTGCGGTGGCGTTTACTTATCGAGACCGCAAGAGCGACGCCGAGGCGCTTGCGAATACGCTGCGCGAGGCAGGCCGCGAAGTGCTGGCCCTTGTCTGTGATGTAACGCAACCTGCGCACCAAGACAAACTCATCTCGGATACCGTCACCGCGTACGGACGCATTGATGCGCTGATCAACAATGCCGGCGTGCATTTGCCGGATGTGCGGTTCGCCGACCTCAAGGATGAGGACTGGGCGCATGTCATGGATGTCAACCTCACGGCGCCTGTTCGACTAACGCGCGCCGTGCTTCCCATCATGCGCAAGCAAGGCGGTGGGCACATCGTCAATCTGTCTTCCAACGTTACTCAGCGAATGCCTGCGGGCTACGGTGTCTACGCCGTATCCAAGGCAGGACTCGAAGCCTTCACCCGAATCCTGTCCAAGGAAGAAGGTAGCCACGGCATTCGAGTCAATGGTGTCGGGCCGGGGCCGATCAACACGGACATGCTGCGCGAATCCTTTGCCGCGATTGGGAATGATCGTGCGGACGCCTTCGTGAAGTCGTTTTCTTTGGGCCGTATGGGAGAGCCGAGTGAGATCGCATCGGTGGTGGCCTTCCTGCTCTCCGACGCCGCGAGTTACATGACGGGACAGATTGTTTACGTCAACGGCGGAAGTGTGGCCTGAGAGGGCGACTCGAACCGCCTAACGCCGCCTAAGCAAAAACTTCCATTTCGTAGTAACTTAGCGCGCTTTGAAGCGGGCAACACCCGGCCGGGAGGGTGCTGGTTCGATTCTTTCTTGCGCGATACATGAGTGCGTCGCTCAATCAGAGCAGTGCAAATCATTGTTGACGCAAGTATGTGAAGGCTGTAACCACGGCCTTTGCGCAGAGTGTTGTTGTTCGCGCTGGGGGATCAATGGAATCTTGGGGCAAAGTTAGAACGCTACTCATTTTGGGTATGGGCATCGTGGTGGGTACGATGAACGGTTGCACGACTTCGGGCAAACGGCCATCGTCCGGCAGGCCTGAGACGACGGCACCGATCCCCTCGATAACACCTGCAATGCGTGCGAACGGGGAAGAAAAAGCGGTTCTCTTCCAAACCAACTTCTTTCGCAAAGCCAGTGGCCTCGGGCAGTTGCGTGCTGAATCCAGGTTGATGGATATCGCCCGCCGCCACGCCGCCAACATGGCACACAAGGATCGGTACGGGGACACGGACAAGAACGGCCATGTAATGGACGGTCTGGACCCGGGGGATCGCGTTCAAGTGGGGGGGTATTCGTTCACGCGGGTAGCGGAAAACGTCGGTTGGCAACTGGGTAAGACGGATCCCGCGAGCAGCATGGTGGAGGACTGGAAGAACTCTCCGGGTCACCGTAAGAATTTGCTTATCCCAGAGATGGCGGATACTGGTGTTGGAGTGGCAAAGGGCAGATCGGGGCGCTGGTATTTTGTGCAAGTCTTCGGCAAACCCTACGAATCCACCAAGCGAGCGACCTCGCGCATGCTGTCGATGAATGACTAGGCCAGGATTTTTTCCAGCGCCGCTCTCATGGCCGCCGGTAGTGGCGCTGGTCTGCGCGTCGCACGGTCCACGTAGACGTGCACGAAATACCCTTGTGCGGCGGCCGCCTCCTCACCATTCCTGAACAATCCTATTTCGTAACGCACGCTGCTGTTGCCTAGCGTGGCGACGCGCAGCCCGCTATTCACCGCATCGGGAAACGTAATGGGGCTGAAATACTGGCACCTCGTTTCCACCACCAATCCGATCACCGTACTGCGCTCGATATCGAGGACGCCGGACTCGATCAAATACTGATTCACGGTGGTATCGAAATACGAATAGTAGATCACGTTGTTTACGTGACCGTATACGTCGTTGTCCATCCAGCGGGTGGGGATCAACTGAAAATGTCGATAGGCACGGTGCTGTTCCGGTTCGGTTCGATTCATGTTTCCCAAGTGCTAACTAGTGGTCCCTGGCCGCGACGTACCCTATATTCCGCGCAGCAATCGCTTGAACAATCCCAGGGTGGGGCGTGGCCGGAATTTCTTTTCCCCGCGCACGAATACAACACAACCCTTGGGTGATTGCAGCAGGGGATGCAGTGCGCCCGTCGGACTGAAATGATAGTCGCCGGCGGTGAGATGGATATCCTCGCCGATCAGCGCGTCACCTTCCAGGATAAGACTTTCCTCGCTCATCGCGTGTCGATGCGGCAGCAGAAAACTATCGGGCTGCATGCGCAACAGTATCGAGCGGCTGTGCTCGTCTTCGCGCAGCGTACACATCTCCACGCCACGGCTGATTTGCCGCCATTGGCGCTCGTCAAGGCGCAAGGTGTAGAGGGCGCTAGGCTCGGGCAGTGGTGGCGCCACGAGCGCAATGCCACGGATGTTTTCGAAAACGCGTGCCTTCATGTGCGCCGCGCGTTCCGGCTCCGGCCACTGGGGTCGAATGGCTTCGGCTAATCTGACCAAGTCGCTCTCGGGCAGATAGTCGTGTTCGGTAGCGTCTTCCTTCGGCGCTTCCGGACTCATGGAAGTTTTTCCTCGACAGCGATTCGGAGGCAATCCTGCGCGCGTCTTAAATGCGTTTTGACCGTACCCAATGGCATGCCTGTATGCGCCGCGATCTCTTGATGCGACATGCCTCGAAAGAACGCCAAGGCCAGCAATTGTTGTGACACCCTGGGGAGATGCGCGATGGCTTCACGCAGCATGCTGTTGGTTTCCAGGGTCAAGGCCAGTGCTAGCGGATCCTCCGATGTCGTGGATTCCTCGCTGATGAGCATCGCCGGGTCGGGATGCGCCTCGGCCGGATCGCGCCGCCGCAAGTGGTCGATGGCCCGGCTGTGGCAGATGTTCAGCAGCCATGCTAGTGGTCGTCCGCGCGCGGGATCGTACCGATCGGCCTCTCGCCAGACTTGCGTGAAGGTATCGGACACGACCTCTTCGGCCGCTTCCCGAATGCGTGTGATTCGAATCGCCAGCGCATAGCATTTTCCCAGAGTCGCGTCGTAGAACGCGGACAATGCCGCTTCGTCGCCGCGCGCGATAGCGCGCAGCCAGACGGCACAGGCCGCATTTAGTTCATCACTATTGTTCGCATCCGAACTCATTTTCTGTCGGTGCCCAGTAAGCTCTACGTGAAATGATTGCCGGGTGGATGTTAAGGCATGTAACACAAGAGGATGTGTCTATTTCCCCCGCGCTCTGTGCTTGCGAAGGGTTCACCAGCGAATGCCGCCCAACACAGTTTTCCCCGCGAAGCGCGCGTTCGCGCCCAGGCTTTCCTCGATGCGCAACATCTCATTCCACTTGGCCATGCGCTCAGAGCGCGCGAAGGAGCCTACCTTCAACTGACCCGCGTCCCAGCCCGTGGCTAGGTGGCAAATGGTGACGTCTTCGGTTTCTCCCGAGCGGGCGGAGACGATGGTGGCGAAACCCGCTTTGCGAGCCGCTTCGACGGCGGCAAAGGTTTCGGTCACAGTACCCGCCTGATTCGGTTTGATCAACACTGCATTGCAAGCGCCTTCGGCGGCCGCGCGTTCGACAAGCCTGGCATTGGTGACGAGGTAATCGTCGCCGATGATCTGCACACGATCGCCCGCCTCGCGCGTGAATCGTCGCATGCCTTCAATATCGTCCTCCGCCACCGGGTCTTCGATGGAAACGATGGGATAGCGATCCATCCAAGCGAGCAACATCGCGATCATGCCGTCGCTGCTGAGTGCGCGCTTGTCCAGTCCGAGTGTATAGCGCCCATCCTTACCGAACTCAGAGGCCGCAATGTCCAGAGAAATCGCCATGTCCTGTCCTGGCGTGTATCCCGCACGCTCGATGGAGCGCAGCAAGGCATCGAGGGCCTGTTCGTTACTGTCGAAGGCGGGCCAATAGCCGCCTTCGTCCGCCAGTCCGTATAGCGTTCCACGATCGCGCATCACTTCACCCGCCGCACGGTAAACCTCGGCGCTCATCACCAAGGCTTGCTCGAAACTCTTGGCGCCGATGGCCGTCACCATGAGATCCTGAATGTCGATGCGACGTCCCGCATGCGCGCCACCGCCAAAGATTTGAATCTCCGGTAACGGAATCCTCACCGGCTTGTCGAGTGCGAGATAGGCATACAAAGGCTGTTGCACCGCCGCCGCCGCCGCATGCAGTATCGCCATGGACACCGCGATAGTCGCGTTGCCGCCCAAGCGCGATTTGTTCGGGGTTCCGTCCGTCGCGACCATGGCGCCGTCGATAGCGCATTGATCGCTAGCATCCAGTCCCATGATGCACGGTGCAATTAGCTCGTTAACGTGAGCCACCGCCTTGTCGACGCCGAAACCGCCGAAGGCGCCTCCTCCATCGCGCAGATCGATCGCTTCACGCGAGCCGCGCGACGCACCTGCTGGCGCAATGGCGCGACCTATCGCTCCTCCTTTGAGCCGAACTTCCGCCTCCACCGTCGGCCGGCCTCGTGAGTCCCAGACTCTTCGCCCACGCAAACTGGCGATGCTTGATTCACTCATGCAGTACTCCGTTTTCTTCAACTCGTATTCCCCGCGCTCTTGGCGCGGGGGCAAACTTCGGGGGTTTCCAAAGGGGGCGAAGTGATTTGTACGTAGCCCCCTTTGGTCAAGGGCGGGGTCAATACCCCGCCCGCCAAGTCTCCTTTATTCGCCGAGCAATCATAACGAAATCCGCCGCCACTTGAGTGTTTCCGAATGCAACTCCGTGCTAGAGTGTTGCGGATTCATCGATGTTCTTCAGACGGGGGTAGTGAATGCGCACAGGGATCATCTTATTGGCGGCCTTGCTTGCGATCGAAACGGTACAAGTCGCGCTTGCCGAAGATATCGAAGCGTTGAAAGCCGGGGTCGTTAAAATTCGCTCCCAGGCTGAAGGCAATCCCCGCCGCACAGGCACCGGTTTCATCGTGAGCATCACCCCCGATGCGGTCGTCATCCTGACGGCTTCCCATGTGATCGAGGGCGATGCGGCGCCGGAGGTGGAGTTCTTCACCAACAGGGGGACTCGGATCGAAGCGGAAGTCAGCAATAGCGAGCCCGGCGATCCTCGAGGGCTGGCGATTCTGCGGATCGCAAGGAAAAAACTGCCGGAGGGAATCGTTGTGCTGCCCCTCGCAGCCGCGCGCGTGGCGGACGGGACCGTGCTAAAAGTCATCGGCTTTCCGCGTGGCGGCGCCGACTGGAGCGTGGTGAGCGCGACCGTGTCGGGGCGCTTGGGCCGTGATATGACGCTCGACGGAACCATCAAGGAAGGCAATTCCGGCGGTCCCGTGTTCAAAGGCAATGAAGTGGTCGCGGTCGTAACGGAAATGACCGAATTTGCGCGCGCCACACCCGCCGCCACGGTAACTGAATTGTTAGCCAATTGGGGCGTTGTGAACAAAGCAAGCCCGAGTGGCGCCGGCCCCAGCACCTCGGCGCCCGCCGGCGCTTGCGTCCAGGGCTACGTTTGGCGCGACGCATTCGCCGGCGATCGAGTCTGCGTATTGCCTTCAGTGCGTGCAGTGGCAGCGTACGACAATAGCCAGGCGGAGGCCCGCAAACAACCCGGTGGCGGCCCTTATGGACCCGACACCTGCCGTCAAGGCTACGTTTGGCGAGAGGCTTCGCCGAGTGACCTTGTCTGCGTAAAGCCCGAGACGCGCGATCAGACTCGAAAAGATAACCAACTGGCGCCGACGCGAGTGGCCAGATAATCAAAGCGAAGATACCTGCCATGCTTAAGCCGTCTTGGCCTTTATTCCCGCTCGCAATCGTAGCGACCTTTACGTTATCTGGCTGTACCACCCCGCAGCCGATACCCATTGGGGAAGTCATTTCGTACTCACGAACCGGCAATACCCCGGACCGTGTCATTTCTCGATTGCGCGCATCCAGGACCAGCTATGCGTTGCGCGGGTCCGATTTCCCGAAACTGGCTCAGCACGGTGTACCCACACTGGTTCTTGATGAACTCCAGCAATCCTTCGTCAACAGCGTCGACATGTTGACTCGATTCTCGGCATTGGGCGAGTCGTACGGCGGCAGCGATTGGTGTTATCCACAGCCATTGAACCTCGCCAATCTCGATCGAGGCGGCAACGGCATGACGGGTGAGAAGAATTTAGGTCGCGCGAAGAACTTTGCCCGGCCGGTTGGCGTACCCGCCTGGGTGCCCGCTTCACCGGGTAACCCGTTTGCGCAACCGATTACGGCAGATGATGTCGCTACTTGGGCAAGCTCCGGTATCTCTGCTGATGAAGTAGCACAAAAAGTCAGGCAGGCAAGATATACTCAGTTCATCATCGGCAGCGCGGGAATTCCATTCAGCATCAGTACGCATTACTCTGCGGGACTCAAAGGTTCCCAACTCGCGGCCTTGTCTCAACAAGGCGTGCCTACCGAGGCACTCGATGCCTTGCAAGAGCAGTTTCTCGCGGAATACATTGAGTTCGCCCGGCACCGCTATCAGAATTTTGGCAAAGGGCAGATCCGCTAGTGGGGGGTATCCCCCTAATACCCTCCATAAAGCTCGATATACATCCACTTTAGACTATGAAGTATTGGTTGGCCACCCGCCCATTTAGTCTATTTTGTCTGTTCGCTGGAGCAGGATGCAGCACCCTGCCGACCATCGTACCCGACCTGGCCCGACGCACCGCTCGTCCTCCGGTGCGGCTGGAAGGGGCTCGAGGCCCTCTGTCGGCGGCGCAGAGCAAGGCGGTGCTGGACCGGTTGCGCGCTCGCGGGCAAGTGACCGACATCTTCGAACGCCACCTGGCGCTTGAGGAGGCCATCGTCGGCACTCCCTTGACCACGGGAAATCGCGTGGTATTGCTGCAAGATGGCCCGGCCACTTATCAGTCCATGCTAACCGCGATTCTGGCGGCGCGCGACCATATCAATTTGGAAACCTACATTCTTGACGACGATGAGGTCGGCCGTCGATTCGCGTGGGCACTGATGGACAAGCAGAGCCAAGGGGTGCAGGTCAACATTATCCGAGATAGTGTCGGCACGCTCGGCACACCGGCGGTTTTTTTTGAAAGGCTCGCTGCGCACGGCATGAAGGTGCTGGAATTCAATCCCATCAATCCCCTATTGGCGCGCAAGCAATGGCAACTGAACCAGCGCGACCACCCCAAGCAATTGATCGTCGATGGGCACACGGCGTTTCTGGGCGGCATCAACATCAGCAGCGTGTATTCCAGTGGTTCATTTAGGAAGGGATCCCAGACCCGATCCGACACCAGCCCGGCGTGGCGTGATACCGACTTGAAGGTGCAGGGGCCGGTGGTAGCCGAACTCCAGAGACTTTTCATTGAAACCTGGCAGCAGCAGAAGGGTGAGAAGCTGCCAGAGAAAAACTACTTTCCCCAGCTTGAGAGCGTTGGTCGGGAGGTCGTGCGCGCCATCGGCAGTTCGCCCGACGAACCGTACAGTGCAATCTATGCAACGCTCCTTTCGGGAATCGGCAGCGCCGAAACCAGTGTGTTGTTGACCAACGCTTACTTCGCTCCCGACCCGCAACTACTTGCCGCGCTGTTGGCGGCTGCCGCACGCGGCGTTGACGTGAAACTGATACTACCTAGCCAGACTGACTCCTGGCTAGTGTTCCACGCTGGCCGCGCATATTATGAACAGTTACTTCGGGGAGGTGTGAAGCTCTTCGAGCGGCGCGGAGTGATTCTTCATTCTAAAACCGCGTTGATCGACGGCGTATGGTCAACAGTAGGGTCGACTAACCTGGATTGGCGAAGCTTCTTGCACAATTACGAGCTAAACGCGGTGGTGCTCGGAGTTGATTTTGGCAATCAGGTGAAGGCGATGTTCGATAAGGATCTAGGCGAGTCTGAACCCATTACGCTGGAAAAATGGGATCGCCGTCCGTTGCATCTGCGCATGAAGGAGTCCTTAGCCCGACTCTGGGAGTATTGGCTTTAGCGTCCTTAAAGACGTTAAAGACGCGTAATGTTAACCGTTCAAAAGTAGGTCTGAGATCAGTGACAGGTACAAGAATGACCTCCGGACACAAACGTGACCGGAGGTCGGAACCCGTCGTATCTAAAGGGAGGTGAAGATAACGGCGGGCCAGGGGATTGAAGTATTAATCATGCTATTCGCCTGGTCTGTTCGGTAGCGCACACAACAAGCGCTGATGGGGAAACAGACATCGGAAGCTTGTTTTCCGATGGCTGGTCTGTAGACGTTACGACCCGATTTGCCTTATCCCAGGTCTGACTGCAGGGCCACAAGCACTCTACGTCTTAATACCCTCTAAGAGCGATGCAAGATCGTCAGCATGCTCTTCCTCACAAGCGAGGATATCCTTAAGCATGCGCTGTGTGGTTGGATCGCTCCCGGCAAGATAGCCAATCATCTCGCGGTAACTCTCAATGGCGATCCGCTAGGCGATCAAGTCTTCCTTCATCATCGAGCTC
>JANNFC010000486.1:0-2595 GCA_031379405.1 Betaproteobacteria bacterium | reverse complement strand
CCGGCATCGGCGTGGTGAGGTCGTTGCTCTGACCCTGGACGACGTGAACTGGGAACGGGACATCCTCCATATCACTCGTCCAAAGCAGCGATGCAAGCAGGACTATCCACTGGCCGCCGAGGTCGGGGAAGCGATTCTGCGATATCTGGAACTGGTGCGGCCTCATATTGACTCACGCGCGCTATTTCTGACCCTGAAAGCGCCCTTCCGCCCGCTGGTGTCCACGACTTTGCACTACTTGGTCAGTCACCGGTTGCGAGTCCTGGACATCACTTGCCGGCGACGCGGGCCACATTCGCTGCGCCACGCCTGCGCGGCTCGTCTGGTAGCCGAAGGGCTAACCCTCAAGCAGATCGGCGACCATCTGGGTCATCGCAGCGCCTATGCGACACGCACCTATGCCAAAGTCGACCTGGCTGGACTACGGGAAGTTGCAGACTATCCCCTGGGAGACTTGCTATGAGACTCCCCGAAGCCATTGCCGCGTATGTTGCCTACAAACAGTCTCTGGGGATGCGCTTTGCCACAGAGGCGCGTACCTTGAAATCCTTCTATCGGACGCTCGGTGATATCGACATGAACGAGATCAGCCCCGAGGGTGTCTCCACCTACCTCGCCGGCAATGGCTCCATCACGGCCTTCTGGCACCGCAAGCTCAGTGCGCTGCGCGGGTTCTACCGCTTTGCTATCGCTCGGGGTTACGCCACGTGTTCGCCATTGCCCGTAACCGCCCCAAAGGAGCTTCGAGCTTTCGTGCCCTACATCTACTCTCGCGAAGAGATAAAGCGGCTACTGCTAGCGACGGCCGATCGTGAGCGCTGCAATCTCTCGTCGCTGACCTGCCGCACACTCCTGCTGCTGCTCTATGGCACCGGAGTGCGGATCAGCGAGGCCCTCGGTCTGAATGTGGCGGATGTGGATCTGGACTCCGGAATCCTTTGCATCCGTGAAAGCAAGTTCTACAAGACCCGGTTCGTGCCGACGGGTTCCGATCTGACACGGGTATTAGCTGACTATGCCACCCGAGGCCACACATTCCTCCCGAACCGCCCCGAGGCTCCGTTTCTTCTGACGCAACGCGGGCAGCGCTTGTCCAGAGCGGGTGCCGAGTATGCGTTCACGCAATTGCGTGAACGCGCCCACGTGCGCCGCGAGGATAACGCGCGATATCAACCGCGACTTCATGACCTTCGCCACAGCTATGCTGTGACCCGGTTGGTGTCCTGGTATCGAGAGGGTGCTGACGTACAACGCTTGTTGCCTCAGTTGGCCACCTATCTTGGTCACGTGCATATCGCCGCCACGCAACACTACTTGACCATGACACCCGAATTGCTGCGCCAGGCGAGCCTACGCTTCGAGCGCTACGCCCGAGGAGGTGAGCACCATGCGTGAGACGACTCTTCTTGGACCTTGGGTCCGGCGTTTCTTGCTCGAACACCTGATCGGCGAGCGCAACCTTGCGCGCAACACCCAGCAGAGCTACCGCGACACGCTGTGCCAACTCATCCCTTTCGTTTCAAGCCGCGTGCATAAACCAGTGGATCGGATTGCGATGATCGAGGTGTCAGCCCAGATCGTGCGTGATTTCCTCTCAGATATTGAAGTCTCTCGCGGTTGCAGTGTCGCGACCCGAAATCAACGCCTGGCTGCGCTCCATGCCCTGGCTCGTTTCGTTGGCGAGCACAGCCCCGAACATATCCAATGGTGCACGCAGTTGCGCGCCATCCCCTATAAGAGAACTGCAAGAGCTATGGTGCCCTATCTTGACAAGCCCGAGATGGATGTGCTGCTGGCTTGTCCGGATCGACACACAGCGCAAGGTCGCCGCGACTACGCCTTGTTAATGTTTCTCTACAACGCCGGTGCACGGGCCGATGAGGCGGCCCACTTGACCGTCGGCAACCTCGATACGATCTCCAACAGTGTAAGTGTCCTCGGTAAGGGACGTAAACAACGCCAGTGTCCGCTATGGCCTGATACCGTGAAGGAGTTGTGCAACCTTGCCGGTCAACGTCCACCACAAGACCGGGTATTCCTCAATTGCTGCGGGCAGCCCCTGACACGTTTTGGTATTCACGCAATCGTAGAGCGATACGCCCTGAAGGCAAAAACCAGCATGCCCTCACTGGCATCCAAGCGAGTTAGTCCCCACAGCATTCGACATTCCACTGCGACTCACCTGCTTCGATCCGGTGTCGATATCAACACGGTACGAGCGTGGCTTGGTCATGTCAGTATTGATACGACTAACATTTACGCCGAAATTGACTTGGAGACAAAGGCAAGCGCTTTGGCGAAACTCGATGTTCCTGGCGATGGAAAAGCACACAAGCGGTGGGCCAAAAATCCTGAGCTGATGGCGTTTCTTCGGTCCTTATAGCGGGCCTTTTTATGTGGCGTTCAGTCGCTCGACGCCCCAGCAAAATCGTGGCTGAACGCCACAAGACCACATATTAGTCAACACCACATATCGCATCCGGCTCTCGGACAAGATGTCACGACTTCGCCCACGACGTGC
This sequence comes from Betaproteobacteria bacterium, assembly GCA_031379405.1. Taxonomy (GTDB): domain Bacteria; phylum Pseudomonadota; class Gammaproteobacteria; order Burkholderiales; family SHXO01; genus SHXO01. Next base: position 74 of record JANNFC010000486.1, on the reverse strand, counting down.
TGCGCCCGCGTGCGGCCAGACGTACGAGCCCGTAGTGCTCGTAGAGGGTCGAGAGTGGATACGCTCCGCCCCCG
>JANNFC010000459.1:0-2994 GCA_031379405.1 Betaproteobacteria bacterium | reverse complement strand
GCCTGCTTCGGGTGAGGAAGACGAGATACTGGACCTTCTCGACGTTCGTGTCGCGTTTGAGATGGAAGGCAACAAAATCCATGTTTACTCCAAGGGGGTGGTTGAGTTTAAAGCTCTTTCAGCTTCCGACAAAGAATATTTATTAAAGGCTACTGATTTTTGTCGGCAGTTGAGTTTTGGGCGACTTGAAACAATTGCGCACCAAGAACTCGGCTGGAAGCGCGCTGCTACAGGCAGCACATTCTTGAATAATCCTCCAATGGATTTTGCAGACTGGTTTGAAGAAGCAAATCTCGATAAAGAGAAATGCGTCTCCGAACTTTTGCAGAATTCATTCCATGCCATCCCGACAACTTGAGAAATGGCACGCCTACCGGATATTTTGCCCGGAGTATGCTCAGTCACATCACCAATTGGTCATTTGTGTCTGCCCTGTACGCGAGTGGTTTCTCTACGTGAACAGTGAGCCACCGCCATTTCGCAAGACTCGCGAAGCAGCTCTTGAATTGTCAAATTTTGAAGCTCATTTTCTTTCGCACATATCTTTCATAAACCCAATCCCTCAGACTTTTTCAGACAGTAGGGTTGCAGTAGAAATTGCGACCGACCTTTTGCGAGAGGGCTTGGAATCCTCTCTGACACCAGACCGCTTACGGCTCTCTTCAGTTATTTGTTGGCGCTTCTTCACGAGCTTTTCCTGATTTATGACTTCCGCGACCTTATCTATCGGGACCACGACGGCAATGCCAGCGTTCAGCTGATCATACGATTCGTTGGCCTCGCGCTCGTCGCTATTCGAGCCATCCAGAACTACATCGTTCGGGTCTTCCAAGTGGTATCTGCCGTGTACAAGTCCGAGCAGGCAAAACTTCCGATGGTCAGGCGTTATTCTTTTGACTTCTCCGCCAGCTATCCACGTTGGTTCCGCTGGAACTAGAACTGGAGAACCGCTCAAGCCGCCGAGAGAATGCATTTCGACTAGATATGCATCCATATATCCGCGACGTGTTTTAATCATGTTTCTGGGGTCGTGCATCAATGCGATCGACCCGCATCGCACAATTGGTACGTTGTGGGCTTCGCCAAAATGCGATGTGAACAGCCCGATCGTGATTGTTGGCGCGCCGCACATTATGTCAAAGAGCGCGATGCTCTTTTCGTCAGCCCAACCGGAGTCATAAATGGTTGTAACGTCCAATTGTTCACCAGGAACGCTTGGTTCTAGATCTTGGGTTGGCATGACGGCCACATCCACATAACTCGTGGCGTCTGGATGAAAATGCCATTCATCGGGACGTGAGTAGACGTAATCTACGCCGCCACCCACTTTGTTTACGCGCAAGGCGATCTGCGCATCCTCTGCTGGCACTTGCAATTCGCTAAGTTCGCGCTCGATCGCCTCGATATTATGTCGAGCGGTAACGACATGATCGAAGCGGAATCCTTCCGTGTGAGCAGAAACCACAAAAGCAGTTCCGGCAGGCACGAAATTTTTCTCAAAAACATAGCCGACGAAGACGACACACTTTCGGAATCCGTCCTCTATCCTCATCGGCACATCTCTTTGCTGGCAATGCCAACCTTGGGGGTCGGCCGAATACCCCACTTTCATAGCGCATGAGCCTTACTTGTTGCAAGGGGATCATCACCCTCGCTGCCATCCATTGGCGCTGTTTCTATGAGTTGCCACATGGTCCGCATCTGTGGCAGGCGGGCTGCCAGTGTGTTGGTTGCGGAATCCTCAGATCATTTGATATTGGCAATCTCCATCCATCCGCTGATTTGTATGCCACGTTAGCGAGCCACCCCAATTTATCAGAAAAATGTGCTACAGTCTGATAGAGTCCTGTAGGCGCTGTTTCAATCGGTTGCCACATGGTCCGCCTTTCCTATGTTACTGGCTGATTTGGTTCTACTCTCTAGCTCGCATCGCGTCGGCGGCAGACTTTAGCGCCCGCCATGCATTCACGTCTTTCATTTTTTCAGCAAACGCCGCAAGGCTTTCCAGATCAGCCGCACACGCCTCGCGCTCGTCATTCGCGATCTGCCTAAAGATGTGCGCCAATCCCGGCAATTGCTCAGGCCGAAGCCCTGCGATAGGGCCCGAGATGAGTGCCATCGCGTCATATTTGTCTTCTGACCGCGTTGCGGTCTCTTGCTCTGGCATTTTTCGTCCTCTCCTATGTTACTGGCCAATCTGGTGAGCTTGGGGTTTGGGTATTTCCACCCAGTGTGTAAACGTCATGTATCGGTCTATTTGATGAGGATTTTTGCCCATAGCGTCTAGTCCGTCCGACGCGTACCACTTGCCGCCGGACTTGAAGACATCGCATCTCCGCCAGACACCGGTCACCTTGCCGGACGGACAGTAAAACTCCCGGTCCTCGCATGTCGCCGCGTCGAATATGACATCAACGATCTGGTTTTCCGGGGCGGTCTCAATCGGTTGCCACATGGTCCCATCTCCTATGTTACTGGCCAATCGGCTGGCCTGTAGCCTGACAAATACGCCTCGACCAATCGACGCTGCGGCTCGCGAATTTTACGCCGTCCCGTCTCAAGATCGTATTGCATTTGACGCCGTTGCACGCCTTGGTACCCCAGCATCGTTCGGCGCTCCTTCAAATGTTTAGAGCACGAATGGCAGATGCGATGTTTCTTGCGCAAAGGGACGCCTCTTCGTGCATCATGATTAATTCATCCCCGCGCTCAGTTTGTGCAATGGCCATATGGTTGCGACGCGCAATACAGTGCTCGGCTGCGGCGAAGATCGCGATCTTCGCCGCTTCCTCTAGGGCTTCAAGACGAGCAGATTCGGCGCGATTGAGGTAGTCTAGCAAGTCCGTGATAGGCACCATCTCGCCGTCGCGCAATATGGCCGCGCCGTCGCTGCATACGCCCTCGGTCCACTCTGGTGTCATACCTTCCCCTCCGCAGGTAGCCTGATCATTAGCCCGTCCTCTTCGCCATGCTCTACAATTTCGAAATGCTTAC
>JANNFC010000427.1:0-2182 GCA_031379405.1 Betaproteobacteria bacterium | reverse complement strand
ACCTCCGTACAGGGCGCATCCGCCATGTCGCGGGGGATTTCGATATAGACAGGGCGCGAATGCTTGAGGCAATTTCCGAGAACGCGTGCGATCTGGGCGGGCGCTAGTGAGACATCGTCCAAACGGGCACGATCGCAGGTGATCTCTTCGAAAATGCGGAACTGCGAATCGAGCGACTTCGCCTGGTGGTGCAATAGGAGACCGGAATTCGATTCGCTTTTCCCGGGTCCGCCCGAGATCACGACAACGGGAGACTTCTCGGCATAGGCCGCTGCCACCGCATTGACCATGTTGAGCGCGCCTGCGCCGTAGGTGACCGCGGCCACTCCGAGGGAACTGTGGATACGCGCCGCGGCGTCCGCTGCGAACCCCACCGCAGGTTCATGGGAGAGCGTGTATAGCGGCAGGATTTGCGTTTCTTCGATGACTCGAAAGTAGGGCAGCGCGAAATCCCCTGGTATTCCAAAGATCTGGCGAGCACCGTTGGCTTTGAGCGCATGCAAGAGCGATTCGGTGAGATTCACGATGGGTAGCCTCCCGGAAGGGTGAGAATCATATTATTGCGCGTACTTTCTGCACACTACGTTCTGAATATGCACTCGATCGCCCAATCTGCGCACTTCATGTGCGCCAGGGAGCCAATCTGTGAGCGATATGAGCGTTGATCGCTAGGACATGTTGCGCCTCGACGCGCTACCGCGCGATTGATACGCCACCAACGCCACGCTCGGTGATCGAGCAAACTTCCCGGCGTCACAGGTGAGCCGGCGCGTTCATCGTCTGGAGAAAGCGAAGGTCGGGAGCAAATTGAGTCTGAATGTTTCATAATGCGTCGCGGTGAACACGCTGAAATCACTGGCCAATCACTTGTCCGTTCCGAGCCGCCCAGGGAGGATGACTGTGAAGAGAGGATGGAGGTCGATCGCCGGGATCGCACTATGGGTGTTGTTACGCAACCCCTGGGCACAGAACATTGATGATCAGTTGCACGGAATAGTTAAGATATCGTCTGAGAGCGATGGTATTCGGCGAACCGGAACAGGTTTCATCGTGAAACTTGATGCCGACGCAGCTTATATCCTGACCGCGTCGCATGTCGTCGAAGGGGATTCCAGCCCGCGAATCGAGTTCTACAATCGACATGGCCGAACCTCATCCAGCCGCACGCTAGATCTTCAAGGAGGCCAAGACAAAGGTCTTGCGCTTCTGCTGGTAGAAGGGAAAGACAGATTGCCGCCAGGACTGCTAGCGCTTACCTTTTCCACTTCAGTCACCGCGCGGCGTGGCGATCAAGTAGTCGCCATAGGTTTCCCGAGCGGGGCTGACTGGCAAGCAATCATCGTCAACGTCGCGGGACGGGCGGGTACCGATATCACGCTCTCCGGTGGCCTGAGCGAAGGCAATTCCGGTGGCCCTATTTTGAAGGACAACAGGGTCGTCGGTATTGTGACGACGGTGCGTCAATTGGGGTATGCAACCCCGGCTGCGATTGCTAAGCTCTACCTGGAGGGCAACGGCTTGGCTATTGCGGAGACGAAGGATGTACCCCGTGTGGAGAGATCCGATACGGACGCCGTCGGTAGACTGCCCGCTCACACCTCACCGGACTGGCGCACCGCAGCCACAGAGGCACGCACCGTTAACGGTACCGCTTATTACGAGGTGGATTTCAAGCAAGGCTTGGTGGCCGAATCAGTGTGCTCGCTCGTCCAGAAGGCGCCAGGGCAATTTGCGACGGATCCAAGTGTATGCCTCGCCTTCCACCCTGACGCCGCAGTGAAGATTGCGCTTAGCGGCGACCGAGCAGTCGTCTATTGCACAGGATTGGAGCAAGGCGTCTGTGGCGCGCACAAGAACGCTTGCCTTGTCTGCCCGTCGTGCAGATTGGGCGTCGGACCGAAAGAGTCGGGCGGAGGTCTGTACGCCAGGATGTATACAACGTGCGGTGGCTCCTCCAGGTAAGCGCGTTACAGGCGATCGGTCATGCATCTACACTGACGCGAAGGGCGCTAGGGTCGTCATCTGCGAATTTGAAAGCCTTGCCAAGGCGCTCGAATGGTACGATTCACCGGAATATGCGCGCGCCAAGGAGGCGGCACTAAAGCACGCCACGCGCAATGTGATCTTTCTGGAAGGTGCCTCTTAGAAGCTGCTTGGGAGGCAGCGTGATTTCAGCGTGAAC
>JANNFC010000378.1:0-1788 GCA_031379405.1 Betaproteobacteria bacterium | reverse complement strand
CGACATCGAAAGCGCGCTGGTCACTGCGGTGTTGAGAGTGGCGCGCGAAGTCGAACGACGTGTGCTTGCGCTCGGTCCAGTCTCGTACAAAGGGCACCCGAGCAGTTGACTCGGATGGGGGATACGCTCTTTACCCCGACTCGACGCCAGGGGTCGGGTCTGTTATTTGGTCAGGCCGTGCGCAGATTCTCTGCAACGATGATCTGCAACGATGATCTGCTTGCCCGCGAAACGAAATGAGGCTAACGTTCTGGTCATTCACATCGGAGCCGACCATGGAAAATGCCGCCCCCCGCGGAGTGTTGCTGGCGCGCTGAACAGAGCTTGTAAACGATCCCAGCCTGCACGACCCTCCCTATAAAGTAGAATTGAACGAAGCGGGGAAAATCGAAATGAGCCCTGCAACGAACCGTCACGGCGTTCTTCAAGGTGTGTTAATACGCGTGCGGTCTGATTCGCTGAAGGAGGGGACGCTGAAGGAGGGGACGGCACTGGTTGAATGCTCGATTCTGACCTCCATCGGTGTACGAGTCGCCGATGTCGCTTGGATCTCCGATGCGAAGGCCGCGACGCTAACTCTTGCGTAGCGCGTGGTGCATCCGTGCGCACGGCCTTGCCCATACCACTCAGTCCACAAAATCCGGAACGAACCAACGTGGTAGTGCCAGAAACACATCCGGGGCCACGATGATAAGTACAAGCACCAGCAGCATCGGGATCAGCATGATCATGACGTCCTTCATCACCTGCATGAGGCGAATGTTGCCGATGGCACAGGAGATGAGCAGACACAATCCGTAAGGTGGGGTGACCAAGCCGAAGGCCAGGGACACGATTCCGATCAGTGCGAAGTGAATGGGATGCATATGCGCAGCTTCGGCGATGGGCGAGAGGATAGTGCCCACGATGATGATGGCAGGAATGGCATCGAGAAAACAGCCCACGATCAGGAACACGCCGGCGATGAAGAAGCCGGTGCCGGTGATTCCCAGGTGCATGGCGGTTACCGAGGCGAGCAGACTTTTCGGGATTTGGTAGTAGGCCAGCAGCCAACCGAATGCCGACGCGGTACCGACACAGAACAGCGCCACGGCGGCAAGCTTTCCCGTTTCCAGGAGGGCGTCGTAGACTTTCCTGCCGGTCAGCTCTCGATAGAGCAGAGCTGACAGCACTAGGGAGTAGAGCACGGCGATAGCGGCGGATTCGGTGGCGGTGAACCAGCCGAATACTTTTCCGCCGATGATGATGACCGGGGTCATCAGTGCCGGCACGGAGAAAAACAGCGCCGAGCGCATCTCAGCCAACGTTGAGCGCGGGTAAGTTGGGTAATTGCGCAACTTGGCATAGGCGTGCACCGTGGCCATCTGCACGCCGCCTAGCAGTAACCCAGGCAAGATGCCGGCGATGAACAAGGCGCCGATGGAAACCGTCAGCACACCACCCCACACCACCATCAAGATGCTAGGCGGGATGATTACCGCGAGTACGGCCGACACGGCGGTGATGGCCACGGAAAAACTCAAGTCGTAGCCTTCCTTCACCTGTGCTGGGATGAACAGCTTGCCCTGGCTTGCGGCGTCCGCCGTGCTGGAGCCAGAAATGCCCGCGAAGAAGATGCTGAGCACCACATTCATCTGCGCCAGTCCGCCGGGTAGATGTCCCACCAACGCACGCGACAAGCGCAGCATGCGATCGGTGATGCCACCGGCGTTCATCAGGTTGGCGGTGAGCAGGAAAAACGGCACCGCCAGCAGGATGAAAGAGTTATATGCCTTGAAGGTTTCGTTG
>JANNFC010000372.1:0-3635 GCA_031379405.1 Betaproteobacteria bacterium | reverse complement strand
CGACCCGTCCTCGGCGTTGCTCGAAGTGCTCGACCCGGAGCAGAACAACAAATTCCGCGACAACTACCTCGGCGTCGACTTCGACCTGTCGAAGGTGATGTTCATCGCCACCGCCAACCAGCTCGACACCATCCCGGGCCCCTTGCGCGACCGCATGGAGATCATCCAGCTGCCGGGCTACACGGCCGAGGAGAAGCTCGAGATCGCGAAGAAATACCTGGTCAAGCGCCAGCTCGAATCGAACGGATTAAATCAGGGACAGACCACGATTTCCGACGACGCCATCCGCTCGCTGATCGAGGACTACACCCGCGAAGCCGGCGTGCGCAACCTCGAGCGCGAGCTCGGTTCAGTGCTGCGCAACGTGGCGATGAAGTTTGCCGAAGGCAACGCTGATCCCATCACCATCGGCACCGGCGACCTGCACGCCATCCTCGGCGCGAAGCGCTTCGACAACGAAATCGCGCAGCGAACCGCCACGCCCGGCGTGGCAACCGGCCTCGCGTGGACGCCTGTCGGCGGCGACATCCTCTTCATCGAGGCGAACAAGACGCCCGGCACCGGCAAGCTCATCCTCACCGGTCAATTGGGCGACGTGATGAAGGAATCCGCGCAGGCGGCGCTGACCGTGGCGAAAGGATTTCTGGATGCGCCCTTCGACAAGCTCGACATCCACATCCACGTCCCCGCCGGCGCCACACCCAAGGATGGCCCGAGCGCGGGCGTAGCGATGTTCCTCGCGCTGGTTTCGCTGCTCACCGGCAAGCCCATCCGCTCGGACGTCGCCATGACCGGCGAGATCTCCCTGCGCGGCCTCGTCATGCCCATCGGCGGCCTGAAAGAGAAATCCCTCGCCGCCCTGCGCGCCGGCATCAAGACCGTGATGGTGCCCAGGCGCAACGAGAAAGACCTCGAAGACATCCCCGCCGAGGCCAAGGCGAAGCTCGAGTTCGTGTTCCTCGATCGCGTCGAAGACGCCGTCCTCACCGCCATCGGCGAGCTGCCGGCAAGAGAAGAACAGAAAGCGGCTTGAACTCGACGTCCTGAAATCGGGGTCAGAGCCCGATTTCAGGATTTCGCGCGGAGCAGGGACTTCAGCCGCATATGGGTCTGCTTGCGGTCAATGCGTGATGCAGCAACATCTAGCACGAGCATTTCCCAGTCGTCGATGTGCTCACCAGGCAGATCCGGGTCCGGAAGCAGCCGGTTCTCGCTCAACACTACAAGTGCCGCCGCAAGAGCGGTGCGTTTGTTGCCATCCACAAATGGGAGATTGCGGCAGAGGTAGAACAGGTAGGCCGCAGCAATCTCGACGGAATTCCGCAATAGCGGTCGTCCACCGAACGAGGCCCGTGGGGCAGCGACCGCGGATTCAAGCAAACCCCTGTCTCTCAGGCCGTGGCTGCCGCCATGCGCCGCAAGGACTTCCGCGTGTATGGCCAGCACGGCCCCGACTTCAAGGTGCCGGAACTCCCGCTTAGGCAAGGCGCTTGAAGAGCTTGCTGTTGCGGCGGATCAAATCCTTGGCCGATGCGGCGGCGTCCGCAGCAGGGATCGTCGCCCGCATTGGTGTAATGACGAGTGATCCTCCCTCATGGACCGTTACATTGACCTGGTCGCCCGCCTTGAGCCCGCTTAGCTCGCACAACGCGGCGTCAAAGATCAGCCCCTGGGAATTGCCGATCTTGGAGATGGATTTCAGCATGTACGTATGTTAAACGATGTTTTACGGTCCGTCCAGTATCCGATTCGATGCCCGATTTCAGGACCAGTCGATCAACTCGAAGCGCTTTCCGCTGCCCAGGCGGAACGTCGAGAAATCCGACACGTCGACCGTCAGGATCTGCCGCAGTCCCGACCGCTCGGCGAGCCAGACGAGCGAAGCGTCCGCGAAATCGACTTCCCGTTCAGCGTACTTCCCGATCGTCGCTGCCAGATCCGGGTAACTAAGTACCGGCACTTCAACTACGGCCAGCCTGGGTCCTACGGAGTTGAGGAGTTTGATCCGCGCATCTGACGCGAGGAAGTGGCACGCCTCGACTACGACCGCAGACGTAGTTATGAGCTGCCCAGTGAATTGTCCGGCAAATTCTTGGGCGCCCGAATGCCTCGGGTCCGAGCGTCGGCCGGCCGCGACAAAGAACCCTGCGTCGGCGAGCAACCTTTTCAACGCCTACTTCCTGCGACCCGCCCTCAGCAATCGCTTGGTATGTTGCGCAATGTCCCCAGGGCGAGGATCGCTGCCGATGAACTTGCTGAAGAAAGGGTCCTCACTCAGCGGCACCGCCTTCGGGTCCAGCAGCTGCTCAAGCGCGCGCTTCACCGCCTCACTTTTCGTGACCTTCTTGTCGACGCAATAGTCGGCGAGCTTCTGCTCGACGCCGGGCGGCAGGCGGACGGATATAGGCATCGCGGGATTGTATTACAAAAGCGAGTATTTGTAATACACGAATCCGGCAACTGTGACGCAACCGGCGAACGTCCTCACCAGGCATCCCCGCCTATGCCGCGCCGTGCTGCCTTTGAATCTGAAGAACGGCATCCAAACTATTGACGCCCGTGGATTTGCGCGTGCGGCGAAGCCATCGTCATCGGACAAAAAGATACAGGGGAAGATTTTTGTTCGTTGAATACCTTCATGGCGCGGGGTAGTCTGGCAATGAACGATGAGCCAAACTGAAGAGCTATTCATGGTTGCGGGAGCTTGGACGTTGGCTGCCGCCGTCGTTGCGCGCTTTATTCCCAATTGGTCCGGACGCATCGCATTTTTCGTAATTGCCGTCGGCCTGCCGTTCTGGGAGTTGCCATATGGTTACCTAAATTTTCGCAAGCTTTGCCGCGAAGAAGGAAGGCTTAATGTATATGCGGATATACCGCCGCAGAAGTCTGTATGCGTTTCGTATCCATTCGACGCATCAGCGAATACGCTCCACCGGTTTGGATTTGTACGCGTTGAAGCACGAAACAAGACGGGGGAAGTAACCCCATTCGTCAGTGGAGCGCTTGTTGCGAATCCTCAAGGCACGTCCAAAAACTTAGAAAGCGACTATTGCGTAACCTTTGTGAATAATAACCGCCTACCGTGGGACGTAGTTCGCCATGACTATCTAGTCGTTCTTGCGACGAGCTCCGCAATTGTTGCTAGGCATAGTGTGTTCGACTGGCGCGGCATGTGGTGGCAAAAGGCCGCTTCCCCGGTTCTTGGATTTGGTGGGACGTGTCGCCAAGATCCAGTTCAACAAGTGATGGCTGCGTTGATTGCTGGGTCGAAGAAATCGCCTTGACGTTGAGATGAGTCAATCCTTCCAACAGTTCGTATTTGGGGCGCAAACAGCTCAGGGAGCCTATGCCTTCTTCACGTCTCCAGAGGACGCTCTCGCTGCTCTCACTCAACCAAACAATGCCGATTTTACGGAGACGCAAGCGCAACGATTCTTAGGGTCAATGCTTGATCCGAATTCTTCCTCGTCGCAAGGCATCGAACTCCGAAATCATCAAGAAGACGATCCGACGGGTTTCTCCGCCTCAGTATTCTTTGACAGGTCAACCAATCGCTACGTACTCGGCATTCGTGGTACTGCAGGTGCGGTTGACCTTGCGGAGGACATCAATCGAATCGGCATTCAGGGTTATGC
>JANNFC010000341.1:0-4404 GCA_031379405.1 Betaproteobacteria bacterium | reverse complement strand
AAGCCGTCAATATCAAATCGCACCACAACGTGGGTGGCTTACCCGATACGCTGCATCTGAAGCTTCTGGAGCCTCTGCGCGAGTTATTCAAGGACGAAGTGCGAGCATTGGGACTGGCGCTCGGCTTGCCGCACGACATGGTGTTCCGCCATCCCTTTCCCGGCCCTGGCCTGGGCGTGCGGATATTGGGAGAGGTCAAGCGCGAGTATGCCGATTTACTGCGCCGGGCGGACGCCATATTTATCGAGGAACTGCGTACAGCGGGATGGTACGAAAAAACCGCGCAGGCCTTTGCCGTATTCCTACCCGTGCGCTCCGTAGGAGTAATGGGCGACGGGCGTACCTACGAGTTCGTCATAGCACTGCGGGCGGTACAGACCGAGGACTTCATGACGGCCCAGTGGGCGGAACTGCCGTACGGAGTGCTCTCGAAAATCTCCAACCGCATCATCAATGAGGTCAGAGGCATCAACCGGGTGGTCTACGATATCTCGGGTAAGCCACCAGCGACTATTGAGTGGGAGTGAGGGGTCTTCGAGATCTATCGGGGTCTATCGAGGACTATCGGAACGCGCCGTTCCGGTTGATTGCGCTCAGCCTTGGGTGCCACACCTCGTCGAGGCCCACCGAGGGCGGGCCTGGCCAGCTCCCAGCCAGCGAGGGTCTGTCCATTCGACGGCCATGAAGACGTCGGCGCTGAAGACAGTGGTCCGACTCTCGCGTGGCCCCTTCGGCGACCTCCATGGTCCGTACTGGCGTGCCACGGCCCAAGCCGGCAGCGGGTGTTCCGCTTGACGGAATCTGTACGGAAGATCACAATTCCTCATGATTCGCTCGTTCGCCTGCGCCGATACCGAGGCCTTGTTTCACAGCCGTGCGGTATCCCGCTTTCGCAATATCGAGCGTGTCGCGAGGCGCAAGTTGCTTCAGATCCACGCCGCCACGGAACTCGCCAGCCTGCGCATCCCACCGGGCAACCAGCTGGAGGCACTGAAAGGCGACCGCAAGGGCCAGCACAGCATTCGCATCAATGACCAGTGGCGAATCTGCTTTGTCTGGAAGCCGGATGGAGCGCACCGCGTCGAGATCGTGGACTACCACTAGGAGTGCGGAACATGGCCAAGTTGCTTGAAGAGATTCATCCGGGCGAGATCCTGCTGGAGGATTTCATGAAGCCCATGGGCATCAGCGCTCGCCAGCTCGCCTCGGACATCGATGTCTCACCGAGCAGGATCAGCGAGCTGGTGAATGGCCAGCGCCCTATCACCGCGGACACCGCGCTCCGGCTTGGATTGTTCTTCGGCATGGAGCCCAGGTTCTGGTTGAACCTGCAGTCCGAGTACGACATTCGAGTCGCGGACCGGGAACTCCGAGCCAAGCTTTCGCCAAGGATCCGCGTCTTTCAGCCGGTTGCGGGGTGACGGTCTGCTTTCGAGGCTGCGCACGACCGGTCAGTGAAGGCCCGCGCGCTCCCGACGGGTCCGGTGCGGGTCCTTCCGGATCTCGCCGACAGTGACGGTAAAGAATCTGACTAAAAAGTGATATTCAACAAGTACTTAGATCGTTTTATGCCGCGGCTTGTCGATGTTCTTCCAAGGCTCAAGGCAGGGTGCGGCAGAGGGCTCGCGAATGCTTCGGGAGCCGATAGATCTCAATAGATCTCGAAAGATCATTTTCGGCCGAATCGCCCGCAAACCCGCGCCAATGCTTATGCCAGGCAGGTTGACGGTAAAAGTGACGGTAAAAGTCTTCGATGTAGCGGTGCCTGCCTTTCCAATCAACAGCTTAAAAGGCTCGTTGACGATTGAGTGGGAGTGAGGGGTTTGCGGGGCGGCGGAATTTTCTTTAGTACCGTCAGAGACTTGTAGGTTTTCATCGATCACTGCGGTCACATCGTCAACGATGCAGGTTCTTGACCGTAAGCGATTGATGTCGAAAGGCTTCGGGGGCTATTGCCGTTGGAGTCCTTGCTTGAGCAGCGCGATGTTTTGACGGTAAAGCTGACGGTATATTTCTCATCGAAACTACAATTGGCGTGTTTACCGTCACGGGCTGTTCGCCAATATTCGCTGCACAGTGAATTTGGTCTTTTCCTGAAATATCGAAGTGGGCACGAGGCGAGGTGCCGCAACTGTCTTGTTGGTTAGCCGTGCGGTGTATTCGCCTTCAGTTGAATCTGCCGGCAGTGATCGAGCAAGGCTTCGAATGGCTCTACGTCATCGAGAAACAAGCGATCTTCGACCATATGCTGGTAGTCGGTCGCCAATGTGTTCAGCGCATCGGCGGCGGGCACGAGTTGAAGGCCACCAGAGACGGCGGCGTGGTAGTCGATGATTTCGCTGCTCGCGGTTTTCTCGGTGAAGAAAATACTCTTGTGTTCGGCCACTGCCTTCGCGAGCGCTTTGTCTGCAATCGCCGCATCGCCGAATCCCGCTGTATCGAGTCGGGTCACATCGTGCCAGTGGCGTGCGAAACGGTCACCGCCACGAAACGCCCCTTGTGAGCAGAAGACATGGATCGCTGTGGCCTTCTCCCAGAAGGTGCGCTCGGCACGCATCACCTGCGGCGTAGCAGTGGGGAACACCACTCCTTGCAAGTGGGCAGCGGCGTCGCAATGGATAGCGTGCGGCTCGCTGGGCTCTCCGGTTGATCGCGCGCCGAATTCCAACATCACCGCCGACGCGACATAGCCCGTACCCTTGGTCAGCGGTAAGTAGTCGACAAACACTTTGTCGACTTCGGCGCGCACGGTAGCGGATAAGCCTTGCTGTTCGATGCGCTGTGTGAGCTGGGGGACGATTTCAGTCGCCGCCCAGTGTGCGAGACGTGAACGTATTTCTTTGCTCCACTTCTTCTCTTGGCTCTTGCTCGACGGTAGTGGCGTCGCTGAGTCGCCGATCAGATCGCTGGCGATGGCGCGAATGTCGTAGGTCAAATCCACGTCTTCGGAGAAGCGATGAATGACTCCGTACGCCTTCGACAACGATGTTCCGCCTTTGAACACGAGATGCGAAGCGTGAGGTCCGTCGAAGAGCTGCTGCAGCGACCACACCACCCAAACATCTTTTTCCAGTAGATGGGGAGGGCGGCCCGACGTATTGGCCGCCTGTTCGAGCGCGGCCAAGCGTTCTGCCATGGAGAGTTGGAAGAACTCAGCCATTGCTCACCAGTGCGCTGACCTCTTGGGCCATCCACGTCGGCAAGCGTGATCGCGCCGACGCGACTTCTTTCAGTTCAGACGCCGGCAGTTTGGCGCGCAGTTTCTGAATCGCTTCGCCAGCTTTTTCCGGCCCCAGCCATGCCAATGCCCGCACCACCTCGCCCGCGGCCCGCCCAGGAAAGATCAACTGCCAAATCGGTGCGTGCCGGAACTCGATCATCTGTGCACCCAATTTCAGGCGGCGACTGGGGCCAGACGTGAGATAGACGGCACGCATTGGCACCTGCGTGGTTAGGCCCAGTGCGTTGGCGGCAGCAGCGCCGTGCGACACGATGGTTTCTCCACGCTGGTTCGCGAGACCCTCGACCATCTTGACGGCCGAAGGCGCACGGATGCCAAAGCGGCCTTCGACGGGTAGGACATAGATACCGCGACCCGCGCGCAGCAGTGCTCCGCGCTGCACCAGGCGGGACAGCACTTGGTCTACGGCTGCGCGGTTGCCCAAGTGCAACAGTTCTTTGGCGACCACAGGCGTGCCTTCCGGCAGTCCGGTGGCGTGCGCAAGTACTTGTTTGGCAAGGGTGTGCATGGAGTAGTTTCCTATAGTGTCAGAAGTATATAGAAAAATCTGACAGTCATCAAGTCCAGGCACCCCAGCGGAGGTGTCCCAAGCCTGTACAGCCTGCCGGCGTTGATTGCTGACCGTCCTCACGAAACCGGGACTATCTACCGGGTGGCACAGACGACGATTTCGGAGCGCACTTTCGCGTATAGTAAAATGCAATAACTACGCAATACACTGGGATCACGACATGGCAGCGGAAAAGAGCGTCTCAATGAGCTTTCGGATGTCACCGAAATTCAAGGCGCTCTTGGAGATGGCTGCCGCGCGCGAAAACCGCAGCCTCACGAATATGCTGGAAACGCTGCTGTTCGCGTATTGCGAAACGCATGACATCGCGGAGCGCCCAACGCCGAGCAAGGCGCGGAGGGTAAAGAAGTGAACGGAGCAGCACCGCGCATTCTCGACCTGCTCAACTACATCGAGCAGGTCGAGAAACTCAAGACTAAACCCGCCTTCTCTGTCCCAACCGACTACTTCGTCGCCTACCAACACGAGCTCAAAGGGTTGCCGGAGTTGCAGTTCAACCTTCAAGTTCAGCCATATCCTGAGCGGTCAGCTTCAGCTCGACCGATTTGAGGATATCGTCCAGCTGCGCCAGGCTGGTGGCGCTGGCAATCGG
>JANNFC010000336.1:0-1643 GCA_031379405.1 Betaproteobacteria bacterium | reverse complement strand
AAGCCGGACTCACCATCACATCCATCACCATGACGGCGAAGAAATACCCGAAGCGTGGTCGTACACAGAACTGGGCGACGCGCGTGTGGTTGGGCGACATCAGGCGTCTTCGCCGGAACCCAGCAACGCCAACTGGGGACTGACCGCCGGCTTGAAACTACCCACCGGAAAGCACGACATTCGCAACGCCGCGGGAGATTTGGCCGAACGCTCCCTGCAGCCCGGTACGGGAACCACGGATGTGATTCTCGGAGCTTTCTATCACCGAGCTATGGAGTCCGCCGACGCCTTCGCGCAAATCCAAGTGCAGCGCGCGCTTGCGCAGAAGGAGCAGTTCGCGCCGGGGATGCGCGTGGCCGTGGATATCGGCGTACGTTATTCGCTCACCGAAAGTGTCGCACTGCTCGGCCAAGTCAATCTCCTGCATCGAGGCCGCGATCGGGGAAACAAAGCCGAGCCTGAAGACTCCGGTGGCAGATTCGTCTACCTATCTCCCGGAATCAGTGTGACATTGACTAGACATCTACGCCTTTACGGCTTCGTACAGTTGCCGGTCTATCAGCACGTCAAGGGTACTCAACTCACCTCCGATTGGGCTGCCAGCCTGGGCTTGAGCATCCGTTTCTAGCCCGCACCGCTCACAAGGGCACGCCATGATGGCGGCACGTATCCGCGCTCGCGTCCAACATCTAATTACTTGACATCGCCTGATGCCAGACGTACTTATACGTTCCGGAGCACAGCATTTTGGACAAGGCCAATGGCCGCACGAGAACGACGGGCGGCGAGCGCAACGGATTAGTCAGCGTCCGCGCCCGACAAGCGTGTTCCCAGTCATCATTAACCCATCAAAAAGGAGAAATTCAAATGAACAAACCGCTGATTTTGTCATTGCTAAGCGCAGGCCTGCTGCTGTCTTCCATTGCGGTGAATTCCGCGGAGCCCAAGATCAAAGTCGACGACAACTCTTTCAAATGCATCCTGAAGATGGAGCAGGTGCGTCATTTCTATGTGGACAATCTGGCAGGCAATATCACCGGCACCATGTCGGTAGCAATGCTCGGCACGGGCGAATATCCGGAAGGGTCCGTCTTGCAGATCATGCCAAACGAAGTCATGGTGAAGCAGCAAAAAGGCTTTAGCGCCGCCACCAAAGATTGGGAGTTCTTCTGGATCGATCTCGACAAGAACGGCTCAAAGATCTACACCAGAGGCGCGGCCGAGGTCAATAACCGCTTCGGTTTGAATTGCTTCGCCTGCCACGTGAAAGCACAACCGCAGTACGACATGGTGTGCGAAATCGGTCACGGATGCGATCCTATTCCCGTGAACCGCGCCATGTTCGGCGCCCTCGAACGCACCGATCCGCGCTGCGAGGGTTCGGATAAAGTCAGCGCCGAAGATGGCGAATCGCTCAAGCAGTTGGGCGAGATCGTCAAGGCGCTTACCGAGAAGAAGTAGTACCGGGAGACCGTTTCAAATGGTCAGGATGGGAGCGCCCGCTTCCATCCCGACCACCGTTGCCGGTTTCTTGGCGCATCTCGTTGAGAGTGAGATCCGTTGCCGCTTCGGAATCGTGCACCAGGAGGTCCGGGACGCGCTTGCGCCAGATATCGAGCACGATACCGGCAATCCCCTTCGGC
>JANNFC010000297.1:0-2153 GCA_031379405.1 Betaproteobacteria bacterium | reverse complement strand
ACCTGGAGCGCCTCCAGCCCGACGAGCTTAGCGGCTCGCAAGCGTCGTTCGCCGGCAATTAGCGTCCCGTCTGGCTGCGCAAGTACCGGCTGGAGTTGCTTGGATTTGAGCGACTCTCCGAGTAAGCGAAGATCGGCATCGGCGAACAATTTTCGGGCTTGCGAGTTGACTTTGAACCACGAAAGTGGCTTGCTTGCGAGTTGTGGCATGGTTGTCTCCAGAGTAAAATTTTCGAGGCCGTACGAATGGTATTCCTCGCTTCCGGAAAGGTCGTCGCATTGCGAGTGCAATCTCACCGCAATCTCAAACTCTAGGAAACACATGGCCACGCGATCCGTTCAAGCCGATACACGTACGCTCGATGCACTGCGGATCAGCCACGGCTGGACTGTGGAAGAATTCGCCGCACGTGCCGATCTCTCGAAGCGCGGCCTTGAGAACATCATGGCTGGCAAACCGATGCTCGTCGCAACCGCCAAACGGTTGGCAAGCAAACTCGATGTGCCTGTGCAGTCGATTTTGGTTGATTACACATCGGGGCTTATGCAAACAGCACCCGGTTTCGGTGTTCACGTGAGGCTCGCCATTGACTTCGAGGATTTCGACGAATCCACTGACGGTGTCGTGCTGGTCGAAGCCCTTGGCGGCGATGCGATACACGCTGCGCCGCAGGGGAAAGGCAGAACGACCGTTACAATTGAGATGACCGAAGAAGCCATCCGAACAATGGCGGAGCGGTTCCCGCAGTTGAATGTTGGCAAACACGGTATCCTGTCTGCGCTGGGTATCCTATTTGGCTGGGGTACATCTCAGCTAGCCAATACCCCCGCAAACTATTCGATCATCAATTCCATCGAAGCGATTCAGTTGCCTGACTCCGACGATTTCCCGATTCCAGAATTGCGTGGCAAGACTCTCCGCTAACGGGGGCGAAATCCTGTTTGAAAGAACGCGGCCATTTTTAGTCGTCTAAAGGAACACACAAATGGGAAAGAAGGACAGCTTCGTTCTCGGCATGACCCTGATAGCTGGTGGGATTGCTGCATGTTGCACAGGGATCGGTGCTCCGTTAGGGATAATCGCGATCTTGGCGGGCGGATGCATTCTGGCTAAGTCAGGGTCCGAATAACGAGTGCGGTGCAATCATCTTAGTGGCCGTTGGCCTTCACACATCTTTGATCGCCGATACAGTTCGAATGCGCCACCACAGTCACTGCTCTATAGAGTTTGCCTAACCCACTTTCGGCGAATCATAAATCCGACTGAATCAGTCTTTCAGCGTCTCAAAGAACTTCGCCATCACCTCACCGGGCAGCCAGTCGGCCGCATCGAAACCGGGGACGACACTGAATCCCGCAAGTCGATATGCACAACCGATTCGCTTCGGCGCACTCAGCCGACGGCGTAGCCGGTTGCGGATGATCGCCTGAACTTCCTCGGCACGGGCTGATGCGTATCGCCGTTCTTGAGTTCCCTTGCCGCAGCGACCGTACCGAATGGCAACTGTCCAGTCATCGAGCAGGTCGCGCCCGAGGGTGACCTGATACCATCGGTGATGGTTCTTCTCGGTACTGTGAGCCTCAAAGGCGACGGTCAACAGATTATCCATAGGCGACTCCTTTCATGCGACTCATGCAGCGGAATGCTTGCTGCGCAGCAGCTTTTGCCCATCCGGCCGCAGTGAACCGTCCGGGCCGACATGCCGGTAAAGCGTTTGCCGGGAAATGCCAAGCTCGGCACATAGAGCGCTCACTTCGGTTTCCGGCTTTCCCATCGCGGCTTGTGCCAGTCTAAGCATGGCGGCCGTCATCGTGAACGGCCGGCCACCGTGCCGCCCGCGTGCACGCGCGGCGGCCAATCCGGCCTTCGTCCGCTCAACGATCAATTCCCGCTCGAAGTCAGCCACGGCGGCAAAGATGCCGAAGACCAGTTTGCCGCCGGGAGACGTGGTGTCGATGCTCGCACCGTGCCCGCTCAGCACCCTGAACCCGATTCCACGGGCCGTCATATCATGCACGGTGTTCACTAGGTGCCGCAAATCTCGGCCCAATCGATCGAGTTTCCAGACAACCAGCGTATCGCCCTCGCGCATCGCCTTCAGGCAAGAAGCGAGACCGGGCCGCTCATCCCGCTTGCCCGAGGCCCGATCCTCG
>JANNFC010000257.1:0-2806 GCA_031379405.1 Betaproteobacteria bacterium | reverse complement strand
CTCATGGTGGTCGCCGCGCTCATCGTACTGGTCGAGCTCGGCCGAGTGGACGCCGTCATCGCCGTGATCATCATAGGCAGGGAAATCACCATCTCCGCACTACGAGAGTGGATGGCAAAGATCGGCCAAAGCCGCAGCGTGGCGGTGTCCTGGTTGGGAAAGATCAAGACCGCAGCCCAAATGGTGGCGATCCTGCTCTTGCTCTATCACGGCCCAGCCCCCGCTATCGGCCGCGTGCAGACACTAGGGACTTGGCTGATCTATATTGCCGCCGTACTCACCCTTTGGTCCATGGTCTACTACCTCAGAGCGGCGCGATTCAGCAAGGATGCGGGCGGAGGCGATTCTACGGCTTGAGTTTTAAAAAGGCCCCACCTATAATCCCGCCCTGCTTTCCGCGGGAATAGCTCAGTTGGTAGAGCGCAACCTTGCCAAGGTTGAGGTCGCGAGTTCGAGACTCGTTTCCCGCTCCAAACACCAAGGGGAAGTGAAGACATGCCGCTTCGCTTTCCCTTTTGATT
This sequence comes from Betaproteobacteria bacterium, assembly GCA_031379405.1. Lineage (GTDB taxonomy): Bacteria > Pseudomonadota > Gammaproteobacteria > Burkholderiales > SHXO01 > SHXO01. The sequence continues at coordinate 2,285 of JANNFC010000257.1, read as the reverse complement.
TTTTCGATTCGGATTCTCTGGAGTCCAGTTCTTTGGAGTCCAGTTCTTTCGACCCTCCGTTCGTGAGGGCTGCATCGGTAGGGCGATCCTACCAACCCCATTGGCGGGGTGGCAGAGTGGTCATGCAGCGGCCTGCAAAGCCGTGGACGCCGGTTCGATTCCGACCCCCGCCTCCAATAAATCAATGCTTTACCTATAGATCCCTCGGTTGCAAGGTTGCCCAGAGCGGCCTACAATCGCCACTTGACACTCGCATTGTGTGGTTTGACACGCGTGTAACGGCCAGGTTGGCCGTCTACGCGAATCCCGCAATAGGGGCTCCTTACCCAATTCGAGTGGAAATACGATTGGGAAACGATGGCGACACAGCGAAAGCGCGGAAACACTTGGCACTTCGTCGTTCGACGTAAGCACCTTCTGCCGAAACCGATCTATCTGACCTTCGATTCTGAAGAAGAAGGTAAAGCCTACGTCAAGAAGCTGGAGGCGTTACTCGATCGCGGCGTAGTACCGACTGAGTTCGCAGAACGATGCGCACAATTTCTTTTTATCGGTGACGTGATTCGCGCCTATCTCACCGAGGTTTCGGTCCCCGAAACGGATCGCAAGCTTCTGAACGTGCAATATCCTCGCATTGGAACCCACAAGCTGACGATGGTCGACTACGAGTGGGCCGAGTCATGGATTGCCAGGATGAAGCGCGAGCACCATCTCACACCGACGACCATCCGCCATCATAACGGCGCGTTGGCGCGCTGCTTTGATTGGGCATCTCGGCGCGGCACAAAAGAACTCACGCCGAACCCGTTACGGATGCTGCCAAGGCGCTACGCGACCTACAGTGAGGGCGACGAGAAAGTTATGTCCGCGCTCGAAAAGCCCGTCCCGGAGGACACCGAACGGGATCGCCGACTGGCAGGTGAGGAGGAGCTTAGAATTCGCACTGTGCTGGATGGGCAGGTACCCGCCGGGAGCCAACGTTCGCTGTCGCTACCCTATCAAGCCGCACTGGAGTTACTGTTTGATCTGGCACTCGAAAGCGCGATGCGGTTGCGCGAAATGTTTACCATAGAACTATCGCAGATCAATCTCCCAAAGCGCACCGTATTTCTGGAGAAAACCAAGAATGGCGACAAACGGCAAGTGCCGCTTACTTCCATTGCGGTGAGCAGGATCAAGGCATATGAAACGCTTGTAAAAAAAGCGCAACGGGGGATGGCGGAATTTAGCGCTAAGCGCGACAGACTGTTTCCGTGGTGGGATGGCGACGCGAGTTCGGAGAGCCTCAATAAAACGACAACACGCCTATCACGGCAATTTTCGCGTGTGTTTGAGGCGGCGGGATGTGCCGATTTTCGCTTCCACGATCTTCGCCACGAAGCAACCTCACGTTTGTACGAACGTACCCAACTGTCCGATCTGGAGATCGCAAAAATAACCGGGCACAAGGATCTGCGTATGCTGAGGCGCTACGCGAACCTACGGGGAAGCACGCTCGCTAACAAGCTCTGGTAAATTCGGTCGCATGCCCGGAGTACGTCTTCGCACTCTGAGCGGGGAAAGGCCGGGGTCTTGGCGCCTTGCCGAACTGTGCAGATCTTCTTCCACTCTCGATTCTGCTTGCCGATGGCGAGTTTGCTCGCGCGTTTTAGCGCGCAGATAGTCAACGAGCTCGTCTTCCAAGAAGACCCAGGCACGGCCGATCTTGGCGCCTGGCAGATCACCGCGTCCGGCAAGATTCAGTACGGTAGAGCGGTCCACCTTGAGGAATTCGGCCGCTTCCGAGATATCGTAAGTTTTCATCGAGATGACCTGTAGACAACAGTTTCCCGGAAGATCCTGCATTGAAGAGCGGGCATCATTGCGTGCGCTTTGCTAGGCGGGCGACGATCTGGGCGGGCCACATCATTGAAGGCGTGTGGCAAGTGATATGTTGGTTGGAAAGCCCATAGCCCTTGGTTGGCGATCCCTGAAGGGTGAAAAAAGAACTCAAGGATCCGGAACTCCATGCAGCCTGCGGCCGTGAACGTCCTGCCGTATCTCGCGACTGAAACCTCTTAAGGGTACTCGCTATGGTCAGGTGATTGCGATCAGGAGCGAGTGCCGCGATCGGAACCCTCCTCTATGGCGAACAAGGACTGACTTGCAGCGCGGAGAAGTGGCGCGTGCGATCCGGGGGACTTTTCTGAATTGGAGTGAGGACGCTCGTTTCTCGCTGAGTACGGTCAGCTCACGGTGCGCTACACGCACATTGGCGCGTATTGCGAGGCTATGTCACTTCGTTG
>JANNFC010000224.1:0-10032 GCA_031379405.1 Betaproteobacteria bacterium | reverse complement strand
CTTCTTAGGCTCGGCTGCCGCATCCTGTGCGCTTGCAGCGCCGATCTCGACCGGCTGGAAAGCCAGTCCTTGCCCGTTTTCCTTGGCGAAGATTCCCGCTACGCAATTGACGGGTACTGATATTTCCCGAGACGAGCCGTTGAAGCGCGCGGAGAACTGAATGACGTCGTTGCCGATCTTCAGGTTGCGGCAGGCATCGGCGCCAATGTTTAGAACGATCTCGCCTTTTCGCACGTATTCCGGCGGGACGCGCGTTTGCGCATTGACCTTGACCGATAGGTAAGGGGTCAATCCATTGTCACCGCACCACTCCCAGATGGCGCGGATGAGGTAGGGCGTGGTCGGAGTTTCTTTCACTTGCGCATTACCTTTTCCGAAGGCGTGAGAGCCTCGATGAATGCTGGACGGCTGAAGATGCGTTCCGCGTACTTCTGCAGCGGGGCGGCCTGCTTTGGCAACTGTACACCGTAATACTCCAGACGCCACAACAATGGCGCAATGGCCACATCGAGCATGGAGAATTCGTCGCCCAGCATGTACTTCTGTTTGAGAAACACGGGTGCGATTTGCGTCAAGCTGTCTCGAATGACGATGCGTGCTTTGTCAGCCGACTTGGTGGGGCCTTTTTCCAAGATGTCGATGTTGGAAAACAGTTCGTGTTCGAAGCGGAACAGGAACAGTCGCGCGCGCGCCCGCATCACCGGGTCCGCTGGCATCAACTGCGGATGCGGAAAGCGGTCGTCGATGTACTCGTTGATGATGTTGGATTCGTACAGGATGAGTTCGCGCTCGACCAGGACCGGTACGCGGTTGTAGGGATTCATCACGGCCAGATCCTCGGGCTTGTTGTACAAGTCCACATCGGTGATCTGGAAATCCATGCCCTTCTCGTACAGAACGATTCTGCAGCGTTGGCTGAAGGGACAGGTCGTGCCTGAATATAAGGTCATCATAGGTGTGGCCTTTCGAACTAGTGAATGTCTTTCCAGTATTCCTGCTTCAGCATATAGGCGAGAATAAATAGTACGCCCAACACCATGAGTACGACGTAACCGATCTGCTTACGCGTGGTTTGCGCGGGCTCTCCCATGAATACGAGGTAGTTGACGAGGTCGGCGACGAACCGGTCATACTCGTTCGGCGTCATTGTGCCCTTGGTTTGCTGCGCCAAGCGCTTGACCTGGTGCTTACCGTGGGGACCTTCGACTTCCTCTACCTTCATCACCTGCTGCCCTTGCAACTGCCATAGCACGTGTGGCATTGCGACGCTGTCGAAGGCCATATTGTTCCATCCAGTGGTCTTGGTTTCGTCCCGGAAGAAGGTGCGCAGGTAGGTGTACAGCCAATCCGCCCCGCGGGCGCGCGCGATCACGGATAGATCGGGCGGCGTTTTGCCGAACCAGACCTTTTGATCCGCGGGCCGGGCGGCGATGTGCATTTGTTCGCCGACCTTGTCCGTTACGAACATCAGGTTGTTCTTGATCTGAGATTCCGTGAGACCCAGATCCGTGAGCCGGTTGTAACGCATGGACGAGGCGCTATGGCAATTCAAGCAGTAGTTCACGAAGGTCTTCGCGCCACGCTGGATCGATATGGCGTCGTGCGGATCGATGGGCGCGCGATCGAGTTTCACGTCCGTGGACGCCATCGCCAGCGCCGGCAAGCAGAGCAATACAATTAACAGCTTCTTCATATTTGCTGATCTTTCGGTCGTTGCACTTTGCGCGCTGATCACATCGTGACTCGGTTGGGCTCGGGCAAAGTCTTGTCCGAGCGCGTGTACCAAGGCATCAGAATGAAGAACGCGAAGTAGACGACGGTACAGATACGCGCCACCACGGTTGCTACGTCCGCCTCGTCAAGCCACTTGCCGAACTGCCCCCAAACATTGGTGGGCGCGGTTCCCAGGTAACCGAGAACGACGAATACCACCACGAAGGCCGTGATCCAGCGCTTGAACTTCGGTCCGCGGTAACGAATGGACTTCACGGCGCCGCGATCCAGCCAGGGCAGGAAAAAGAAAATCACTACGGACATTCCCATGGCGACCACCCCGGGGAATTGCGATCCCATCATGGGAGGCACGGCACGCAAGATGGAATAGAACGGCGTGAAGTACCACACCGGCGCGATGTGGGACGGCGTGGCGAGGGGGTCCGCCGGAATGAAGTTGTTGTATTCCAGGAAGTACCCGCCCATCTCCGGCGCGAAGAAAATGATGGCCGTGAACACCATGAGGAAGACCACGACGCCGACGATGTCCTTCACCGTGTAATAGGGATGGAACGGGATACCATCGATCGGGTGGCCGGTCTTGGGATCCTTGTTTTTCTTGATCTCGACGCCGTCCGGGTTGTTGGACCCCACTTCATGCAAGGCAATGATATGCACGACCACCAGCGCCACCAGTACCAGTGGAAGGGCGATGACGTGGAAGGCGAAGAAGCGGTTGAGGGTGGCGTCGGACACCACGAAGTCGCCGCGTATCCACAACGACAAATCCTCGCCGATGAACGGCACTGCGCTGAATAGGTTCACGATCACCTGCGCGCCCCAATAAGACATTTGTCCCCAGGGAAGCAAATAGCCGAAGAAGGCTTCGGCCATCAGACACAGATAGATCAAGGTGCCGAATAACCAGATCAATTCGCGCGGCTTGCGGTGCGACCCGTAGATCAATCCGCGGAACATATGCAGATAGATCACCACGAAGAACAGGGAGGCGCCGGTGGAATGGATATATCGAATCAGCCATCCGCCGGGGACGTCGCGCATGATGTACTCGACCGAGGCGAAGGCGCTGGCTGCATCGGGCTTGTAATGCATGGTGAGGAAGATGCCCGAGACGATCTGGATGACCAGAATTACCAGGGCGAGCGAGCCGAAGTAGTACCAGAAGTTGAAGTTCTTCGGTGCGTAGTATTCCGACAGATGCTCCTTCCACATTTTGGTGGCCGGAAAGCGGTCGTCGATCCACTGCATAAGCGCGCCCATGCCTTAGGCCTCCTTTTTATCTTCGCCGATCAGCAGGCGGGTGTCGCTGAGATAGGTGTGCTTGGGGATGCGCAGATTCGCGGGCGCCGGAACGCCTTTGAACACACGCCCGGCCAGATCGAATTTGGATCCGTGGCAGGGACAGAAGAAGCCGCCTTGCCAGCCATCGCCCAGTCCGCTGTCCGCGCCAGCCGTAAGTTTGGCGGTAGGCGAACAACCCAGGTGCGTACAGATGCCCTCCACCACCAGGACCTCGGGCTTTTTCGAGCGCGTCTTGTTCTTACAGTAATCGGGCTGCATGGCCATTTCGGAGTTAGGATCAGCCACTTCGTTGGCGAGCTTGTCCAGTCCGGCCAGCATTTCCGGCGTTCGATTCACCACCCATACGGGCTTGCCGCGCCACTCGACGGTGACGAGCATACCCGGCTCGACCTTGCTCAGATCGAATTCCACCGGCGCACCGGCCGCGCGCGCGCGCTGGCTCGGAAACATACTCAATATGAAAGGCGCTGCCGCGCCGAGCGCTGATACGCCACCTACAGCACTGGTGGCGGCAAGTAGAAATCGTCTTTTGCCAGGGCTGCTTTTCCCGCTGTTGCCAGGGTTGTCCGACATGCTTGCCATCACCTCACCGCGAAGCCAAAGGGCTGAATTCTATAGAATACGATTGGAATTTTACACTCCAACAGCACAGTTACGGCTCTAAGCTTATGATCTTAAGTAATTAACTCGTATTTCCCGCGCTCTTGGCGCGGGGGCAAACTTCGCGGGTTTCCAAAGGGGTGAAGTGATTTTCACGTAGCCCCCTTTGGTCAATTTGGTCAATTTGGTCAAGGGCGGGGTCAATACCCCGCCCGCGAAGTCCCCTTTATTCCGCAGTATTCAAGATCACGGACCGATGCCGGCTGAATACAGGCGGAAAACGCGGTTAGCAACAGGAATATCCAATGAAAGCTCGCATCAAATGGGTGGAGGGTGTTGCCTTCCTGGCGGAAACACAGAGCGGCCACGCCGTCATCATGGATGGTGCGCCGGAAGGCGGCGGCAAGAATCTGGGGCCTCGCCCCATGGAGTTGATGCTCACCGGTGCGGGGGGATGCAGCGCTTATGATGTCATCGTGATTCTGCGCAAGGCCCGCCAGCAGGTAACCGACTGTGTGATCGAGATTGATGCGGAGCGTGCCGAGAGCGACCCGAAAGTGTTCACTCGCATACATTTTCATTACGTGGTGACGGGGCGCGGGGTGGACGGCAAGCACGTCGGCCGGGCCATCAAGCTGTCAGCGGAGAAGTATTGCTCGGCAACGGCCATGCTGGCGAAAACCGCCACTGTCACCCATGACTGGGAGATTCGCGAGGAAGCCTCAGAGCAGGCGCGATAGGCTCGTCAGGACTCGGCCAGAGCAGCGCATTGCGAAGCGCACGGGAGCGGGCAAGTCTTCGCCGCCCGAGCGCCGGGCTGCCGTCGCATGGCTGGCTTCGTCTTGCTTCATCTGTTCGAGAATGGCGCGGCTCTTGTCGTCTGACACGGGTAATTGCTTCAGATGAGACTCGAGATGAGACTCCACCTGGCGCTCGGTCTCTGCCAGGAAGCCCAGATTCCAGCGGTCCCCCAACAACCCGGACGCCACGCCCATCGCCACCCCTGCGCCGTACCATAGGGGATTGAGTAGGCTCTTGCGCCCGCCAAGCTCCGCAATTCGACCTTCGGTCCAGGCAAGATGGTCCGCCTCTTCGCGGGCGGCCTGTCGCAACAACTGCCGCAGGGTCTCGTCCCTCGCGACCAAGGCTTGCCCCTCGTAGAGTGCCTGGGCCGCGATCTCACCACTGTGGTTGACCCGCATAAGGTCAGCGGACAAGCGCCGCTCCTGATCGGACATGGCCGCCTGGGGACGCTCCGCGGCCGGACTCTGGCGCGCACTATGCGCCGGGGCAAATAGCGTTCTCAGGGTTTGGTCGAGGACACCTAGCACCTGATCTACGGGTGATCGATTTGGCATCAGAGCTATCGCTTGCGCAGAAAGAAGGTGAAGTCGGCGGGTGTAGTGCGCTGCGACAGCAATTCATTGCCGGTCTGCTTGGAGAACGCCTGAAAATCCCGTACCGATCCTGGATCCGTTGCCAGGATTTTCAGGACCTGACCCGATGCCATATCGTTAAGGGTTTTCTTAGTGCGCAGGATCGGCAACGGACAGTTGAGGCCGCGCGCGTCCAGCTCTTTGTCGAAGACTTCCGATTCCATCGCGATCTATTCTCCCGGGGAGGACAGCGCTCGCCCCGCCCTCAACCATCCCATAATCCCGCCTTGCAAGTTGTGCAGTTTGGCGAATCCCTGATCGGACAAAAAGGCGCAGGCTTGCGCCGAGCGCCCTCCGGACTGGCAGTACAAGACCGTGACGGCGTTGGGGTCCAACTCGGAAGCTTGGTGCGGCAATTCATGCAGGGCGATATGCCGGGTGCCGGTGATCACGCCACGTGCGACTTCCGCATCCGTGCGTACATCGATGAGCACGACTGGACCCTCCGTCTGGAGGGCATCGAGGCCATTGACGTCGATTTGTTCAAACACAGGCGAGGTTACTCAGTAATTAGGACTATGGGGAATCATACACCAGAGGATGCCGACCGCGGACCACCGACGACAGACAACCGGCTCAGGCCGTGGCAGCAACCCGCTCGCGCATCAGTTGCGCGATGCGCATGTCAGCACTGTCCAGCCGATCCACCAACAGTTCCAGGAAGGCGTCGGTGAACTGGTGGCGGCACAATTCGGGGGCGGCCTCCATCGCCTCGGCCTGGATCTCGATGGCGGAGGCCTCGCCCAGGGCGGTCACACTGGCGCTGCGTTTGGACTGCTTTCGCGACAACCACGCCATCTCGCCGAAGCACTCCCCGGCGCGCAGCACGTTGAGCAGCTTTCCATCCTTCGTAACTTTTACTTCGCCCGCAATCAACACGTAGAACGAGGTCCCGCTGTCGCCCTCACGGATAATCTGAGTTTGCGGTCCCACGCGGTGCCAAGTGGCAATATTGAGTGCCTGCCATAGCTCGGCATCGCTGAATTGCCGAAAGAAGTTCAGCCCCCTTACCGCGGCGAATTTCTCCGCGTCCGGTACCGTCTGTCCGGGACGCCCCACCTCCTTGAAGCACCTGACCAGATCCTGCGACAACTCCTCCCAACTCTGGTAGCGCTTGTCCAGGGGCTTGTAGAGCATGCGGCGTACGATGAGATCCACGCTATTGGGAATCTCGGGACGAAACACGCCAGGCGGTGGTGGGTCGATGTTGAGAATCTGGAACACGACGCTGTAGTTGTTGTTGGCCTTGAATGGCAGGCTGCCGGTCAGCAATTGGTACATCACCACGCCCAGCGAGAAGATGTCGGTCTGCAGCGTAAGTGGCTGATCCTGGCATTGTTCAGGCGACATATAGGCGGGTGAGCCCACTCCGCTGATCTGGGTGGTTTCGGCCGCTGTTTGCAAGGCCGTGCCGAAATCGGAAATCTTGATGTCAGTCCCGCCCGCCAACAGAATGTTGGCCGGCTTGATATCCCGGTGGATCACACCGCGCCGGTGCGCGTGATCGAGCGCCTTGCAAGACTTGAAAATGACCTCGATCACCTTGCCGATGGGCAACAAATTGTCCACGCGGATGAAGGGCTCCAACGTCCCCCCATTGACGTGCTCCATGACGATGTAGCTCAAATCGTCGTCGGCGACCGCGTCATAGATAGCGGCAATGTGCGGGTGTGAGAGTTTGCCTGCCAACGAGGCTTCAGTCAGGAAAAGCTTACGAAAGCGCTTGCCGTACTCCTGATTTCCCAGCATTTCAGGTTGAACCACCTTGATCGCCACCTCGCGGTTGGCAAAGGGGTCGCGCGCGAGGTAAACCACACTGGTGGCGCCCCGTCCAAGTTCTTTGATGACCTCGTATTTACCGACTTTCTTCATAGGCAATGGCAATGAGTACCATCGCTTTATCGAACCACAGCGGGAAAAGCTTAGAAGCTGCGGGATAACCCACGCCGGTAACACGTAGCGCGGAAAAGCGCAGCGCCTTCCGCCGTAAAGGATCGGAAACTACTTCCGCTTCAAATCCGCATCGAGCGCCTTAAGCTCCCTCACACGCGACTCGGCGCTGGAAAGCTCGTAGTAATCACCATCAGCAGCGCGCAGCCCAATTTGCAATTGCTCGATGGCGGCAGGCAAGCTCCCGCGCAGCAGATAGGCTTCAGCCTGAGCCCGATGCTGCTGCAGTCGCTTGCCCAGGGCCGCATAGCTTTCGGCTTGCAGCTCATACAAGCGAGCGTCATTTATCCCGGTGCTCAGTAGATCGGTGGCGAGCCTGAGCGCTTCCTTGGGCCGCTTCTGATTCAGCAGAAGGCGCGCATAGTCCACCACCAAGGCGCGGTGCTTGGCGTGGCGTCCATAGGCCTCCTCGTAGAATTGCAAGGCGGCTTTCGTATCCCCCGTCGCGGAGATCACCTGCCCTCCTAGCGTGTCCGCAATGGCGTGATGTTTTGCCGCGCTAAGAAGCTGTGGCAATTCCTGCATGGCACGACCGACGCTCTTTGCTTGCAGCAGGGCGAACACCAGTCCGTAGCGCGTGGCAGCCTCGGAACCGTAGCGTTTCTCCTTGAGTTGCGCATCGAACAAACCCACGGCTTCCTGCGCCCGCATCTGGCGCGCTTGCAGTTTGGTACGTAGAAGCAGGAAATCGAGCGAGTCCGGCACCTGGCGATAAGGCAGGGACTCCACGCGGTTCTGCACGTCGGCAATGCGCTCATAGGTCACGGGGTGCGTGCGCGCATAGGATGGCGCGTTGGAATCGTAGACTCTGGTGGCGCGTTGCAAACGCTCGAAAAACACTGGCATGGCACGCGTATCGAACCCGGCCTTGTCGAGCAATTGCACACCGATCCGGTCCGCCTCGCGTTCGTGCTCGCGAGTGAAATTGAGTTGGGTTTGGACGGTCGCGTATTGCGCGCCGGCAATTGCGGCCTGCGCCAAATCCGGGCTCGAACGCGCGGCCAGGATGGCCAATGCGAGGGCGGCAATGGAGGCCACCTGCGCTTTTTGTTGTGCGGCGATCAACCGCGCCAGATGCCGCTGCGAGACGTGGGCCACCTCGTGACCCAGCACCGAAGCCAATTCGGATTCGGACTGCGCCGTTACCAGCAACCCGGTATGCACGCCGATGAATCCGCCGGGCAAAGCGAACGCGTTGACGGAAGGATCGTCCACACCGAAGAATTCGAATGCAAAGCGCAAGTCCTGACTTTGGTAGGCGAGCCGGTAGCCGATGGCATTGAGATAAGCCACCACTTCCAGATCGTCCAAATAGGCGCGATGAGAACGAATCTGCTGCATGATGCTCTCACCCAAACGCCGCTCCTGTTGCGCCGAAATGGCGGATTCGGACGCATCCCCTAAGTCGGGCAAGGTGTCCGCAAACAGCGTCGTGCCACAGGCCAGCAGGCTGAATGCAGCGCACAGCGAGCATATCGGGCGTCGAAGGAAGCGGATAAGTATCATGGTGCTATGATACCTTCCGAGTTTGGATGGTTCGCCGTCCATCGCTGGCTTTTCCCATCAACGTTGCCAACTCATGACTGATCTAACCCACTTCGACGCCGGCGGTCACGCCCATATGGTGGACGTCGGCGAAAAGGCCGAAACCCATCGAGTCGCCATCGCCACCGGCACTATTCGGATGCAAGCGGCAACCCTAAGCAAGATCGTCTCGGGCACGGCCGCCAAGGGCGACGTCATCGGCGTCGCGCGCATTGCCGCGATCCAAGGCTCGAAACGCACGGGCGACTTGATTCCCCTGTGCCACCCCATTGGCCTTACGCGAGTGACGGTGGACTTCGCGACGGACACGGTCGACAACGTCGTACATTGCACAGCCACTGCGGAAACCCTCGGACGCACCGGCGTGGAGATGGAGGCCCTGACGGCGGTAAGTGTGGGATTGCTCACCCTCTACGATATGTGCAAAGCCATCGACCGAGGCATGTGCATCGAAGGCGTGCGCTTGCTGGAGAAGAAGGGCGGCAAATCCGGGCACTGGGTTGCGAGTTGATGCGCGTTGCGCTGCTGTTACGGGTCTTGCTGTGCGTCGCTGTCACGATTCGTTGCGCCTCGGCGCGGGAAGATGACGTCGCCACGGGCCGGCAATTGGCGCACAGCTATGAGAAAGGCAACTGCCTGGGTTGCCACCGCATTCCAGGCGATCCAAAAGCCATTACACTGGCCACCCTCGGCCCACCTCTGGCAGGTGTACGCAGCCGCTTTCCAGACCGCGCCGTCTTGCGCGCGCAGTTGTGGGACTCGACCGTGAACAATCCAAACACCATCATGCCGCCCTTCGGCAAACACGGCGTGTTGACGGAACAAGAGATCGATCAGATCATCGAATACATCTATCAGTATTGAGTTTGCGCCTTTCATGTATACAAGGTTGATGAATCGCCGGAATTTACTACGGCAGTTGCTCCGCCTGGCCACGGTAATCGGTGCCAGCACGGTAGGCGCGCTGCGGCCGCTGTTGGCCGCTACCTGGAATCAAGCGGCCTTCGAATCCATGAAGGTAGACGAAGCAATCAAAGCAGCCGGTATCACGCATGCACAAGCCTCCGAGGACATAGTGCTCAATGCACCGGAGATCGCTGAGAACGGCGCGCAAGTGCCCATCGACGTGATGAGCAAAATCCCCAACACCGAACACATCTTCGTCTTCTCGGACAAGAACGTGCAACCCTACGTGGCGAACTTCACCATCGGCAAGGGGCTCGATCCTTTCATCTCCACTCGCATCAAAATGGGCGAGACCTCGCGCTTGCGGGTCTACGTCTTGGCCAGCGGAAAGTATTTCATGGCCTCGCGCGAGGTCCAAGTCACCATCGGCGGCTGTGCTTCATGATCTGCGAGGCATTCGAGCATGGCTGAGCCTATCCGCATCAAGATACGACTGAATGGCGAGGTAGCGGAAGTACGCGCGCTCATCGGGCATCCCATGGAAACCGGATTACGAAAG
>JANNFC010000214.1:0-5048 GCA_031379405.1 Betaproteobacteria bacterium | reverse complement strand
CCGATGTGCTGGGCACCGCCGGCACCGACAACGTGCAGGGCGAAGCGCAGAAGAAGCTCGATGTCATCTCCAACGAAATCCTCATCGAGACCAACGAATGGGGGGGCTACCTCTCCGCCATGGCGTCCGAGGAGATGGAGCACCCGCACCAGATCCCCACGCAGTACCCCAGGGGGGATTACTTGCTTTTGTTCGACCCGTTGGATGGCTCGTCCAACATCGACGTGAATGTTTCGGTGGGTACCATCTTTTCGGTACTGCGCAGTCCAAAAGGTGGTGGCATTCCCACGGAGCAGGATTTTCTTCAGCCCGGCGTGCAGCAAGTGTGCGCGGGTTACACGGTGTATGGCCCGACCACGCTGTTGGTGTTGACCTTGGGTGACGGGGTGAATGTATTCACGCTGGATCGAGAACTAGGCAGTTTCGTCCTGACGCAACCCAATCTGCGTATTCCGGAAGACACCAAGGAGTTCAGCATCAACATGTCAAACATGCGGCACTGGGAAGCGCCGGTTAAGCGCTATGTGGAAGAACTCCTGGCGGGCAAGACCGGGCTGCGCGGCAAGGATTTCAACATGCGTTGGGTGGCTTCCATGGTGGCGGATGTGCACCGCATCCTGTCGCGGGGCGGTGTCTTCATGTACCCCAGAGACGCGCGCGAACCCGCTAAGCCCGGCAAACTGCGCCTGATGTACGAAGCCAATCCCATGTCGATGATCGTGGAGCAGGCAGGCGGTGCCGCTACCAATGGGCAACAACGCATACTCGAGGTGCAACCCGAGACCTTACATCAGAGAGTGGCGGTGTTTCTGGGGTCGAAGAATGAGGTGGATCTGGTGACGCGGTATCACGCGAGGGAAGGCTAGGGAGGGGGTTGCTGTCCCTTCTAATCCAAAATATGCGACACCAGCCCATCAGCTAACTTCGGTTCGAACCAGGTGGACTTCGGAGGCATGATCCGATCCGCGTCCGCCACCGCCATCAAGTCCTCCATACTGGTGGGGTAGAGCGAGAATGCCACGGCGGCGGCACCGTTATCAACCCGCTTCTCCAGCTCGGCTACGCCGCGAATGCCGCCAACGAAATCGATACGCTTGTCACGCCGCGCATCCTGGATGCCCAATAGCGGCGAGAGCACCTGATCGGAGAGAACACTCACATCGAGCGACCCTACCGGATCCTGAGGGACAAGCCCGTCATTTACTTGTAGCCGATACCACCGGCCCGCCACATACATGCCAAATTCGCCACGCTTCGCCGGCGTTACGTGCTCGCCGGAAGGTTGCAACGTGAACCGGTCGCGCACTCGGTCCAGGAATGCTTCCACCGGCAGTCCGTTCAGATCGGACACGACGCGGTTGTAATCGAGAATGCGCATTTCCCGATGCGGAAAGGCCACCACGAGAAGGTGTTCGTGGCTGCCGTGACGACCCGATCCGCGCCGTGCCGCCGCCACGCGCGAAGCTGCGGCGGCACGATGGTGGCCATCGGCGATATACAGTGCCGGTAACGCTTCGAAGGCCGCAACGATTCTCTGGCAAATGAAGGTGTGCTGAATGACCCACAGTTCGTGTCGCACGCCGGTGTCGGCAACGACGTCGATGGCGGGCTCGGAAGCAGCCGCTGTCGCAATGATCGAATCCACTTCCGGGCGCGAGCGATAGGCAAGTAACACGGGCCCGGTTTGGGCGTTGAGTGCCTGCATGTGGCGAACCCGATCGTCCTCCTTGTCCGGACGTGTCAGTTCGTGCCGCTTGATGCGCTGTGAATCGTAGTCTTGAATCGACACGACACCCGCCACACCGGTCTGCCGATGCGCGCCCATGGTCATTCGATAGACGTAGAAGCAGGGCACGTGGTCGCGCACCAACACACCCTGCGTTGTCAGCCGAGCGAGATTCTCGCGGGCCTTGGCGTAAACGGCCGCACCGTACACGTCGGCATCAGCGGGCAGATCAATCTCCGCTTTGGAAACGTGCAGAAAACTGTTGGCATTGCCGGCCGCACGCGCACGCGCTTCTTCACTGGAGAGCACGTCATAGGGTGGTGCTGCGACTTGCGCAGCGAACTGCGACGGCGGACGCAGTCCGGTAAACGGTCGGATCAGAGGCAAGGAGATTCCTTGGGAGATGCGTTAGTAGTTGGTAGTAAGTGGGATTTTATAGAGCTTTGAACTCGTACTCCCCGCGTCAAGCGCGCGGGGAGTACGAGTTCAGGGTGGCTGGTGCGACGGAGGAGACATTCATAGTCATCGGAATTCCCTTGCATGAGCGGAGAAGCCCGCTTCTATAATCCCCGCGAACAATACCGAGGACACAGGAAAATGGAGAGCAACGCGGGGAGTTTCGATTATGTCATCGTCGGCGCCGGATCGGCCGGCTGCTTGTTGGCCAACCGCCTGAGCGCGGACCCGAACAATTCCGTGCTGCTCCTCGAAGCCGGCGGCAAGGACAATTACATCTGGATCCACATCCCGGTGGGTTACCTCTACACCATCGGAAACCCGCGCACCGATTGGTGCTACCAGACCGAACCGGATCCGGGTTTGAACGGCCGCTCCATCCTGTATGCGCGCGGCAAGGTGCTGGGCGGATGCTCTTCCATCAACGCCATGATCTACATGCGCGGGCAAAAGAGCGACTACGACCATTGGTCCGAACTAGGCAATCGCGGTTGGTCATGGGACGAAGTGTTGCCCTACTTCAAGCGCACTGAAGACTACGCCCACGGTGGCGACGAGTTGCACGGTGCCGGTGGTGGCCTGAGGGTCGAGGAGCGGCGTGTCAGCTGGGAAATCCTGGATGCCTGGCGCGACGCCGCCGAGGAAAGCGGCATTCCGAAGATTGCCGAATTCAATCGGGGCGACAACTTCGGCAACGCCTACTTTCAAATGAACCAGCGGCGCGGCGTACGGTGGAGCGCCACTAAAGCCTTCCTGCGCCCGGCCATGAGCCGGCCGAATCTTAGGGTGCGCACCGGTGCGCACGTGCATCGCTTGCGCATCGAGGGTGAGCCCAAACGGGCCACCGGCGTGGAGTATCGCGACGCCTCCGGCATGCACACCGCCGAGGCGCGCAAGGAGATCGTGATGGCTGCCGGTTCCATCGGCACCCCCCAGATCCTGCAACTCTCCGGCGTGGGGCCGGGTGCGCTGTTACAGCAAAAGGGCATCCCATCAGTCCATGACCTGCCTGGTGTGGGCGAGAATCTGCACGACCACCTCCAGGTTCGCACGGTGTACAAAGTGTCTGGCGTCACCACGCTGAACGAACGCGCCAACAGCCTGTTCGGCAAAATGGCGATGGGATTGGAATACCTGTTCTTCCGTAGCGGCCCATTGACGATGCCGCCCTCGCAATTGGGCGCCTTCGCCAGGAGCGATCCGGCTCAGCCCTCCGCCAACATCGAATGGCATGTGCAGCCGCTGTCCCTCGACAAATTTGGCGATCCGTTGCATCCCTATCCGGCCATCACCCCTTCCGTGTGCAACCTGCGTCCGACGAGCCGAGGACATGTGAGACTCAAGAGCCGCGAGCCCGAGGCAGCGCCCGCAATTCAACTTAACTACCTGTCCACGGCGGAGGATCGAAAGGTGGCGGTGGATTCGCTGCGCTTCACACGCAAAATCATGGCTGCCAAAGCGCTCGCAAAGTATCGCCCGGAAGAGTTGAAGCCAGGACCATCCCTGCTTTCGGACGAGCAGTTGCAGCAAGCCGCAGGCAACCTGGGCACCACCATCTTTCACCCCGTGGGTACTTGCAAGATGGGCAATGACCCTAAAGCGGTGGTGAATGATCGGCTGCAGGTACACGGGATTGCCGGGTTGCGTATCGCCGACGCTTCTGTGATGCCGCGCATTACTTCCGGGAACACGAATGCGCCCACTACGATGATTGCGGAGAAGGCGGCGGAGTTTATTTTGGGGGAGGGCTAGGGAGGGGGCAGAAGGGAGCCATATACATAACATCGCACACCAAGCGGTACTTCAAGCGAGGGAATTCAGACCAGGGAACTTGATTCAGAGGTGCGGCGCAACCGCACGGGCTCGTCCACGTCGCGTAAGCGACTCAGAAAGAAGACCCGGTCTTGTACGAACCGGGCCCAATACACCCGAAAATTAGGACAAGTGAGCCGCGACCAACTTGGTCATCTCGAACATCGAGACTTGCTTCTTGCCGCCGAACACCATCTTAAGTTTGTCGTCGGCATTGATCATCCGCTTATTGGCGGGGTCTTGCAGACTGTTTTTCTTGATGTATGCCCAGAGTTTGCTGGTGACTTCCGTGCGCGGCATTGCGCTGGTGCCGATTACGGCGGCGAGCGACGCACTGGGGGTCATAGGCTTCATGAAAGCCGCATTGGGCTTGCGCTTGGCTGCCGGCTTCTTGGCGGCAGCTTTTGCGGCGGGCTTCGCAGCGGCTTTTTTGGGTGCAGCTGCCGCCTTCTTCGGAGCAGCTTTTTTAGCCGCAGGCTTTTTAGCAGGAGCAGCTTTTTTAGCCGCAGGCTTTTTGGCGGGGGCCTTTTTGGCCGGACTCTTTTTGGCAGTAGCCATCGTGATTAGTCTCCAAAGGATACGCAAGGGATTCGTCGCGCTCTAGTGAGCGTCCTCTCCTGGAGCGCCACTGCGCGGCGAGTGGAGAATGCCTAGTGCTTATGCGGTTGTCAATCGCTAAATGAGCGTTTTTCCCTCTGAGAGCGCACTTTTTCTAGAGGAAGCATGCATTCGCGCCTTCACCCAGCGAAAAGCTGAGCGTTTCTCTATCGCACACGCAGAAATCACGCTCTATGGAATACGACCAAATGTGGCTTGCACACTGCGATTCTGCGGCATGCTGACGGCGCGCACGGGGCCAAGTCTGCGCCACGCATTGTTCACCTGCCCGTCTTGGGCAGTCTGCCCTGCACGCGGATGGAGTAGATGTCGTCCTCACTGTAGTGGCTGGCATTGGCTCATTGATGCACCCGGGCATACAGCATCTCCTGACCGGCTTTCCCGCAATGGTTGAACTCGTATTCCCCGCGCGCTTGGCGCGGGGGCAAACTTCGGG